>JACRMU010000154.1 GCA_016219515.1 Deltaproteobacteria bacterium
ACGGCGATCAGGAGCCAGGAATCGGTCACGCCCGTTCCCGAAGCGGAGGAGGCGATGAAACGCCCGCTGTGCTGGTCGAAGAGGACTCTCGGATCGAAAGGGCGGGTGGCGGGCGATCCCAGGGAGGACCAGAAGCTGCTCAAGGAAACGACGCTCGTAGACATTAGTCCGGTCGCTTTGTTGAAAACGCCGAATTCGCTGTTGATGATGCTGACGAGATGGTTCGGACCCGCCGCCCCGTTCGTGTCGGGGGGGATGATGTCCGAGCCGGCCGCCGGGTTGCCGAGTCCGGTAAAGTTGTTGTCGAGCGCCGGCGCCATCGACGCCGGGGCAAAGAGGGCGGAGACCGCCGGGGAAAGGGTTAAATATAAACTTGGCGCGAAAACCGGTGCATCGCCGGGCCTCTGGATCCTCTTGAATGGTACGGCGCGGTCCCTTGAAGCCGGCTGCTGTCTGGACGGCGCGTTCGCCTGGACGTCGCGAAGCGATTCCACCGCGAAGGGGACCTGGCGGGTGACCTTGACGCCCACGGTAGATTGCCCGCCGGTCGTTCCCGCAATCGCCGTTCCCGGGTGAGCCCGGCCTCCTGCCGGAATCCCGCAATCTTCGTAGAAACCGGTGATCAGGATCCCCGAGAGGGCGAAGAATAACAGTAGGATTCTTTTCCCCGACACTCTTTTCTCCTATGAATGAAGTTCTATCGTCATCCGTACGATTGCCCTGCGGCGACCGTCTTGCGACGTCGCGCGAGGGGCGGGTACGTCCTATCTTACGCTATTATCCTCGGCGCCGACCGCCGGTGCGGAGTCAGGACCCTCCCTGCGGATCTTGTGGGACGGGGCGGCCCTGTCTCCCTGCGGGGCCGGCGGCTCCTTCGTCTCCCTCTCCTTGATGTCCCCGGGCGATTCCTTCGCCGAAGGCACTTCCTTCGTGACCGTGGCGCCCGTTTGCGAAGAGCCGCCCTCCTCCTTGCAGCAGGGCAGCAGAAGGGAGGCGGCCAGGAAAAGGAATACGATGCGGCGGGTCATCGGCCCAGGGGAAGCAGGTACCCTATCCGGAAGGTCGCGTCGAGGTACTTGGCGTCGTCGTACCGGCTCTTCAACTGGGAGGAACGGATGGCGACGGGCAGGGGGCCTGTTTCGAGCCGCGTTGCAAGCCGCACCGCCTCCAGGTAGGTGAGGTTCTCGATCTTCAGGTCGAACGTCTCTTCCCGAAGGAACTCCCCGTCCTTCACCCCGCCGGACTTCAGGCTGAACGCCGATTGCGGGAAACCGGCCTCCTGAACGGCGGACGTCAGGCGGGCAAGGGGAGATTCGGCGGTGTTGGCCGAGCCGGCGACGCGGCCGGTTTTCTGGCGCACCTCCCGGTCGGTCCGCTCCAGTTCCGGGCGCATCTTCCGCAGCTCGGCCAGGTCCTTCCCGGCCTGGGAGAATTGGCGCGAAAGACTCTTGACCTTGGCCACGCCGGGGACGACGACGAGCGTGAGCAGGAGGATCGCCGCAGCGGCGATCCCTCCCAGCAGGAGAAACGCTTTTTCGCGGTCACGAAGCACGGCCCGCGCTCCCTTTCTCGATGAGAATGGTGAACCGGATGGCGCCGCCCTTCGCCCCCTGGGACTCCTGGACGGTGACGTTCATCTCCGGTCCGAAGGAAGACGAAAGGGCCGTCCGGAACTTTTCGACCTGCTGCGTCCCGCCCGCCTCGCCGGAAAGCCGCATCCTTCCCGATTCGTACGACACCTCTTTCAAGGAGATGTTTTCCTTCGGGGGGAGCGACTGGGAAACTTTTCTCAGGGATGCGGAAAGGCCCGCGGATTCGATCCCCATTTCCTTCTGCTGCCGGAGAAGCGACTGGATCTTTCCGCGGATCTGCGCGGTTTCCTGGATGCCCGCCCCCGCCTTCGCGCCGGGGACGGCTTCCATAAACTCCTTCCGGATCTGCGCCCGGACCGCCGCGACCTTTCTCGCCTCGGCCCATTGGGCGACTTCCAGGGCGGCCAATGCGAAGACGAACGCCGCCGCGGCGGCGGCGGAAGCGATGCGGACCCTGCGCCGCTCCCGGCTTTGCTCCGATTCCGCCTCCGCCGAGGTTCGCAGGGAAAATCCGCCGAGCTCCTTCGGAAAGGAAAATACCCTGGCGGCCCCGTAGGCGCGGGGCGAGACGTCCCCAGCGCCCTCCGGAAGTCGGAAACGTACGGCGCCGGCCAACTCTTCGGAAAGGCCGGCCGGCGGTTCGCCGAGCAGCGTTACCGGCAGGGGAGCATCCGGCGCGGTTTCTCCCGTCGAAAGTTCCCGCCATTCCTTCGCCAGCCCGGCGGCATCGTCCGCCATGGCGGCGGGGAATTGGCGCACCCGGCGCACGCCCCCCGCCTCCGTGCGAAGGATGACGATATCGGAAAGGGTCGAAAGGATCAGCCCGTCCGCGGAAGCGTTCGATGAGAGGAGGGCGGAGAGGATCGACACGTGGTCGGTGACGACGCGGTCCACGCGGAAACCGGCGCCCGCGAAAACGGCGACGGTTTTCTCCACGGTCTCCCTGCGGGCGGCGACGGCAAGGAACTTTCCGGGCTGCCCCGGCGGGGAGGGAAGGATATCGGACAGGATCGCCTCGTCCTCGAGCGGAAGGCTCCCTTCGAGCTCGGAGACGTGGATCTTCTTCGCCCGCTGGAGGTCCTTCACGGGGAGCTCGACCTGGCGCAGATACGTCCAGGAAGGCGGAAGGGACAGCACGGTGGAAGGGATTCCCGTCCCCCCGGCCCCCTTGCGGACCTCCTCCGCGAGTCTTGCGGCGTCGTCCGGCCCGCCGTACGGCTCCTGGCAGGGGACCGTGCAGGAAAAGGCGACGCGCGAGGAGAACAGGGACGGTTCCCACAGGAGCGCCGAGAGGTGGTTTCGCGTTATGGAGACGCCGAGGATATTCATTCCCCGTTCCTAAAAGAACTGGAACTCCCCCGTCGGAGACAGGAGGGTTCCGTTGATCCTCAGATTAGCATTCTTGACGTTTTTCGCCACCAGGTCAAATAGGGTTGCGATCTTCCCCTCGAGGGGGTTCTGAATCCGCAAGTGGAACGTGATGGACGAAGCGGAAGGGGTGAGGAAGCGGGCGATCTCCCCCGTTCCGTCGACGGGGGACCCTTCGTAGCTCCCCGTGAAAGAGGTTACGTGGATGGTCCCCTCGCGGACGACGAACTTCAGCCGGACGTCCCGGAGCAGGGCCTCGCGCACGGGGGAGTCGCGCGCCGGGACCGGAAGCCGGAGCCATGAGAAGGACCCTTCCCCCGCTCCCGAAACCGACCCGGCGGCCGTTCGTTTCCACTGCAATTCGACGGTGTCGATCAGGAACCCGGTCGCCGCCGTGGCGGGAAAGAGAGCGGCCAGGTCGGACGATCCGACCCGCGAAAGGCGCAGCCGCACCTTTCCCGGGTTCGAGAACAGCGCGGAGGTGCGGATGTCCGCCGCCGCATGCCCACGCGTCGCCCGGAGATGGAACGGAAGCCATTGGAACAGCCCCGTCCATTCCCAGGAGGCGGCGGCCGATTCGAAGGAAACGGCGCTGCCTCCCCGCGGAGCGAACACGGGATTCCGGAATTCCATGCCCAGCGGGAACAGGAGGCGGCTCTCGTCGCAGGTGAAGTCGATCCCCTGGCGGGAGAGAGACGAACGCAACGGGGAAAGGAACGTCTCCTCGGGGAGGGTGTAAAGGAAGGTCGACAGCAAGATAAACGCGAAAAGAAGAATGCCCAGGGTGGCGATGAGATGCCGGCCCCGGGCGAATCCGCTATTCGCCCGCATTTCTCACCATGGTTCGCCGCGAGGCGGTGGAGACGGGCGAAGCGTGCTATGCAACGGTCCTCCTGCTCGCTTTCCGCCTGCGGCGGGAGATCCGCCGGACCGCGAGGACGACGGCGGGCAGGAAGAGGAAGGCGGCGCCGGCGATCCGCCCGCGCTCCCCGGAGCGGGGATCGGCGACCATCGAGCACCCGGACTCTTCGGCCGGTGTGACGATCGCGGTGGTCGGCAAGGTGGAGACGTCGATGTTCCGGATCGATCCGCCCGAAGTCAGACCACCGGACCAGAAGACGATCACTTTCCCAGAACTGAGGAACCCGAACGCGGCGCGGGTGTAATCTCCGGAGATCTCACGCGGGTACTCAAGGGAGTCGAGCCCCGCCTGCGCGCGCACCGTCTGGATTTCATAGAAGGGAGACGTCGAAATCAGGTGGAATGCGTAGTAGGTGCAGCGGGTGCCTCCCACGCCGTATCCCGTCATATGGATCCGGCCGCTCGAATCCAGGAACGCATCGGGGCGGTAGAGGTTGAATTCGTCGGGGAGGATCAGTTCCCCCGGGGGGGTGATGAAGAAAGACGTGTTCGACGCCACCTGCACCGGCGTGCCGTCCTGGTTGTCCGCGTCGGGGTTGAAGTTGATGAAGCCGATGTTGCCGGCCTGGCCCGAAACCGTCTCGTCGGCGGCAAGGACGACGATGGAGCTGTTGCTGAAAACTTGAACGCTCGGGAAACCCCACCGGAATCCGCCCCCGATCACCTGGGTCGCCGAGATGACGCGGTTGTCCACGCCGCTCGTTTCCTTGACCATCGCGTAGTAGACCGGGGCGGGCCCCGAGGACCCGAAGTTCGCGGCCCACGCCACGTGCGCCCGGTTCGCCGTGTCGAGGCGCAGGCTGGGGAGCGGGCGGAGCCCGTCGGAGTTCGTGAGGGAAGAAAGCTGGATCGGCGTGCCGACGACCGTCGCGTTGTCGAGCCCCACCCGCGCGAAATAGACCTGGAACGTTTCCGATGCGCCGATCGCCGACTTGGTCCCGAACGCGATGCGCGCGGAATTGTCGGTCGTGACGATCCCGAAGGAGAGGTCTTCGATGTCCACGGTGTCGAGGACTCCCGACGCGAAGATCGTCTTCCGCACGGAGATCGAGGTCACCGTGTTCCCCGAAAGGGTCAGCCGCGCGATGTAGGGCCGGTAAACGGTGTCCGAGACGGCCGGCTTCGCCTGGAAGAGGATCACGGCCTCGGTGGACGAGCGCATGGCGATTTTTGGGTGCCGGGCGTCGTAGTAGGCGTCGTTGGGGGAGGTGGAGTTGTCGACCGCCGTCGCGGAGGTAAGGAGGACCGTGTTGTCCCGGACAAGGGACAGGTTGGCGAAATTCGTGTTGCCGTTCACCGCAGCGTAATAGACCTTGTAGACGCCGGAGGCGGCGTTGTCGCCGATGAAGGCGACGCGAGCGGTCGCTCCGTCCATCGTCACCGACGGCTGGTCGAAGAAGCCGGCGTTGTTGTCGTTCACCGGCAGGGTGATCTCCGCGGCGGCCGTGCCCGAAAGGACGGCGGTTAGAAGGATACCTGCCAGGACGGCTCTGGAAAATCGAGACATCGAACACCCCGCAATTGGAATTGGATACTGCCTATTCTAAACGCCAGTAGCGCCATTGTATATCATTTCCGGACCGTACCCCCACGGCGTCGACCGTCCGGGCGGTCCCCCCAAAGTCTCCCGTGGAGCGGACGCGGAATGCCGTGCTCTTGACTTCGATGAGGTCCCGGAACCGGGTCTTGTCGTAGAGGTCCTTGAGCTGGGCGCTGACGTTTTGCATGTCCCGCGTCTTTTGGAACGGCTTGTCCTTCCGGTATTCGATGATCTGGTCGGCCGCCGCCCCGCCGATCTCTCCGCCGTCCGAGGCGTCCTTTCCCGCGGAGAGCGCCATCAGGATTTCCTTTGGGGCGGTGTTGATGTTGACGAATCCGGACGAGTAGACCGTCACGAAGGGCTTGAGTTTCTCGAACGCCTCCTTCGTCACCCCCCGGACCAGGCGAAGCTCCTCCACCGTGTCGAACAGGTCGTTCTTCGCCCGGTAAGGAACGGGCAGCGAGAGGTAGTAGGAGCTTTCGGCCCCCCCCGAACGGGTCGTGTCGTCGTTGTCGAGCCAATCGATCGTCGCGTCGGCCACCAGGGGGTCGATGCCGAGGTTGGCGAGCAGCTTTCGGAAGACGGCGAGCCGCTGCTCGTCCGGCGCGTTCCCGTTGGGGAGGATCAGCCGGTTGAGGTTGAATTTCCGCTCCTCGTCCTCGACGGTCACGTTGATGGTTCCGTCGCCGAGCTCGATGGGAGGGGCGGGCCGCGACCAGATTTCGTTCAGGGTGTCGTAATCGTTGTCCCTGGAGTCCTCGCGGAGAGCCACCTTTGCCGCCGCGATGCCGCCCTCGGCGACGAGGGCGCATCGGATGGAATCCCGACCGTAGGCCCCCGTCTGGGCCGCCCGCGCCCCGACGCGGAAGATCTCGATGGTCAGCAGCACAATCAGCACCAGCACCAGGAGCGTGACGAGAAGGGCGACACCCGCCTCGTTCCGGCGGCGGCGATCGAATGCCGATGGATTTGCGGGACGGCGCACTATTTCCCTGCCCGTTTTCCGGAGAGGAGGATGGAGGATTCCTGCCCGGCGAGAGGGAGGTAGAGGGTTCTGCGGAACTCCTTTCCTTGGGAATCCGTGAACACGAACGAGATCTTTTTCGGCAACCGGCCCTTCGATGCGCCGGCGTCCCCCGACGGCCAATCCGTCGTCCACTTCTCCCCGGAGGACAGTTCGACGCGGAACCCCGAGAGGCCCGACGCGAGGCGGGACTCGGTGGTGGGCATCTTGTTTTCGATCAGTGGCATGTCGGACTGCTCGCGATAAAGGTCGATCGTTTTCCCGTCGCTGCCGACCTTCGGGTAATACCGGATCTTGACGATGTCCGTGGCGGGGCGGGCGCCCGTGGGGTCCGGCAGGGCGAAGGCGGTGAACACCAGGGTGGAGGCCGGCTTCCCCGAGAACCGGTCGGCCCGGCACGTGAACGCCGTGGTTTCGACGGTGGGGGTGGAGAAGGCCCCCATGAGGTCCGCGCCGATGCGGTCCATGCCGATCCGGATTTGCCGGAATTGGCCGGAGCGTTCCGTCAACAGGTCGAGGCCACGGCCGGCTCCGGTGAAGGCGGACAGCAGCAGGGTGAGGACCGTCGCCAGGATCGCAAGCGCGAGAAGGACCTCGACGAGCGTGAAGCCGCATTTCTTGCCGGGGTTCGCCGCGAGGCGCCGGAAGGAGCCGCTCATTTGACGGCGATGCCGGCGAGCTCCACCGATTCCTCGCCGCCTCCCTCGCTCCATTTCACGGTCACGCGGACTTCGACGGCGTCGGAGTGGGGGGCCTGCCGGACGGCCCGGACCCAGGTGTACATATCGTCCGGGGGGGAGAAGCGGCCGGTGGTCTCCCCGACGTCGGGGAAGGTGGAGGCGGCTTCGCGCAGGACCGCTTCGCCCAGGTAGGCCGCCGCGGTCCAGTGCTCCGAGCGCGTTTCGGCCGCGATCGCGTCCGTCATCACCCGGTAGGCGATCACGAGGACCGACGACAGGATGGCCAGCGATACCAGGACTTCGAGGAGAGTGAATCCTTTCCGGCGCGCGCGGCGGGAGCCCGGGGAGAAATGAGGGCTAAGCATCCTTGACCACCGTCCCCTCCAGCACGTCCACCGACCCGTCGAAGGGGTTGATCCGAAGCGTCCACTCCGTGGGTCCCCCCTCCGGCCCGCTGTCGCGGAAGAAGATCCGGGCGGCGGGGACCTTCCCCCCGGGCAGGTAACGGATTTCGGTGACCGTGTCCAGCGGGCGGTCTTCGTTCTCGATGCGGATTCCCGTGATCGCCAGCCGGCTGCCCAGCGGTTTCGGGGAAGAAGCGTACTTCGCTCCGCCCGCAACCTGGAACCGGTACGTGCCCGCGGCAGGGTCGAGGATCAGGCGCGCCTCCCGCTTTTCGAAGAGCGCGAGGTCGAACGCCTCCTCGGAGCCCGCCGCCAGCTCGCGGAAGACCGACCCGCGGCCCGGTTCCCCCACGGCGGCGAGCCGGGGCGCCGCCAGCCAGAAGACGAGCCCCAGAATGAAGAGAACGACCGAAAGCTCGATCAGGGTGAAGCCGCGGCAACCCCGCATTTTCCGCCGGGCCGGGGAGAAAGGCGGGCTACTTTTCATCCCAGCTGTTGATGTCGGCATCTTCGCCATCCCCGCCTTGCACTCCGTCGGCGCCGTACGAACTGATGTCGATGTCCCCGTGCAGCCCCGGCGATGCGTATACGTAAGGGTTGCCCCAGGGGTCCTTCGGGACCCGTTCGATGTAGCCCCCCTTCCGGTAGTTCTTCGGGGTCCTGCCGCCTTCGGGCGCCCGCACCAGGGCCTCGAGCCCCTGGTCGGTGGCCGGATAGAATCCGTTGTCCAGCTTGAACAGCTCCAGCGCCTGCTGGAGGTTCTTGATCTGGATGCGGGACTGCGTCTTCTTGGCCTCCTCCGTGCGACCGACCAGCTTGGGAACGACGAGCGCGGCCAGAAGCCCCAGGATGACGATGACGACCATGATCTCGATGAGCGTGAACCCGGCCCGGTTCCGCAGCCGGTTCCGATCCTTTTCACGTGGGTGCATTCCTTGGTCCTCCTTACCGGACGATCTGGGAGATTTCCAGCAGCGGCAGCAGGATGGAGATGACGATGCCGGCGACCACCATCCCCATCAACAAGATGATCAAGGGTTCCAGAAGGGACAGCAGCCGCGAAAGCCTCGTTTCGATCTCTCCGTCGATGGCATCCGCCATTTTCGTAAGGATGAAGTCGAGCTTCCCGCTCTCCTCGCCGACCGCCACCATCTGCACGAGCGTGGGGGGGATCTCGGCGTGGACCCGCAGGGCCTCGGAAAGGGGCGCGCCTTCCACCACGCGGTCGGCCGCCGCAGCGATCCGCTCCGAGATCGCCAGGTTGCCCACCACAGGGGCGACGATCCGGAGCGCGCGGTCGACGGGGATCGCGCCCGCCACCAGAGTGGACAGGGTGCGGCAGAAGCGGGAGAGGGCCGACAGGTGAGCGAGGCGCCCCAAGAGAGGGAGCCGCAGGATCAGGGAGTCGCGGGACCGCTTTCCCCGCTCCGTGGAAAGGTGGCGCCTTCCCAGGAGGATCCCCCCCGCGAGCAGGAGAAGCATCACCCACCATCCGGCGGAAAAGACGTCGGTCACCGCGATCAGCGCGCGGGTCGGGAGCGGGAGGGCGCGGCCGAGGTGGGAAAACACCCCGACGATCTTCGGGACGACGACCGTCAACAGGAAAATGACCACCAGCGTGGCGACGACGGCCATGAGCACCGGGTACGTGAGGGCGGCCCGCACGCGGTTTTTCGTCCGCGCCTGTCCTTCCAGGTGGTCCGCAAGGCGGGAAAGCGACAGGGAAAGCATCCCGCTCTCCTCGCCGGCCCGCACCATGCTTGCGAAAAGCTCCGGGAACATCTCCGGATGTGCTTCGATCGCCCGTCCGAAGGGGGTCCCTCCGCGCACGGCTTCCTGCAGGTCGACCACCACGCGACGGCCCTCGGGGTCCTCCATCTGTGAGGCCAGGGACTGCAGCGCGGAGACCACCGGGACTCCCGCGCCGACGAGGGTGGCCAGCTGGCGCGTCAGGAGGGGGAGGAACTCCTGGCGGCCCAGGAGGGAGAAGGAGGGGAAAAGACCGGCTTTCCCCGTGCTCTCCGCGAGCGTCAGGGGATACGATCCTTCCGCGTGGAGCTTCCTGCGGGCCGCGGAGAGGTTGTCGGCGTCGACGTTTCCCTTCCGCTCGTCGCCCGCCCTGGTGATCGCGGTGTACTTGTAGGTGGGCATCAGGGCAACCCGTCAGTCTTCCTGCGTGACGCGCAGGACCTCCTCCGCGGAGGTGATCCCTTGGCGCACCTTCTCCGCACCCGCGGCCAGGATCGTCCGCATGCCGCGGGAGACGGCGAACGACTTGATCCCGTCGGCGTCGGAGCGCGTGAGGATCAGCGAGCGCAACCGGTCGTCCGCGGGAAGGATCTCGAAGATCCCGATCCGGCCCAGGTATCCCGTGTTCAGGCAGTCGGGGCATCCGGCGGCGGCGTGGAAGGGCCCCTCGGGAGGCGCCGAAAGCCCCAGTTTCCCCCATTGCGCGGGAGACGGGTCGTAGGGGACCCGGCAGGCCGGGCACAGTTTCCGGATGAGGCGCTGGGCAATGACGGCGGAGAGGGAGGAGGCCACCAGGAACGGCTCGATCCCCATGTCCACGAGGCGGGTCACGGCGCTGGCCGAGTCGTTGGTGTGCAGCGTCGACAGGACCAGGTGGCCGGTCAGGGAGGCCTGGATGGCGATCTCGGCGGTTTCCGCGTCCCGGATTTCCCCCACCATGATGATGTCGGGGTCCTGGCGGAGGATGGAGCGCAATCCGTTGGCGAAGCTGAGCTGGATCTTCGGGTTGACCTGGATCTGGCCGATCCCCTGGATCTGGTATTCGATCGGGTCCTCGATGGTGATGATGTTCTTCGTCCCCGAGTCGAGGCGGCGCAGGGCGGCGTAGAGGGTCGTGGTCTTCCCCGATCCGGTGGGGCCGGTCACCAGGACGATCCCGTTGGACCGCGACAGGAACCGCTCGAAGAGGGAAAGATCCTCGGAAGAAAGGCCGATGTCCGTCAGGCCGAGCAGGATGCTGGACCGGTCCAGGAGCCGCAGGACGGCCCGCTCCCCGAAGGCGGTGGGGACGATCGACACGCGGATGTCGATTTCCTTCCCCCCGATGCGGATCTTTATCCGGCCGTCCTGGGGGAGCCGCCGCTCGGCGATGTCCAGCCCCGCCATGACCTTGATGCGCGACACCACCGGCGCATGCCATTTCCGCGGGGCGGACACCATCGGGTAGAGGATGCCGTCCACGCGGTTCCGGACCGAGAGCTCCCTCTCGTAGGGCTCCACGTGGATGTCGCTGGAGCGCTCCTTGATCGCCCGGAAGAGAAGGGAGTGGACGAACTTGATGACCGGCGCCTCGTCCGGGGTTTCCAGGAGGTCCCGGGTCTCCTCGATGGCCGCCTCCACGTCCAGGTTCCATTCCCCGGAGAGCCCGTCGACGATCTCCCGTTCCGGCGCATGGATCTTTTCGTAGGCGGTGTCTATTTTTTTGAGGATTGCGTCGCCGGAGGCCGGGAGGACGCGGATCGGACCCACCAGGAACCGGACCTCGTCGATCGTCTCGGGAACGTCCGGCCTGCCGGACAGGAGGACCAGCGATCCGCCGGCGTCCCTGCAGGGAAGCAGCAGGTGCTTCCGGGCGTACCCGATCGGGATCTTCCCCAGGAGGTCGGCCTCCGGAACGAGCGCGTCCAGGTCCTGCAACGTTTCTTGTGTCGGCTGCCGGCTCAAGGGGTCACTTCGGCAGCAGCTCGGGGATCGGCGGTTCCTTCAGCCCCCCCTTTTGCTTGATGAAGGAATCCATTTTTTTCTGCTGCTTCTCGCTCACTTTCGCAAGGTCCTTCGGTTCCTTGATGACGTACGGGGTCAGGAAGATCAAAAGGTTCGTCTTGTTGCGGGCGACCGATTTGAACTTGAAGAGATTCCCGATAAGAGGGATGTCAGCCAGGAGCGGCACCTGGCTATCGCTCGTGGTGAGCGTGTCCTGCATCATCCCGCCGAGCACCACGGTGTCCCCGTTTTTGACGAGGACGCTGGTCTTGGCCGACCGCTTCGTCGTCGTGGGGCCGACCTGGTTGGCGTTGAGGAGCTGGGTCCCCTTGATGGCGGAGGACTCCTGGTAGATTTCCAGGTTCACGAACTCGCTTTCGTGGATGTGCGGTGTGAGGCGGAGGGTGATGCCCACGTCCTTCCGCTCGATGGTGTTGATGGTGTTGGCGAGGTTCGTGTTGTCGCGCGTCTGGCTCGTGATGAAGGGGACGTTTTCGCCGACGATGATCTCCG
>JACRMU010000139.1 GCA_016219515.1 Deltaproteobacteria bacterium
GTCCCCGCGAAGCGTTCGTCCCGTCCGAAAGGGCTTTACGACCCGAAGGCCTTCTTCACCCACGCGGCGTTGCTGCGTCAGGGTTTCCCCCATTGCGCAATATTCCTCACTGCTGCCTCCCGTAGGAGTCTGGACCGTGTTTCAGTTCCAGTGTGGCTGGCCATCCTCTCAGACCAGCTAACGATCGTAGCCTTGGTGAGCCGTTACCTCACCAACAAGCTAATCGTACGCGGGCCCATCTCCAGGTGACAGCACCGGCAAGCCGATGCCATCTTTGGCCTCAGGATCCGAGGACCCCGTGGTCTCATGCGGTATTAGCCACCCTTTCGAGTAGTTATCCCCCGCCCGGAGGTAGGTTACCCACACGTTACTCACCCGTGCGCCGCTCTACTCAGGGGGTTGCCCCCCCTTCCGCGCTCGACTTGCATGTGTTAAGCACGCCGCCAGCGTTCGTTCTGAGCCAGGATCAAACTCTCCACTTAATTACTGAAAAGACAGGATCCTTACGCACCTCTGCATTCCCTGTTCAGTTTTCAAAGATCCGCTGCTTCGCCTTTTCGGGAGACCCTCAAGGCAGACTTGCTAATATACGAAAGAGCGTAATTCGTGTCAAGGAATAATTCCCCCTCCCCACTTCAATTCTACTCCCGGGAGGACCATCCCTTCAACCGTTCCAGGGGACATGGAAATATAGCCGAACGAGCGATTCGATGCAAGGAAAAAGTGGAAGTTTCCGCCGCCTATCCGAAGGTGACGATCACAAATTCCTTCTTCCCGATTTTCAAACGGATTTCGCCTGCCGGTACGATCTCCCGCGCGGGGTCCGACGCCTTTTCTCCGTTGACCTCCAGCCCTCCCTGTTCGATGAGCCTTCGCGCGGCCGACCGGGAGGAAAACGACGCGGATATTTTCGAGACCACGGAGGCCAGGTCCGTCCGGCCTCCCAGGACGGTCCCGGGAACCCTGCGCGCGTCCTCGGGGAATTCCCTGCCGGAAAAGCGTCGGCGGAACCCTTCCACGGCGTCCCTGCCGGCCTTCGGCCCGTGGAAGCGCGCGGTGATTTCCTCCGCGAGGGAGATCTTCGCGTCCATCGGATGGAGGGCGCCGTCCCGAATCTCCTTCTTCAGAACTTCCAGCCGGCTCATGCTGACGTCGGAGAGAAGCTCGTAATACGTGAGCATCAGCTCGTCGGAGATGGACATCATCTTTCCGAAGATCGTCTCGGGGGCTTCCGTGATGCCGACGTAGTTCCCGAGACTCTTGCTCATCTTGTTCACGCCGTCCAATCCCACCAGCAGCGGAGTGGTCATGACCACCTGCGCTTCCTGCCCGTAGACGCGCTGCAGGTCGCGCCCCACGAGCAGGTTGAACTTCTGGTCGGTTCCGCCGAACTCGACGTCCGCGCGAAGCGCGACGGAGTCGTATCCCTGGAAAAGGGGATACAGGAACTCGTGGATGGAGATCGGCCGTTCTCCCTCGTAGCGCTTCCGGAAATCGTCCCGCTCCAGCATCCGCGCCACCGTCATCTGCGCCGCGATCCTCACCATCTCCTCGATGGAAAGCCCGGAGAGCCATTCCGAGTTGAACCGCACCTCGGTTTTTTCCGGGTCCAGGATCTTGAAGATCTGCTCCTTGTAGGTCGCCGCGTTGCGCTCGACGTCTTCTCTCGTCAGCGCCTTGCGCGTCTCCGTTTTCCCGGACGGATCGCCGATCATTCCGGTGAAGTCGCCGATCAGGAAGACCACCTGGTGGCCGGCTTCCTGGAAATGCCGAAGCTTCTGTATCAGCACGGTGTGCCCCAGGTGAAGGTCCGGCGCCGTGGGGTCGAACCCCGCCTTGACGCGCAGCGGCCGCCCCTCCTTGCGGGAGCGCTCGAGCTTCCGCTCCAGCTCCTCCCCGCTGATGACTTCCACGACTCCGCGCTTCAGGGACTTGAGAATCTCTTCCATTCGTCCGCGCTCCTCATCCGGCTTTCGCTCATGACAAACGGCTCCACGGCCTTGCAGATGCCCGTTTCCGGATCGACGTCGAAAAACACTCCGGCGGCCTGCGGTTCCCCCGACGCCACCTCGAACCGCACGGGAACCTGGAGGCGGAAGCGCCGCAGCACCGCCTTCGGGTCCATGCCGATCACCGAGCCCGATGGGCCGCACATCCCCGCGTCCGTGATGTACCCGGTCCCGCCGGGGAAGACCTCCGCATCGACGGTCTGCACGTGGGTGTGCGTTCCCGCGATGGCCGCCACCCTTCCGTCGAGATGGAACGCCATCGCGCGCTTCTCCGAGGTCGCCTCGGCGTGGAAGTCGACGAGGACCGCCGCCGCCTGCCGCCGGATCTCGGGAAGGTTCGCGTCCATCCATTGGAAGGGGCAGTCGTTCTGCCCCATGAAGACCCTTCCCATCAGGGAAACCACTGCGTACGCCGCTCCGCTGCGCCCCCGGAAGACTCCCCACCCCCGCCCTTCGGCGCCGGGAGGGTAGTTGGCGGGGCGCAATACCCTCGAATCCCCTTCCAGGAGGAACAATCCCTCCCGCTTGTCCCATACGTGGTTGCCGCTGGTCAGCGCATCCACACCGGCGTCGAACAGTTCGCGGACGACCGGTTGGGTAACCCCGAC
>JACRMU010000064.1:0-18126 GCA_016219515.1 Deltaproteobacteria bacterium
GCCATTCCGCCGCCAGGTTGCGCGTGGCGGGGACGGGATCCCGGCGGATCCATCCTCCCGCGGCCGCCGCCGCAAGCGCCGCTCCCAACAGGACCCCGGTTGCCGGGAGCGGGGGCAGGTAGAGAAGCGTCGCCGCCCCCGCCAGGACCGGGAGCGAAAAGGAAAGGAGGAGGCCCACGGCCGCAACTGCGCGCCGGAACCCCGCTTCCCTGGAGAAGTATCCCTCCCGGGTGAGGCGGCAATAGAGGGGGACGGCCAGGAAGAGGGCCTTCCGTTTCTCCTCCGAGAACGTTCCCGGAACGACCAGAACGGACCGCTTCTCCTTGGGACCCAGCCAATCGAGGGGGGAGAAACCGCAGGCGTCGAGAAGGAGGATCAGTGCCCCGGCAAGGCCGGCGAAGAACGACGAAACCGGGCGTCCGGAGGCGAGGAGGAACGCGCCCGCCGCGCCGCACAGGAATCCCGCGGACGGGGAAATCTGCGGAAAGGACGGCACGCGGAAACGTTCCCTGACGCACGCGATCCCCCGGTTCGCGATCTCATTTTCCAGGCCGTCGAGCGGGTCGATTTTGTCCGTCCATGGCATTGCTTGAATATATAATTGAAAAACTTGCGGATCGACCGATATTTCGGGAACGCCCGCGGCCGGAGCCAAGATTGGTTCTTCGAGGCGCGCATTCGCCGTCTCGGGAGGAGTAGGGTTTGAGCTCGATGCTTCCGAAGGTTGTGGTGACGAGGCGGCTGCCCGGGATATCCGGGGCCCGTCTTGCCGGGAAAGTCACGGTGGCCGCTCCACCCCCGGACGCCCCGATGCCTCCGGAGGAGCTGCTCCGCCTGGCGCCGGGGACCTCCGGCATCCTGTGCACGCTTGCGGACCGGATCGACCGTCCCCTCATGGACGCTGCCGGTCCCTCGCTCAAGGTGGTTTCCAATTATGCCGTCGGCGTCAACAACGTGGACGTCGCGGAGGCCACCCGGCGCGGGATCCGGGTATGCAACACGCCGGACGTCCTCACGCAGGCGACCGCCGACCTCGGATTCGCGTTGATGCTGGCCGCGGCGAGGAAGTTCTCCGAGGCGGAAACGGCGTTGCGGGCGGGGGAGTTCACCGGATGGGACCCGTGGGGTTTCCTGGGGGTCCCCGTCTACGGGGGGACGCTGGGGATCGTCGGGCTGGGAAAGATCGGCGCCGCCGTCGCGGTTCGCGCGAAGGGGTTCGGAATGCGCATTCTCTACCACAACCGCCGGCCGCTTCCCGCGGACCGCGAGAGAATCCTCTCCGTGGAATACCGGGGGCTCGACGAGCTCCTGGCCGAGAGCGACTTCGTCATCCTGTGCGTTCCCCTGACGCCGGAGACCCGCGGGCTGATCGGAAGGGAGCGGCTTGCACGGATGAAGCGGACCGCGGTCCTCGTCAATATCGCGCGCGGAGAGGTGGTGGACGAAGGCGCCCTGGCGGATGCGCTTGCGGAACGCGGGATCTTCGCGGCAGGGCTTGATGTCTACGAGAAGGAGCCGGTCGTGCATCCCGGCCTTCTGGCGGCGCCTTCCGCGGTGCTCCTTCCCCATGTGGGAAGCGCCACGGCGGAGACCCGGGAGCGGATGGGGCGGCTGGCGGCGGAGAACCTGCTCGCGGTCCTTTCGGGAACGGAGCCTTTCTCCCCCGTCAATTGAACCCGATCCCCTTCTTCCGCAGGAGATCGATCGCGTCGACGTTTCCGGTCTTGGAGAAGGGGATGCGGACGACCCCGACGACCGGCGCCTGGAGGCCCACGGAGCCGTTGAACTCGTAATCGAGTCGCCGGCTCTGCAGCACCTGGCGCAGGGCCTCCCGGAAGGCGTCCGGCCGAAGCGAAAGCGGCACCTTGACCGTCGTCGTGCGGGAGGCCTCGATCCGGAGCTCCTCGCGGTGGTCGCCCTCCGCGACCGTGTCCCTCCCGATGATCGCCGAATAGGCGACATGGGTCACGTTCAGCGGGTAGCCGTTGGGGTTGTCCACTTCCAGGGTCAGGGTGAAGGCCCACGGCCCTTTCGGATCGTTGACGGGGTTCGAAGCGAGCAGGACGTCCGTCACCCGGACCTTCGGGGGCTTGAAGACCTCCTTCAGGAGCGGCCGGCAGGAGGCCGCGGCGAGGGAGACGGCGAGCAGGACGATAAGGAGAAGGAACCGTTTGGCGATCCGCATCACCGACATCCGCGTCGCGCTGGATTTCCCGGAAGACGGCCTGTTTTCGCGGGTTCTATCCATTATAGGGGTTCCCCACGAGGAGGTAGAACGTTTTTCCGTCGTCCGGCGCGGCCTCGACGCCCGGCGGAAGGGAGAGGTCCGGCGGGTGTTCGCCGTCGAGTGCTCCCTGCGCTCCCCGGGCCTCGAAGATGCCGTGTGCTCCCGTGTAGCCAACGCGCGCCCGGTCGCTACGCGGCCCGACCCGCTGCGAATCGGAAAATTCCGCAGGCCTGCGCTGCGGCCGGTGGTGGCGGGGGCGGGACCGGCCGGCCTGTTCGCGGCGCTGACGCTCGCCCGGTTCGGCGTCCCCCCGCTTCTTCTGGAGCGCGGGAGGCCCGTCGAGGAGCGGTCGCGGGACGTGGCCGCCTTCTGGAAATCGGGGGTCCTCGACCCCGAGAGCAACGCCCAGTTCGGGGAAGGGGGGGCGGGGACCTTTTCCGACGGAAAGCTGACGACGCGCATCGGAGACCCGCTGGTCGCCCACGTGATCGGTACGTTCGCGGAGTTCGCCGGCATCCCGGGGCTCGCCGTGGAGGCAAAACCCCACGTGGGGACCGACCGCCTCCGGGACTTCTGCCGCAGGATGCGGGAGGAGCTTTTCTGGCTGGGCGCCGAGGTCCGGTTCGGCGCGCGGCTCGCCGAAGTGGTGGCCGAGGGAGGGAGCGTGCGTGCGGCGCGGCTCGCCGACGGGGAGGAGATCCCCTGCACGGACCTCGTGCTCGCCGTCGGGCACTCGGCGCGGGACACCCTTCGGATGCTTCTGGCACGCGGCGCGAAGATGTCCTCCAAGCCGTTCGCTGTCGGGTTTCGGGTAGAGCACCCCCAGGGACTCATCGATTCGATCCAGTACGGAAAAGCGGCGGGACGGCCCGGTCTTCCGCCGGCGGATTACCGCCTGGCGGTTCGCGCCCCGTCGGGGCGGGGTGTGTACTCCTTCTGCATGTGTCCGGGGGGCGAGGTGCTGGCCGCATCGTCCGCACCGGAAGGAATGCCCGTCAACGGGATGAGCGCGCAGGCCCGAAACTCGGGGTTCGCCAACAGCGGCATCGTGGCGGCGGTCTCCGACGCCGACTTCGGCGCCGGCGACGTGCTCGCCGGGGTCGATTTCCAGAAACTGATGGAGGCGCGCGCCTTCCGCAAGGGGGGAGGAGATTACGGAGTCCCCGCAATGAACCTCCTCGGCTTCCTCGAAAGGAAGGACCGGAACCTGTGCCGGGGGAAGGCGCTCGCCCCGCGGGTCGTCCGGGCGAACCTGTCGGGAATCCTCCCTCCGGCGGTGGAGGAGGACCTTCGGTTCGGACTGCGGAAGTTCGGCGACGCGATGCGCGGCTTCCTCTCCCAGGAGGGGACGCTTTACGCCGTGGAGTCCCGCACCTCCTCCCCCGTCCGCGTGGAACGGGAGAATTATGAGTCGGTCACGCTGAAAGGGCTGTATCCTGTGGGGGAAGGGGCGGGGCACGCCGGAGGGATCGTCTCCTCTGCGGTGGACGGGATCCGGGGCGCCCTGCGCATCCTCGAAAAACTCTCCGATTAAGGACGGTGCATCCGATGGGGAAGACGAGATTCGTCAAGGATATAAAGGAAGGGGAGCAGGTGCGCGATTTGTTCCTGGTCGCCGGCAAGGCGCAGCTGTTGAGCAACGCGGGGAAGCCGTACCTCACCCTCGCGCTGCGCGACCGGACGGGGCAGTTCGAAGGGCGTGTCTGGGACCGCGCGGAGGAGATCGGAAAACGGTTCGACCGGGACGACATCGTGGAGGTCAGCGGATCGGCCATCCAGTACCAGGGCCGGATGCAGCTCAAGGTGCACGACGTGCAGAAGGCGGCGGGCGCGAAGCCGGACCTGGGGGACTTCCTCCCGGTGACGCGGTACGGGATCGATCCTCTCTGGAAACGGTTGAAGGACCTGGTGGCGGGGGTCGCGGACCCGGACCTGCGGCGGCTGCTGGACCACGTGTTCTCCGATTCGCCGGAGGCGGACACGGCGCGGCGGTTCCGGCAGGCCCCCGGGGGGAAAAGCATGCACCACGATTACATCGGCGGGCTCCTGGAGCACACGGTTTCCGTCGCCGAGATCTGCCGGCATCTCTCCGCGCACTACGAGGGGGTGGACGGCGACCTGCTCACGGCGGGGGCGCTGCTGCACGACAGCGGCAAGGTGGAGGAGCGTTCCTACGAAGGGACGTTCGATTACACGGACGAGGGGCGGCTGCTGGGGCACCTGTACATGGGGGCCGAATCGATCTCCCGCGCCTGCGACGCGATCGGCGGATTTCCCCCCGAAAAGAAGATGCTCCTCAAGCACATGATCCTTTCCCACCACGGAGAGCTGGAGTACGGCTCCCCCAAGCGGCCCAAGACGCTCGAGGCGATCCTGCTGCACTTCGTGGAGAACATGGACGCCAAGGCCAACGCCTACACCGAGGCGATGGCGGACCTGCGCGAGGGGGCCCGCTGGACGGAGTACAACCGGATGTTCGAGCGGTACCTCTTCTCGGGGAAGTTCGAGAAATGATTCCCTTACGGGAGATTTGACAAGGGAAAAACGCAGTTATACAATTCCCACCGGCTTTTCCGAAAATTTTTGCATTTTGCCGGACGTACGGCATTGTGGAGCAACGAATGACTATGCCGTTCCGGAAGTTCCATGTCCCTTTCTTCGTTACCGTCATAATTCTTCTATGTTTTGCACCGGCGGCGGAATCCGACACCGCGACGATGTCCCGTTCCGACATCGCCGATCGACTGGCGAAAATCAAGTCGATCGGCATGTTCCCTCCCGACATCCGGATCCATGAGCTTTCCGCCGGCGGAGTGAGTGAGTATATGGAGGAGTGGTCCGCCAAAGGGAAGGAGAACGTCGCAAGATCCGTCAAGGAAACCATCGGGGGAAGACTGGTCGAGATTCGGCAGGACGCCTTGGACAACAACGTTCGGGAAGAGTTGGAGGATGTGCTGGCGTTGTACCGGGCCGCGATCGTGAGCTACATCCTGCAATCCGCCTCCCTTACCGGGTTCCCGGTGAAACAGGATTTTTCCGGCTACGTCCTCGGCTCCTTGGAGAACCTGTTCGACACCTTGAAGGTAGACGCGCTTGTCGTCGTGAAGGGGAGCGATCACATCTCCACGGGGGGGAGGAAAACGCTCGGATTCATCGGAGCGCTTGCGGGGATCTATTTCCTGCCGGGGAATGCCGCGATGGATCTCGGCCTCATCGACCGGAGCGGCGCCATCCTGTGGTACAAAATCGTGGTGAATCCCTATAACAACGACTTCCGTGAGCCGGAAGGGGCGGCGAAGAATACGGCAGAGATGCTCTCGGGTTTCCCCGGCTGGAAGCCGTGAACCGTTTCCATTCCGCAATCATCCTTGCAACTCTCTTTCTTTGCGGATGCGCGACGACCGGTCTGCCGCCCGTTACGTCGAAGGACTATGCCCTCGAGGGCGACGAGAAAAACATCTGGGCGCTGTCGTTGGAGATGGAAAAGGGACTTTCCGTGAGCGGGCTCCCTTACGCCGACGAGGCGCTCGAACGGTACCTGAACGGAGTGGCGGAGAAGCTTGCCGTGCCGGAGACGAAAGGCCGCATAGCGTTCCGGATCCGCGTCCTGAAAAATCCGCATTTGAACGCGTTCGCGCTTCCCACCGGCTCGTTGTACCTCCATACCGGAATCCTGGCGCAGATGGAGAACGAGGCGCAACTGGCGACGCTTCTTGCACATGAAATGACACACACCACGCACCGCCATGCCGTGAAACAGTTCCGGGACGTCAAGAACAAGACGGCGTGGCTTGCATCCACCATTGTTCTCACCGGCGCCTACGGAGCCGTTCTGGGCGGTTTGGGGATCGCGGCCGCGGTGACCGGGTATTCGAGGGAGTTGGAAACCGAAGCGGACATGGAGGGGATCAAGCTCGTCGTGGCGGCCGGATACGACCCGCGGGAAGCGCCAAAGCTGTTCGAGCACCTCAAGAAGGAGATCGAAGAAGAGAAGATCTCGGAGCCGTTTTTTTTCGGGACCCACCCCCGCATCCAGGAGCGCATCGAGAACTACGAAACCCTGTTGAAGACGGAGTACGCGGGCAGGACGGGGATCAGCAACGGGGAAGCGTTCTTTGCTGCGACCAGGGAGGTCATCCTCGAGAACGCGCGGCTGGACCTGAAGATGGGACGGTTCGGGATCGCCCGGCGGGGGGCGGAAAAATACATTTCGATCCAGGGGAAGGACGCACGGGGGCATCATCTCCTCGGAGAGGTCTTCCGTCAAAAGGGAGAGAAGGAGGACGAGGAGAAGGCGATCGCGGAGTACCGGAAGGCCATCGAACTCGACTCTTCCTATCCCGATTCGCATAAATGCCTCGGCATGATCCGCATGAAGAAAGGGGAGAAGGCGGAGGCGAAGAAGCATTTCGAGAGGTACCTTGCCCTCGCGCCCAAGGCCCCCGACCGGGGATACGTCGAGGAATACCTGAAGGCGATGGAATAGATGGGGCGCACGATGAAGTACATTCCGGTGCTGTTCCTGGTGCTCCTTGCGGGCTGCGCGACTCCCCGCTGGACCCAGGTGGGCGGGGAGTACAAGAACGAAACCCTGAACATCGTCGTCGATCTTCCCCAGGGATGGGTGAGGATGGGAAACGATAATGCCCTCATCGCCACCCGGGAGGGCCTTCTGCTGCAGCGCATCATGATTACGCAGAACGAGATCGAAAAGGCGTTGCCCAATACGAAAAAGAAATTCCGGCAGGGTATGCTTCCGCAGGAAACCGCGGAGGTCGCTCTCGACCAGTTCGCTTCCGATCCGAAGCTCACTCATCTGGCGATCCTCGAAAACAAGCCCGCGGCGATCGGCGGAATCTCGGGTTTCCGCGCGGTTTTCACGTACCGCATCAAGGATGGCGCAAGGTACAGGGATGTCTATTACGGATTTTTATTGAAGGACCGGTTCTACTACCTCCGCTACTCGGCGGCCCAGAGATATTATTTCAACCGGGATGCGGAAACGTTCGAAAAAGTGGTCAAGAGTTTCCGGCTGATTGCAGTACCGGAAGGGTCCCCCGGCACACCGACCGCGGGGAAGTAGCGCCCTCACCCCACCTCGGCGAAGGGGCGGAGGCGGAAGGCCACCCCCTCGATCGACTCGGCCAGCCGGCGCACGGCGTCGTGGTCCAGGTCCGGCAGGGCCACGGCGGTGGCGACGACCGACGGGACGTGCCTGGGCGCCTCCCGGAGGAAGTCGAGGATGGCGGGGAACGACGCAGGCCCGTAGCGGTTCGGGCAGATCCGGGAGTACGTCTCCGCGTCGGGGGCGTTGAGCGAGACGGAAAGAGCATCCACCAGCCCCGCAAGCTCCGGCAGGATGTTCCTTCCGTGCACCAGGTTCGCCAGCCCGTCGGTGTTGACCCGGACCTTCGCCCCTTTCGCCTTCAGGACCTTCGCGATCGCCTTCACGTCCTCGAGCCGCAGCAGCGGCTCGCCGAATCCGCAGAAGACGATCTCGTCGTACCGCGTCGGATCGCCGGCTTCCGCGAGGACCTCCTCTACGGTCGGCTCCCCCGGCAGTTTCAGGTAGTGCCCCTTCACATGAAAATCGTCGCGTTTCGCGCAGAAGACGCAGGCGTTGGTGCACCGGTTGGTGATGTTGAGGTACAGGGAATTGCGGATCCGGTAGGAGACGCGGACCTCTTCCTCGGCCGGGATGCGGAAGATCCGCAGGGCGGACAGCGTCGTGACCCGCCCGACGTCCTCCGGCGCGAGCCCCTTGATCTCCGCGATCTTCCGCGCCACGAGGGGGACGAAGGCCGGCTCGTTCGTCTTCCCCCGGTGGGGGAGCGGCGCGAGGAACGGGCAATCGGTTTCGATGAGAAGATTCTCCAGCGGGATCTTCCGCACCGCCTCCGCCTGGGCTTCCGACCCCTTGTAGGTGATCGCGCCGGGGATGGAGATGAGGAAGTTCATCCCGATCGCCTTGCATGCCATTTCGTAATCGCCGGAAAAGCAGTGGATGATTCCGCCGACCTCGGCGGCGTTCTCCTCGGCGAGAATCGAGAGGATCTCGCCGTGGGCGATCCGGTCGTGGACGATGACCGGCAGGTTCCGCCGGCGGGCCAGCCGGATCTGCTCGCGGAAGGCGTTCCGCTGCGCCTCCCGCGGGGAGCGGTCGCGGAAGAAGTCGAGGCCGGTCTCGCCGATCCCCACCACCTTGTCGCACCGGGAGAGCTCCTCCAGGCGCGCGAGGATGCTATCCGAGAAATGCGAAGCGCCGTGCGGGTGAAGCCCGACGGCGGCGTAGACGCCGGCGTGCCGGTGGGCGATCCCGACGGCATTCTCGCTGCTGTCGGGATGGATGCCGATCGTGACGATGCGGGAGACGCCCGCCTCCCGCGCGCAGCGGACGACCTGTTCTTCCGTGTCGCAAAGCGGTTCCAGGTCCAGGTGTGCGTGCGTGTCGAAATACATCGGTTCCCGCCGCCTCCATAAAAACGGGGACGTTCCTGAATTTTTTTGCGGCGCGATTACTCCTCGATGCGGGGGAAGGCGACGGCGGATTTCGGCAGGGTGACGCCGGACCGGAGCCCGCCCCACGCGCCGGCCGCGGAAAGGCCCGCAGCCCCCACCCGTCCCTCGCACCCGAGCGCCTCCCACATCTTCTGGGCGGCGGCCGGCACGAAGGGGGCCGTGAGCAGCACGGAGATCCGGGTGGCCTCGAGAATGTTGTACAGGACCGTGCCCAGGCGCTCCCGCTTCGCGGGGTCCTTGGCCAGCGCCCACGGCGCCGAAGCGTCGACGTACCGGTTGGCGGCCTTCACGAGGTCCCAGATGGCTGTGAGCGCGTTGTGGAACTCCACGTTCTCCATTGCGGCGTCCACGGCGCGCAGGACCTCGCCGGCCCTTGCGACGAGCGCGGAATCCTCTTCTCCCGCGGAGGAGGGCGCGGGCACCGTCCCGCCGAAATATTTCCCCAGCATCCCCAGCGTCCGGTTCAGCAGGTTCCCGAAGTCGTTGGCGAGGTCGGAGTTGATCCGGTGCGCAAGGGCCTTCCGGGAAAAGTCGCCGTCGAGCCCGAACGGCACCTCGCGCAAAAGGAAGTACCGGAAGGCGTCCGCGCCGTACGTCTCCACCATCTCGTAAGGGTCCACGACGTTCCCCAGCGACTTGCTCATCTTCTGCCCCTCGACGGTCCACCAGCCGTGGGCGAAGACGCCGAGAGGCGGAGCCACTCCGGCCGACATCAGGAAGGCGGGCCAGAAAACGGCGTGGAACCGCAGGATGTCCTTCCCCACCATGTGGATGTCCGCCGGCCAGAAGGTTTCGAACTTCTCGCCGCCGTCCGGGTATCCGACCCCGGTGATGTAGTTCGTGAGCGCGTCGTACCAGACGTAGATCACGTGGCCGGGCCGGTCGGGGACCGGGATCCCCCACGAAAGGGAGGTGCGGGAGACCGACAGGTCGTTCAGGCCTCCCTCGACGAAGGCGACGACCTCGTTCCGGCGGCTCTCCGGTCGGATGAACGAGGGGTTTTTCCGGTAATAGTCGAGCAGCGGCCGCTGGTACTTCGAGAGCCGGAAGAAGAAGGAGGGCTCCTTACGCCGCTCGGCGGGCCGGCGGCACTCCGGGCACTTCCCGTCGACGAGCTGCAGGTCGGTCCAGTACGACTCGCAGGGGGTGCAGTACCATCCCTCGTATTCGCCGAGGTAGATGTCCCCGTTGGCCAGCGATTTTCGGAAGAGCTCCTGGACGGAGGCGTAGTGCCGCGGCTCGGTCGTGCGGATGAAATCGTCGTTGGTGATGTCGAGCGCGGGAGTGAGGCCCTGGAACCGCGTGACGACCCGGTCGGCGAGCTCCCTCGGGGTCACGCCTTGCTGGGTGGCGCTCTTCTGCACCTTCTCGCCGTGCTCGTCCGACCCGGTGAGGAAAAAGACCTTCTGCCCTTTCATCCGGTGGTACCGCGCGAGCGCGTCGCAGGCGATCGTGGTGTAGGCGTGCCCGATGTGGGGGACGTCGTTGACGTAGTAGATCGGCGTCGAGATGTAGAACGTGGGCTTCACGAGGTTCCTTCCTCGTCGTCGCCGAACCGGAAGGAGAGGTCGTCTCTCTCGCCGGCGTCGGGCGCGGGGGAGGGCGCGCCCCGGTCCGCCGCGCAGGTTTCGCAGGCCTTGGCCCGGGCCCGGTTGTACGATTCGTGCTCGTAGATGAGGCAGCACATGAGGCGGCCGCAGACCCCGGAGAGCTTCGCGGGGTTAAACGCCAGCTTCTGGTCCTTGGCCATCTTCACCGTGATGGGCTCGAAGTCGGAGAGGAACGCGGCGCAGCAGAGGTTCTTCCCGCAGGGCCCGATCCCGCCGATCACCCGGGCTTCGTCCCGCACGCCGATCTGCCGCATTTCGATGCGGGTGCGGATCTCGTGGGCCAGGTCCTTGACGAGCTCCCGGAAGTCGATCCGCCCGTCGGCGGTGAAGTAGAAGATCGCCTTGCTCCGGTCGAGAAGGACCTCGGTGCGCGCCAGTTTCATGGGGAGGCCCCTGGCCTCGATCCGCTTCAGGCAGAAGGTGTGCGCATCCGCCTCCCGCCGCGCGTTCTCCTGGTGGACCCGGATGTCGTCCGCCGTTGCGGTCCGCACGATCCGGTGGAAAGGGGGCTTGCCGCCGGACGGCGAGTAGGCGTCGACCCGCTGGACGACCTCGCCCAGCACCGATCCCCGCTCCGTCTGCACGACGACGTAATCCCCCCGCTTGACCGCCGTCCCGGTGCAGTCGTAGTGGAACGTCTTGCAGACGCCGCGAAGCCTGACTCCCGCAAGGTCCATCCGCATTCAATCCTTTCCGTGCAAGTCAAATAAAAATGCCTCCAGCGCCAGCCGTTTCTGGGCCTGGGGAGGCAGGCGGGACATCGTCAAAAGCGTCCGGAACGCCCGGGTCCACTCTTGAGGGGTCTTCCGCGGGGCGATGGCGCAGAGCACGTCCCTCAAATCCTCATTGATTATATCCGCATTCTCCCCGGAAGATAAGAGGGCCAGGTCCCGGACGATGGCCAGGGGAACGGCGGCCTGTCCCTCCTGCGCTTCCGACTTTCTCCAGCCATCGCTGGTTGCGAAGACCGCGGCGGGGTCCGGGCGGGTAAACAGGCCGGCCCAGGTTTCCCGGCTCTTTTCCATTTCGTCGAGGAGGAGAAGCGCCCGCCCCGGACTTCCTCCCGAGCAGGCCGCCGCCGCGCGGAGCGCCGCTTTCGAGCGCCGTTTTCCCGCCTCGGGGAGTTCTCCCAGGATGTCCTCCACCGTCTCCGCCGGCATCGTCCGAAAGGGGATCTTCTGGCAGCGGGAAACGATTGTGGGGGGAAGCCAGGAGAGCCGGTGGGCCACGAGCAGCAGGTGCGTCGCCGGCGGGGGCTCCTCCAGGGTCTTGAGGAGGGCGTTGGCCGCCTGGAGCGTCATGCGGTCCGCCGGGCAGACCAGCACCCCGCGGGGACGGTCGGAGAACGCCTTGAGGGAAAGCTCCTCCTTCAGCCCGCGGATATCGGCGATCTGGATGAAGTGGTTCTCCGGCTCGACCCGCAGGAGATTGGGGTGGGCGCCGGAGGAAAGGAGGCGGCAGTCGGGGCATTCG
The DNA here is from genome assembly GCA_016219515.1 of Deltaproteobacteria bacterium. GTDB lineage: Bacteria > Desulfobacterota > Deferrimicrobia > Deferrimicrobiales > Deferrimicrobiaceae > JAENIX01. The sequence goes on from JACRMU010000064.1 coordinate 11,830, forward strand.
CCGCAGGCGCCGTCTTCCTTCCGGTCGCGGCAGAGGAGCGCGGCCAGGAACGCCACGGCCGCTTTCTCCTTTCCCGTACCCTCCTCGCCGTGAAAAAGGAGACCGGCAGGGACGTTCCCGGTTTCGAAATAGCGGCGCAGGAGGGCGACCGCGCCGTCCTGCCCGCGGAGGGAGGAGAGGCGGCCTACCATCCCAGGCGCGCCGATACGGTCTCGCGGACCCGGCGGAAGACGTCGTCCGCCGGGAGGGTTCCGTCGATCCGGACGATCCGGCCGGGGTGGCGCTCCAACAGGCGCAGATATCCTTCGCGCACTTTCCCGTGGAATTCGACGGATTCGGACTCGATGCGGTCGGGCCGCGTGCCCCGGCCCCGGATTCGCGCGAACCCGTCCGCCGGGGGGACGTCGAGGAGAAGGGTCAGATCGGGGGAGACGCCGCCGGAGGCAAGGTCGTTCAGCCAGTCGATCCGGGCGGCGTCGATGTTCCGGGAAAACCCCTGGTACGCGGAGGTGGCATCGTAGAACCGGTCGCACAGGACCGCCTGCCCGGAGGACAGCGAGGGGAGGATCACCGAACGGACGTGCTGGGCCCGGGCGGCTTCGTACAGCAGCAGTTCGGTTTCCGGGAAGACGAACTCCTCGCGTTGCGACAGCAGCAGGGAGCGGATTTCGTCGGCGAGCGGTGTGCCGCCGGGCTCGCGGGTGACCCGGTGGGAGATCCCCTTTCCGGCGAGGTAGCCGGAAAGCCGCAGGATCTGGGTGGTCTTGCCGGACCCCTCGATCCCCTCAAACGTGACGAACGGAGCAGTCAAACCCTAACATTCCGAGAAGCCGCACGACCGGCACTTGAGGCATCCCTCCTGCATCTCGACCTGGCTGCCGCAGTCGGGGCAGGCGCCGCGCGCGATCTCCAGGTTGTCGCTGCGGGCGGGCAGCTGCTGCGGGGCGACGGAGGCGTCCGCCGCGGGCCCGGGAATGCCGGCGAACATCTTGTCGACGTTCTCCATGTACCACTCGATGGCCTTGGAAACCGCGTCGGCGCACGACAGGATCTTCCCCTTCCCGCCGTTCCCGCCCCACGTGGGCAGGTGGCAGGAGATCCCTTTCAACTGCTTGATGATCTGGTCGGGCTGGACGCCGGAGCGGAGGGCCAGGGACACCAGCCTGCCGATCGCCTCCGATTGCGAGGCGGCGCACCCGCCGGCCTTCCCCATCTGGTTGAAGATCTCGAAGATCCCCTGCGGGTCGCGGTTGATCGTCACGTAGAGCTTGCCGCAGCTGGTCTTCATTTCCTTGGTGACGCCCAGCAGCGTGTCGGGACGGGGCCGGGGAGAGGTGAAGCCCGGCTGCGCGGGGAGCGGCTCGTGACCGCCGGCGCTCTCCTTGCGGTTGACCTCGCCGATGTTCAGGACCTGCTCGTCGCGGCTCCGGTCCCGATAGACGGTGACGCCTTTGCACCCGAGGCGGTACGCCAGGACGAAGACCTTCCGGATGTCCTCCCGGGTCGCGTCGGAGGGGAAGTTGACGGTCTTGGACACGGCGTTGTCGACGAATTTCTGGAAAGCGGCCTGCATCCGCAGGTGCGCCTCGGGGGAGATGTCGTGCGCCGTGGCGAACACCCGCCGGACATCGTCGGGGATCCCCTCCATGTGCCGCACGGAGCCGGTCTGGGAAATCTCCTTCATCTTCTCCACCGAGTAGAGCCCGCGCCGCCGCATCTCGGCCTCGAAAAGGGGATGGCCCTCGACCATGTGGTCGTTGTCCATCACGTTGCGGATGTACGACAGGGCGAAGACCGGCTCGATCCCGCTGCTGCAGCCGGCGATGATGCTGATGGTCCCCGTGGGCGCGATCGTCGTCGTGGTGGCGTTGCGCCGGGGGATGCTCTGCCGCTCGGGGTAGACGCTGATGCCGTAGTTCGGGAACGCCCCCCGCTCGCGGGCCAGGAAGGTGGAAGCCGCGACCGACTCCTCCTGGAGGAAGCTCATGATCTCCTGGCCGACGGCCAGCGCCTCGTCGGAGTCGTAGGGGATGCCGAGCCGGATCAGCATATCGGCGAACCCCATCACCCCCAGCCCGATCTTCCGGTTCCCCATCGTCATCTGCCGGATCTCGTTCAGCGGGTAGTTGTTCATGTCGATGACGTTGTCCAGGAACCGCACCGCGTCGTGGATCGTGACCTTGAGCTTGTCGTAGTCGATCCGCGTGCCGCCGTTCTCCCCGGAGATCATGTTGGCGAGGTTGATGGAGCCCAGATTGCACGATTCGTAAGGGAGTAGCGGCTGTTCCCCACATTGACAAGTGTTTATATAGTAGTGGCAGAGATCGCCCTTAAAATATCCTTGGAAATGGCCGACGTAGAAATTGTGAAACTCGTCGACCGTTCCGTTGTAGACGTCCTCGACGCCGTCGGGCACCACGGCGACGACCCGGTGGTTGTGCATCAGGGCCGCGGTCTTGAGGGCATCATACGTGGGAAACGCGAATTCCGTCCCAAGGCGCTTCGGCACGCCTTCCACGGCGCAACGCGCTTCCCATTCCTTCTTGAGCGGCATCCGGTCGCTCTCGAACTTCAGGTCGAGGAGGCAGCGGATCTGTTCGCGGTACCTGTCTTCCGCCTTGTTAAGACGGTTGGAGCGCAGGCCGTCGGCGATCCGTTCCCGGATGCCGGAATCCCCGTTGTGCCGGGACACGTAGCACGATTGCGAACAGAACGACTGCTCCCTCCGATTCCAGGTGACGACAAACGTCGCGCCGCAATGTTCGCATGACCGCTCGACCATCACGACGTTGTCTTCAAGGAAGCACGGAAGATCGGTCGCCGTGCGGCACTCCTCCAGTTTCCTGACCGCGCGTGCGTGGATCGCTTCCATGAATTCCGCGCGATTCTGCGTCATGGCCGATTTTACTGCTTCACTGTGGAGGGCCCGGAACCCTTCGTCCGCAAAGCGGCTTACCGTTGCGGCCCCGACTCGAGCCTTGGTGACTTCGCCGCGCTTCGCGCCGACGTGGTGCTTCTCACGCATCTCTTTCTGCCGGGCCGGGTCGTTCCTCCAGTTTTTTTCCGGGAACCGGCGCATCGGGTTCTTGTCCCCTTCGCGGTCCTTCGCATGGTGCTGGTAATGTTCCTCTTTCGTCATGACCAGGAGATTGGCCGGGTCGTTGTTGAGGCCGTTGTAATCGCGGTGGTGCACGACGTGGTCGCGCCGGCTGATGTTTTTCCCGGTCTGCCGGCGGAAATAGAAGTTGGCGATGAGCCGGTGCTCGAGATCCCAGTTCGGGCGGTCGGTAGAGGAGATCCATGAATATGGCTGTACATTGCGGCCGGTGAGAGAAAAGACTTTCTCGAATGGCGCCACGCGCCGTGTCATGATGCCGAGGCTGTCGCCGGGCAGGAGATCCTTCGCCTCCTTGACACTCCCGTCGGAGAGGACGAACTTGTGGTTTTCCGTTGTCCTTAAGGAATTGCCGTCGTCGAGCGCAACTTTGAGAATTCGCTTGCCGCGCCCGGTGAGGCGCGCGTTCCGCATCATGCGGACCGTGACCTTTCCTTTGCCGTTGCGGCAGAAGACCGGGATGTCCTTTCCTTCCTCCGCGAGCTGCCGGATGGGCACGCTTCCGCGCCCATCGGCCACGGCGACGAGCGTTTCGCCGGTGATGCAGGGATTCGTGCTCTCGATGGCGCCGAGCCGGGGGGTCGGGTTGTCCCGGTTGATCCGGTCGATGAAGATGATCCCGGGCTCGCCGTTGCGCCACGCGGAATCCACGATCTTCTCGAACACCTCGCGGGCCTTGAGCCGGGCGGTCTCCGTGTTGGAATGAGGATTGATGAGCGGGTACTCCGCGTCGGCCTCCACCGCTTTCATGAACTCCTCGGTCAGGGCGACGGAGATGTTGAAGTTGTTCAGCCGGTCGCTCTTCGCCTTGCAGCTGATGAAATCGAGGACGTCGGGATGGTCGACCCGCAGGATCCCCATGTTGGCGCCCCGGCGCGTCCCTCCCTGCTTGATCGTCTCGGTGGCCGCGTCGAAGACGGTCATGAAGGAGATGGGGCCCGACGAGATCCCCTTGGTGGATTTCACCACGTCGTGCTTCGGCCGCAGGCGGGAGAAGGAGAAACCGGTCCCTCCACCGCTTTTATGGATGAGCGCGGTGTTCTTGACCGCCTCGAAGATCGATTCCATCGAGTCGTCGACGGGAAGCACGAAGCAGGCGGACAGCTGCTGCAGCTCCCGCCCCGCGTTCATCAGGGTGGGGGAGTTGGGCACGAAATCCATGCGCGCGATCGCCGCGTAGTACGTTTCCGCCCACTGCAGGACGACCTCCGGAAGGGCGCCGTAGAAGAACCCTTCCGCGGAGGCGATATTGTGGGCCACCCGGGCGACCATCTCCTCGGGGGATTCGAGGATTTCCCCTCGAGTGTCCTTCTTGAGGTATCTTCGTTCGAGCACCTTCCGGGCGTTCTCCGAAATCGGCAAAATCCCGTATTTCCGGTGCATCCGCTCGGACCATTCCTTCGGCGGAAGCTCGGAGATCCCTTTCCCCGAGGGGCGCTTGCCGACTTCCGAAGGGACGGCTGCGGCGTGAGGAGGGGCAGGTACGTTCAATTCCATCGTATTTACTCCATTCCGTCGGCGCTCCTTTACCCCAGGAAGGAGCGCCTTATAGATTAATAATAGCTTATATTGTGGGTTTCCTGCGGCACGCATACAAGATATTGTGTCCCCCATATCCTGTCAAGAAAAACGCGGGCGAAAATAATAATTCCTTCAACTACAGCTTTTCAAGAGGGTTCTGGCGAAATAGAACGGGGTTTAATCGGCGGGCGATCGAAATTTACGCCGAGTCTCCTCCGGCATGTGCTCATGTAACTATCCGTTTATGCAAGCAATTCGTTCAATGGTGCGGTCCGGTAAGCCCGGGAAGCCGCGGCCGTGGCCCCATGGCGGCCGTTCCCGCATCCGTCGCCCCCCATTCGATCCGCCGGAAGGAGATTTCCTCGCAAGGAAAAGGGACTCCGCCCGTCGTTCCATGCTGCGGATTCGCAATGGAACCGACCGTCGAAACCGAATGGCGCTTTGTCCCCGGGGACTCCATGAAACCGTAAGTTTCGGCTTGATTCTCTCGCCGGGTTGCTGTAAGTATACAGGGTCGTTGTCAGTATACAGTCGACAATTGCCATCACGGATGTCACTTGACCTCTTGCATGTAATTCACTAAACATCCGGATGAAGAAAGGGGCGTACATGCTTCCCCTGCGCCGGGACTCGATCCGCATCGCCGCACCGACTGTCTTCCTTGCGCTTGTCTTGCTCGCGGTCGCACCCCATTCCAGCGCGTACGCGCTGGATAACGGGCAGTGTTTCGACTGCCACGGGGATTCCGGGATTCTCTCCTGGTCGGCCCAGGAAAAGGCCGGCAACGTGAAGAAAGGGGGGCCGGCGAAAGCGGTCCGGCACGTCCCGCCGTTCCCCGGGCTCAATCTTTTCGTGGAGCCCGCCCTGTACAAGGCGTCGGTGCACACCGACCTCTCCTGCACCGACTGCCACGCGGACATCAAGGACCTTCCCCACGCCGCCCGGCTCGCACCGGTCGATTGCTCCGGCTGCCACGCGGAGGCGAACAAGGCGTACAAGGGAAGCCGCCACGTGATCGTGCACCGCAAGGAGGCGCTGCCGGACGTCCCGAAGTGCTCCGACTGCCACGGCGCGCACGCGATCCCGAAATCCTCCGTCTCGACCTCCCCGGTCTATTTCCGGAACCTTGCGGCGACCTGCACGCGGTGCCACTCCAGCCCTGAATTGGGCAAGCGGGGGGTCATCCCCATCCCCGGCGCGGCCGCGATGTACGAGAAGAGCATCCACAACCGGGCGATCGTCCAGAAGGGGCTGAACAAGTCCGCGACCTGCGTCGATTGCCACGGGTCCCACGACCTCAAGGACCGGCTCGACCCCGCTTCCCCCATCTTCCGGACGAACATCCCCGCGACCTGCGGGAAGTGCCATTACGGCGTTTTCGCGATCTTCCGGGACAGCGTGCACGGAGTCGCGTTTTACCGCGGCGTCCCCGACGCTCCCGGCTGCATGGAATGCCACGGGGAGCACGACATCCGGCAGGCGGCCGACCCCGGCTCCTCGGTGTCGTTCGCCGCGGTGCCGCAGAAGACGTGCCCCTCCTGCCACTCCGCGGAGAAGCTTTCCACCAAGTACGGCATCGCCACGGAGAAGGTGAAGGGGTACCAGGAAAGCTTCCACGGCCTCTCCCAGCGGCTGGGGGACGTGACGGTGGCCAACTGCTC
>JACRMU010000064.1:18173-22635 GCA_016219515.1 Deltaproteobacteria bacterium
CGAAATCTTCCCCTCCCGCGACCCGCGCTCGACGGTCAACCCCAAGAACCTCAAGGTCACCTGCGGCAAGTGCCACCGGATCGACACGGAGATCTTCGCCCGCGGGAACATGCACTTCGGGCCCAGCGGCACCGGGGGCCAGATCAAGTTCTGGGTGGAGAAGATCTACATCTGGATGATCGTCGTGGTCATCGGCGGCATGGCGGTCCACAACGGCGCCGACTACATCCGCAAGCTGCAGGCGATCTACCGGAAACGGAGGGAGTGGGAAGAACCGGCGTACGAGCGGATGAACGCATCGGAACGGATCCAGCATTTCCTCACGCTCTCGACGTTCATCGTCCTCGTCATCACCGGCTTCGCCCTGAAGTTCAAGTGGTCGATCCCCTTCATCTCGGATGCGGCGAACGTCGCGATCCGCGGACAGGGGCACCGGGTGGCCGCCGTCCTCATGGTGGCGACCTGCATCTACCACCTCTATTACGCGATTTTCACGGCGCGCGGGCGCGACCAGTTCGCGCGGATGATGCCCCGCTGGCAGGACGCCAAGGACATCGTGGGGATGCTCCGGTACTTCGCGGGATTCGACCGCCACAAGCCGCCGTTCGGCCGGTACAGCTACATCGAAAAGGCCGAATACCTGGCGCTGGTCTGGGGATCGATCGTCATGATCGTCACGGGGTTCATGCTCTGGTTCCAGGACGAAACGCTCAAGCGCATCCCGATGTGGGGGCTGGACGTGGTGACGCTCGTCCACTATTACGAGGCGATCCTGGCGACGCTGGCCATCATCGTCTGGCACCTGTATTATGTGATGATCAATCCCGACTTCGCTCCGTTGTCGTTCACCTGGCTTGACGGGAAACTTTCCCGGCACGACATGGAGCACGAGCACGCCCTGGAGCTCCAGGAGATCGACGCAAGGCAGCGGGCCGGCGAAGCTTCGGGGACGGGAAAGACCAGGAAGCCCACGGAGGAGTCATGAAACGGATGCTGACGCGGCTCACACCTCTTGTCCTGGCGGCGGCGCTGCTCGCCTGGCCGTGGGCGGCCGGGGCGGCGGCTCCCGGAGTGGGGGAATGCCAGGACTGCCACGGCGACAAGACGATCGAGAAGTCCCTTCCCGGCGGCGGAACGCTGTCGCTGTTCGTCGACGAGAAAGCGTATCGCGGATCGGTCCACGGGAAAGGGGGCTGCACCACCTGCCACGCCGACGCGAAGGCGCCCCACGGGAAGCTGGAAAAGGTGTCCTGCGGCAAGTGCCACCCCGACGCGGAGAAGTCCTACTCCGGAAGCACGCACGGCAAGGGGCACGCCAAGGGGATCCAGGACGTGGCGTGGTGCGCCGACTGCCACGGCAAGCACGATATCCGCAAATCGAAGGACCCGGCCGCCCGGACGTTCCATCTGACCATCGCGGGGGTGTGCCTCAAGTGCCATAAGGACCGGGCGATCGAGGACAAGTACCACCTTCCCGGCCAGGAGGTGATGGAGGCGTACGAATCGAGCGTCCACGGCATGGCCCTGAAGAAATCGGGCTTGATGGGGACCGCGGTCTGCCCGGACTGCCACGGCAACCACGCCATCCTTCCGGGGGACCAGCCCCGCTCCGCCACTCACCGGCAGAACCTTCCGACGCTCTGCGGCAAGTGCCACTCCGGCATCCTGGAGAAGTACGAGAAGAGCGTCCACGGGAAGGGGATGCGCGGAGGGATCGCCGATTCTCCCGTGTGCACGGACTGCCACGGGGAGCACCGGATCACCAAGATCACCGATCCGACCTCGTCGGTCTACTCGAAGAACATTCCGAAGACCTGCGCCTCCGCCCGCTGCCACGAGAACGCCGGGATCGCGAGCAAGTACGCCATCCCGAAGAAGCGGTTCTCCACCTACATGGACTCCTTCCACGGGATCGCGCTGGAGTACGGGATGACCAAGGCGGCCAACTGCGCCTCGTGCCACGGGTTCCACGATATCCTCCCCGCTGCGGACCCGGACTCCACGGTCAACAAGGCCAACATCCCCAAGACCTGCGGGAAGTGCCACCCCAACGCAGGGCCGAACTTCGCGAAGGGGGCGATCCACGTTGAAGTGACCCCCCAGAAGGCGATGGGGGTTTTCGCCGTGCGGGCCTTCTACACGATTTTCATCTCCTCGCTGGTCGTCCTGTTCGTCCTCCATGTGGGCCTCGAGCTTCATGGAAGGCGGCGCCGCAAGCGGATGGAGGAAGGGAAGAAGGAGTGACGCCGATGAGCGCGAAATCGCCGGATCCGGTCTGCATCGTCCGCATGTCGCTCATGTTCCGGATACAGCACATTCTCCTCATGGTCACGCTGCTCGTCCTCGCTGTGACCGGGTTCGCGTTGATGTACCACGAGAACTGGCTGGGCAGGACGCTGATCCAGCTGGAAGGAGGGGTCCTGTTCCGGGGGTTCGTGCACCGCGCGGCGGCGATTTTCCTGCTGGCCCAGATGGTGTTCCATGCCTACTACATGCTGTTCTCCGGGGAAGGGAAGCGGGAGCTTCGGGAAGTCATGCTGCGCAGGCAGGACTTCGACGATTTTCTCCAGGCGATCCGGTACAACCTGGGAACCGTCACGGATTACCCGAGGTTCGGGAAATACGGCTACAAGGAGAAATTCCAGTATTGGGGCGCCACGGGGGGGATCTTCCTGATCTCGATCAGCGGCGTTTTCCTCTGGGCCGAAACCTTTTCGATGAGGTTCCTGCCGAAGCTCTTCCTGGACCTGACGCTCATCGTTCACGGGTACCAGGGGCTGCTCGCTTTCGTGATCCTCCTGTTCTGGCACATGTACAACGAGCACCTTCATCCCTCCGTTTTCCCGATGAACAAGTCCTGGCTGACGGGGAAGGTGGAGGCGGAGTGGATCCGCCAGGAGCATCCGCTGGAATATGAAAAACTCAAACAGGAAGGGGTTCTATGAGGAGAACGTCGCTGTTCGCAGTGATCGCCGCAGCCCTCCTGGGGATGAGCGCGCTGTTGTTCCCGCCCCCGGCGGAAGCCAGGATCTCCCTGGAGAAATGCACCCTGTGCCACGGCAAGACGGAGTTCCGGAAGATCCTGGTGGACGGAAAGATCCGGGAGCTGTTCGTGACGGCCGACAGCCTGAAGGGGTCGGTGCATGAAAAGAAGACGTGCGTGGACTGCCACTTCGACGTCAGCGAGATCCCGCACCGGTAGCGCCCGCGACGGGTGACCTGCACCCACTGCCACTATAAAGGAAACGCGGAGGGGGCGCCCCAGTCGGACTCCTACCTCGCCTATTTCGATTCCGTGCACGGAAAGGCGATCGCCCAAGGAAACGTGAAGGCCCCTCTCTGCCAGGACTGCCACGGCAGCCATTCGATCCTGAAGGCGAAGAACGAAAGAGCGGCGGTCTCGCAGCATAACGTCGCGGAGACGTGCGGGCGGTGCCACATACAGATTTACGCGCAATACAAGACGTCGATCCACGGCGTCGCCGTGGCCAAGGGGATCAAGGAGGCGCCCTCCTGCACGGGGTGCCACGGGGAGCACACGATCTACGGCCCCAAGGATCCCAAGTCCACGGTGTACGCGACCCACGTGGCCGACCAATGCTCCAAGTGCCACGGGTCCATCTCCATCATGAGCAAGTTCGGCATCGAGACGGAGCAGGTCGCCACCTACAAGGAATCGTTCCACGGGGTGGCGAACCAGTTCGGGTCGCGTACGGTGGCCAACTGCTCCTCCTGCCACGGGACGCACGAGATCCGGCCGCCGCAGGATCCCCTCTCCTCGGTGAATCCGAAGAACGTCCCGAAGACGTGCGGGAAATGCCACCCGGGGGCGAACCCGAACTTCGCCGTCGGGAAAATGCACATCGACGCAAAGAAGAAAGAGGCCGGCATCGTCTACTACGTGGCGTCCTTCTTCAAATATCTCACCATCGGCACGATGCTTGCGCTGATCGCACATATCTTTCTCGACATGTACGGGCGGTCCAAGAGGCTGCGCGCGGGGAAGTAGCGGAAGGTTCCCGGGCACGGGGTCTTCCGGATTCCACTGGATCCAGGGAGTGAACGCATGTCCGTCGACGAAAAGAAGACGATGCCGCAGGAAGAGATCGAGCGGGAGGTGGAGGCGGCCCTTTCCGCGGAGACCGCCGGCATCGAGCCGGCGAAGGCCGCCGAGATCCGCGAGAGGATCCGCCGCCGCGTGCGCGAGGAGATGGAGCGGGAGATCCGGCTCCGCACGGCCGCGGAGCGCCGGGAAGAGGACCGCCGGCGCCGGGAGGAACGCAGGAAGGAGAAGCACCACGAGGAAGGGGAGATGTTCCAGCGGTTCAACCGGAACTTCCGCTTCCAGCACATGGTGATGTTCAGCTCGGTCATCCTCCTCATCATCACTGGGATGCCGATCAAGTTCCCCAACTTCTTCCTTTCCCGGATCGTCATCAATTTGAGGGGATGTATCAACAAC
>JACRMU010000065.1 GCA_016219515.1 Deltaproteobacteria bacterium
GCCATCCGCAGCCCTGCCGGTGCGGCCGTCGCCGGGCGCGTGGGGGAACTGGTGCAGGACGGAGCGGACGCGATCGCCGCCATTACCGCTCCGCGGTTCCAGTGCCGGGGGATCCGGTCGAAGATCACGGGGAGGGGCGTTTCCGCGAGCGGCGGCGGATCGACCTTCAACTGCCCGTTTTCAAACGCCAGGTGCGGCAGCTTGCGGCCGATGTCCACGCTGGTGCTGATGTACTCCCGGCCGTGGATCCCGTCGCGCGTGGGCCGCACGATCTCGGACATGTCCGTCCACATCGAATCGAAGCCGGGGCCGCTGAAGGGGCCGCCGTAGCCCGCGCCGGATACCGGGATCTTCCCCGTCTCCGCTTGATACCACGTGGACAGGATGAGGTCCGGCGTGTAATAGCCGTCGCCGAGCCGGAGATACTCGGGGTTGACCACCCGGGTCAGGATGTTTTTCGTGCAGTTCTGGATGCAGTTCAGGCAGCCCTTGCACTGGTAGATGTAGTCCAGGTAGCCGGCCTCGTCGCGCAGGGTGTCGGCCTCGTCGCGGTACAACCGGTAGACGCAGCCCCGCTTCACGCAGTTGTGGCAGCCGGAGCAGTCTTCCCTCCAATCGACGATCCCCAGCTTGCCGATGGGACGGAAACGGGGCTTGGCCGTCTTGTGGTGGATGACGTACTTGGCGGGCATGGTCAGTCGCTCGCCAACCCGGATTCATCGATGATTCGAAGGGCGGCCTCGTGGTCGCCGTCGGCGGAGATGCAAAAGCCGCGGATCCCCGGGAGATTCGACAGCCGGTGGACGGTTTCCAGCGCGATCTGGATGGCGGCGTCGCGCCAGGCGCCCGGATCGCTCAGGGACGCCAGCCGGGCCGCCAGCGGGTCGGGAATCGCCTGCTGCGCACGCGGTCCCGCATGGGCGAAATGGCTGTCGGAAAGCGGATGGATGCCCGCCAGGATGGCGGTCCGTTCGTGCAGGCCGCGCGAAACGACCTCTTTCCACCACGCCTCGAAACGCTCCAGGTCGTAGACCGGCTGCGTCACCAGGAATTTCGCCCCGGCCCGCGTCTTCTTGGCGAGCCGCAACCATTGCAGGGCGGGCGGATCGGCATCCGGGGACGCCACGGCGCCCAGGCAGAACGGGCCGGCCCCCTCCAACCCGCTTTCGCCCAGGAGCGCGCCGTCGGTCGCCAGGCGGGCGTAGGCCTGCAGCAGCTGCACGGCGTCGATGTCGTAGACGTTCCGGGCGGCACGGAAGCTGCCCAGCGTCTGGTGGTTGCCGCTGGTGCAGAGCAGGTTGCGGATCCCCAGGGCCTGCGCGCCCAGCGCCTCGGACACCAGGGCGATGCGGTTCCGGTCCCGCGTGGTCACGTGGAGAATCGGCTCCAGGCCCTCGGCCTTCAGCAGGGAGGCCGCCGCCAGCGCCGACATGGCGACCCGGTCCCGGTTGTCGCTGACGCCCACGGCGTGAACCTTCCCGGCGTACCGTCGGGCGGCTTCCCGCAACGGCGCCGGATCCCCGCTCCGCGGAGGATGGACCTCCGCCAGCAGAATCGTTTTCCCGGATGCGATTCGTTCCTGTAGGCCGGTTGCCTGTGGGCTCATGCGTTTCTACCTTGCCGCGCGAAGTGGGTTTTCCCCCAGGGCACAGATGCGCTCGACCGTGCTTCGGACGAGCTGTTCCAGTTGCCGGGGCGGATCGTTCGGAGAGAAGTGCACCAGCTGGGCCCGTTCCGGCGGAAGTCCGATTTCCGCCAGCAGCCGCCGGACCGTGCGGACGCGGATCTCCGCCCGGTAATTGCCTTGCGACAGGCGGCAGTCTCCCTTGGGACACGCCACCACGCAAAGGCCGCGGGCGCCGCCTTCCATCGCGTGCAGGAGGTACTGCCCATCCATCTTTCCGCTGCAGGGGACTTCCCGCACGAGAATCCGGGCGCCTTCCTGGTCCCATTGCCGAGGCAGATTCGCGTCCTGCGGAATGCAGTTGGTGCAGAGGTAGACGACCACGTCTGGAGAGAGGGTTTCCGACATAAGGGCACCGGCGTGGATCAGGACTTGCGGATCCCCTTTCGGATCGGTTTGCAATTCGTTAATGAAAACGGACCCGGGCGGTCGGGATGCCCCGAACTCCCGGATTGTCGCTCCATCCCTATCCAGTGGAGAGGCAAGGTATTGATTATGACGATTCCTAAGAGATAGGGAAGTGTTTTTTTTGATGCAATTATGCATTATAAATGCATAATTGCAAAAATAGACAATTCAAGGAGCAACCATGGAATACCTGGAAAGATCCCTGGAGCCGGCAGTCCGAAAGGCGGCAAGAGATTTCCCTGCCGTCGTCCTCGCGGGCCCGAGGCAGTCGGGGAAAACATCTCTCCTGCGGGACCTGTTTCGGGAAACCCATCGGTACGTCTCCCTGGAGTGGCCGGACGTGCGCGCCGCGGCCACGGAAGACCCGCGGTCTTTCCTCGAACGGCACCCGCCGCCGGTGATCCTGGACGAGGTCCAGCACGCTCCGGGCCTGATGCCGTACGTCAAGGAAAAGATCGACGAGTGCAGGGGAAAGACCGGCCAGTACCTGTTGACCGGCTACAAGAACCTGCTCCTGGCGGAGAAAGTCACGGAGTTCCTCGCGGGCCGGGCCGCCATGCTGCGGTTGCTGCCGTTTTCCTACCGGGAGGCCGCGAGGACGCCGCAGGCCGGCTTTCCTTGGGAAAAGGGAGCCGACACGGGGAGACACGAATTCATGTTCCGCGATCTGTGGGAGAGTTTCCTGAAGGGAGGCTATCCGGAGATGGCGACGAATCCGAAGCGGGACGTCGCCCGCTGGCACGCAAGCTACGTCCAGGCCTACCTCGAACGGGACCTCGGCTCCCTTCGCCAGGTCGGGGACCTCTCGCAGTTTCATGCGTTTCTCCGCGCCCTGGCGGCGCGCAGCGCGCAGTTGCTGAACATCACCGACCTCGCTCGAGAGCTGGGCCTTGCGGTGAACACGGTCAAGGCATGGATCTCCGTCCTGGAGTCCACCTGCCAGATCTTCATTCTCCGGCCGTACCTCCGCAGCGATGGAAAACGCCTCGTCAAGACACCCAAGGTCTACTTCGCGGATGTGGGAACCCTGTGCTACCTGGTGGGGTTGAAGGACGCGGAGCACGCCATGGCCGGCCCGATGGGCGGCGCCATCTTCGAGACGGCCGTCGTCGGCGAAATCGTGCGACGGCTGTCCGGAAGGGGAGGGCGAACGCAACTCTATTTCTGGAGAACATCGACCGGCGTCGAGGTGGATCTGGTCGTGGAAACCGCGGGCAGACTGATTCCCATCGAAATAAGGATGTCGGCGACTCCCGATCGCTCCATGGCGAAGAACATCGTATTGTTCCGGAAAGATTTCTACGGCCGGGCGGAGAAAGGTTTCGTCGTCCATCCGGGCGATGCGGCGCTCTCGCTGGAACCGGATGCCGTCGCATTGCCGTTTGCGGCCTTGTGAATGCGACGCAGGGCAGGGGATTGGGTCTGCTTCAGCAGCCAACTTCTTTATAATCAACAAGTTGCACGTCATTTGCAGCGCCCCCTTTTATTTTCACGGACGGTTTGGCATAATCCATCCCCTGGGGACGGCGAAACGCCGCTGGGGTGCGGGGAACCATGATCCGTTCGAGCGCATATCGTCGGACGATGAGCGTTGTCGCTCTCGCGCTGGCGTGCCTGCTGTTCGCGCCGCAGGCCGATGCCGACGACTTCGCCTTCCCGTCGCTGAAGGGTACGATCTCCGTGAGGATGGAAATTTTCACGGCGATGGAAGACGATGGCTTCGACTCCCGCGACAGCTTCATCTGCCCGGTCTGCATGGAAGGCCTCGGCGAGTCGTTTGCGCCCCTGGTCCTCCCCCCGCGGGCGGGGGAACTTTTCAGCAACGCCTCCCGGAATCTCGCCTCCTCGCTTTTTTCCCCCGAGATCTTCCGACCCCCTGCCTGATCCTTACAGCGTTCCTTTCGGCCGGTCTTCGTCCATCAACGTCGACTGCCGGGCGGAATGATTTCCGCCGGGGTTGCAAATCGGACCTTCCTCCCTCCTCTCCCGTCGCCGGCCGCCGGGGGAGGAGGAGGAGGAGAAAAGGGGAGGGGAGAGATGAGGAGATACACCTATACCGTGCTGTTGGGGCCGAAGGATGACGGGGGATATCGTGCCCACTGTCCCGCCTTGCCCGGATGCCGCGCCTACGGAAATACGAAAAAGGAAACGATCCAGAACATCAAGATCTCGATCAGCCATAAGCTGGACCTGTTGGAGACCAAAGGGAAGCCGATACCGAGGGACCACGACCTGGCGTAGGGAGCTCACGAACATATAAAACCGGTTGTCGGAAACGAACGGACCGGGGGGGAAACGATCCCCGTCCGGAAGGAATCTCATGGAAGAATCGATCGCGTCGGAACGAACCGGGGCGGCATCCGTCCGACGGAAAATCGGAGCCGTTGCCCGCGTCGACGGAGAGGAAGTCGCGTGGAAGCCGCACAGCCCGCCCCGGTCAAGGGGAAAAGGCCGCTCCTCAAGGGGATATTCCTTCTGACGTTCATCGCGGCCGCCGTTGCGGCGGTCCGGTTCACTCCCATCAAAAGCTATCTGACCCCCGGCGAGCTGGGGCGTCTCCTGGAAATGTCCGGCATATGGGGCCCGGCGATCTTCATCCTGGTATACGCGGCCGGGGTGTGCCTGTTTCTTCCCGGCACGCTGCTCACGACGCTGGGCGGAGCGATCTTCGGCGCCTGGCAGGGCTTCCTTTATGTCTGGATCGGGGCGATGCTGGGCGCCAGCGCCGCCTTCTGGATCGGGCGCACCCTCGGCCGGGACCTCGCCGCGTCCCTCGTCGGCGACCGGCTCGTCAAGTACGACGAAGCGATCGAGCGAAACGGCTTCGCCACCGTTCTCTACCTGCGGCTGGTCTACTTTCCGTTCACGCCCATGAATTTCGGAATGGGGCTGACGCGGGTGCGTTTTTGGGACTACTTCTTCGGCACGGCCCTGGGGATCGTCGTCGGGGTCTTCATCTTCACGTTTTTCGTGGGAACGGTCCGGGACGTCTGGAGGAGCGGCGATTGGAACGGTCTGCTGTCCGGAAAGGTGATCTTCTCCGTGGCCCTCTTCGTCTTTTCCTTCTTCATTCCCCGGATCATCAAGAAGATCAAGGGAGAGTGACGCGATGGAAGCGATCCGGAAAGCCGCTCCCGTCATGGGGCGGGTCCTCCCCGAGGACCGTTACAACCTCGATCTCGTCGCCAACGTCCGCCCCCCCGGCTGGGAAAACCCCGAGCCGGCGCCTCGCTACAACCTGGTCGTCATCGGAGCCGGGACCGCGGGTCTGGTGACCGCGGCCGGAGCTGCGGGCCTGGGCGCCAGGGTGGCGCTCGTGGAGCGGCACCTCATGGGCGGCGACTGCCTGAACGTCGGATGCGTGCCGTCGAAGTGCCTCATCCGCTCTTCCCGCGTCTCCTTCGATATCCGGGAGGCCGGCCGTTACGGGGTGGGGGCCGCGGGCGGAACCGCCGCCGATTTCCCGGCGGTGATGGAGCGGATGCGCCGGCTCCGGGCGGGCATCAGCGGGCACGATTCCGCGGAGAGGTTCCGGTCGCTGGGGGTGGACGTGTTCTTCGGGGAAGGCCGGTTCGCGGGGCGGGACGCCGTCGAGGTCGGCGGGAAAACGCTGCGCTTCTCGAAAGCGGTGATCGCCACGGGGGCACGCGCCGCCGTCCCCGCCGTCGATGGGCTTGCCGAGGCCGGCTTCCTGACGAACGAGACCGTCTTCTCGCTTACCGAACTGCCGACGCGGCTCCTGGTCTTCGGCGCGGGGCCGATCGGGTGTGAAATGGCGCAGGCGTTCCGGCGGTTCGGCTCGGAGGTGACCCTCATCGAGCGGGCCCCACAATTCCTGACACGGGAGGACCCGGACGCCGCCGCGCTTCTCCACGAAACGTTCCGCAGGGAAGGGATCGACGTGCGGCTCAACACCGCCGTAACGCGCATCGCCGCCGCCGGAAAGGAAAAGCGGGTCCATCTCCGGCGGAGCGACGGCAAGGAGGACACGATCGCCGTGGACGAGATCCTGATCGGCGCCGGGCGCACCCCCAACGTGGAGGGCTTGGATCTCGATGCCGCCGGGGTCGGGTGCGACGCACGGGAAGGGATCGATACGGACGATTTCCTGCGGACCGCCAACCCGCGCATCTACGCCGCGGGAGATGTCTGCCTGAAGCACAAATTCACCCACACCGCCGATGCCGCCGCCCGCATCGCGATTCAGAATGCCCTCTTCCTGGGAAGGAAGAGGGTAAGCGCTCTCACCGTCCCCTGGTGCACCTACACCGACCCGGAGATCGCCCACGTCGGGATGTACGAGCGGGACGCGCGGGAAAGGGGGATTCCGGTGGAAACCTTCGTGCGGGAGATGCGCGAGGTGGACCGCTCCGTCGTGGACGGAGAGGAGGAAGGGTTCGTCAAGGTCCATACCCGGAAGGGGACCGACAGGATCCTGGGAGCGACCATCGTAGCGCGCCACGCCGGCGAGATGATCAACGAGATCTCCCTGGCGATCGTGGGGAACATCGGCCTCGGGACCGTCGCGAACGTCATCCATTCCTATCCGACGCAGGCGGAAGCCGTCAAACAGGTCGCCGACGCGTACAACCGGACTCGGCTGACCCCGTTCGCGAAGAAGATCCTGGGCGGGTGGCTGGCCTGGACGAGGTAGGCCGCGGCGGTTGTTCCGTTCCTACGGGATCGCCGGGACCTTGAGGCGGACCTCGTCCCCGGAGAGCGCCTCGACGAGAAAGGCCTTCAGCGCCCGTTTTTCCCCATCGCTTAACCCCAGCGGCGAAAGCGCCTTGTTCCCGGGACCTCCGCCCCGGTCGAGGAATTCGATGACTTCTTCCAGCGTCTTCAGGATTCCGTTGTGCATGTACGGAGCGGTCCTCGAAATTTCCCTCAAGGTCGGCGTCCGGAACGCTTTCCAATCCTTCCTGTCCTTGGTGACGAGGTAGCGTCCCGGGTCCTCCTCGAGATTCCGGTAGTCATCGTAGCCGAAGACCTTCGCCACGAAACGCCTTGTGGCCGTGATGCGCGGGTCCTTCCGGTACTCCGGGTTCTCGGGGACGTTCAGCGCGTGGAACCGGTCGTCCGACAGGTGGGGACCGAAGTGGCAGTCGGCGCATTTCCCCTTTCCCGTGAAGATCCCGTACCCTCGCCGGGCCTCCGGGGACAGGGCTGCGTCGTCTCCCGCGAGATACCGGTCGATCGGCGCGTTGACGGAAACCAGGGTTCGCTCGAAGGCGGCGATCGCCATCGCGATCCGCGCTCTCGTGACCTCTCCGCCGAAGATTTTTTTGAATGCCGCCGCGTATTCCGGCACGATCCGGAGCTTCTCCTCCAGAAAATCGAGATTCAGGTTCATTTCAAAGGAGGACATGACGGGGAAAAGCGCCTGCTCCTCCAACGTGGCGGCGCGGCCGTCGTGGAACAGGGACTGGAAGTAGGCCGCGTTGATCAAGGTGGGAGCGTTCCGCCAGTTCCGGGTCGTGGGATAGCTTAAGGAGATCTCCTGCCCGTCCGTGTACGCCTGGTCCGGGACGTGGCAGGAGGCGCAGCTCATCGTCCCGTCCCCGGAGAGGCGCCGGTCGAAGAAGAGCTTCTTTCCCAGCTCGATCTTTTCGACGGTCTGGGGATTCCCCTCCGGGACCGGCGGAGGGGGGAGCGGCCGCAGCGCCCCCGCCCCGGCGGGAAGCGCAACGAGAAGCGTCGCCAGCAGGAGGCCCGCGGCGGGCAGGATTCCGCTCGGAAAGCTACCTCGCCGCCGCAAGCTCTTCCTCGACGATCTTCTTCAGATATTCGTAGGGGCGGTCTCCCACGACCTTCCTGCCGTTGAAAAAGAAGGTGGGCGTGCTGAAAAGGTCCAGCGACACGGCGAGCCGCCGGTCCTTCTCGATGATCTCTTCGTGCTTCATCCCGTCGAGCGATTCAACGAATCTCTTCATGTCCAGCCCGATCTCCTTCGCGCACCGCATGAGACTGGCCCGGTCCAGGTCGGGAGATTTCCTGAGCAGGAGGTGGTGCATCTCCCAGAACTTCCCCTGGTCCCCGGCGGCCAGCGCCGCCTCGGATGCGATGTGGGAGAAGTCCCGGTACCGATAGGGGTATTGCTTGACGACCAGGCGGATTTTCCCCGGGTGCTTTTTCAGGAGCTTCTCGACGGTCGGACCGGCCGCCTTGCAGTGAGGTCACTGGTAATCGATGAACTCGATCAGCGTGACCGGGGCGTTCGGAGGGCCCAGGGCGTGCGAATTGCCGACGGGCACGTCGTACCGCTGCTCGGCGGCGATCGCCCGGGCGGCGGGAACCGCGGCGGCGAAGAGGAGGAGGCCCGCGGCGAGAAGCGCGGTTGCGAGCCCTTTCTTCATGAGGTTCTCCTTCTCTTGCGGGTCCGGGTTTGCGGAAGCCGGAACGATTCAGGCCCCGTCCTTCCGGGAATGCGGCTTGCCGTGCTCGGCGCCTTGCGAGGATTTCCCCTCGTCGCGGAAACGGTAGTAATCCTCCGGAGTGTTGATGTTCCGGAAGGACAGGAATTCGGGATCGAACCGGGAGACCTCATCGCCTGCGATCTTCCGGACCTTCACCTTGTCGAAGAAGGAGACGACCCTTCCCTTGCCTGCGTGGAGGGTCTCCTGGATGGCTTGCAGCGCGCCCTTCCCGTAGACGGCGTGCAGCGGCTCCAGCCCCTCCTTCCCCTCGGGGACGACCACGTCGCTCCCCTCCGCCAGGGAGGCCAGGTGCCGGATCAGAACGGGGTTGAGGTGCGGCATGTCGCAGGCCACGACGAACACATGCGGATCTTCGCTGTGGAACAGGCCGGAGTGGATCCCGGAAAGCGCCCCCATCCCGGGGATGAGATCCCTCACCTTCCGGCAGGGGAGGAAATCGAAAAGCTCCGGCGTATTGGTGACGACGAGGACCTCCCGGAAGAGGGCCGCCATCTGCCGGTGGATCGCCTCGACGAACCTTCCCCCCTGGTGGGGGAGCAGCGCCTTGTTGCTCCCCATGCGGCTGGAGGTCCCGCCGGCCAGGATGACGCCTGTGACGCCGGCGATCCTGTTCTCTTCCGGGGGGACGTCGATCCGCTCCGTGCCGGTATATAGATTGAATCTGCCGCCGCGCGCGTATCCGATGACGGCGATCCCAAGTTCCTGCGCCATCCGGACCGCCAGATCGGTGGGCGAGCTGCGGGAGGCGATGAGGGCGATCCCCAGGGAGGCCGCCTTCGCGACCATCTCGGAGGAGATCCTTCCGGAGGTGACGAGGATCTTCCCGGAGAGGTCGATGTTCTTGAGGAGCGCCTCGCCGGCGATCCGGTCCAGCGTGTTGTGCCGCCCGAGGTCCTCCGCGTGCAGCAGGACCGACCGGCCGTCGCCGACGGCGGCGGAGTGGATCCCGCCGTGGTTTTTGTATCTATCCGACTGCCGCGCCAGCTCGTTCATCATGGCGAAGACGTCGCCCGGGGAGAAGACCGTGTCGTCCATTCCCGTGACGCCCGGGGCGGGTATGTTTTCCTTCCCTCCGGCGGGGGGATGCAGGTGGAACGTGATCCCCGCTCCGCAGCCGGAGGTGAGCGTCGGCGTCAGCCGTGCCGGGACCTCTCCGCGGATCCGCACGGTGGCGGCGCCGAAATCTCCGCATACGCTGAGCACGAGAAGGTCGTCGGCGCTTTTCACCAGCCCCTGCATCCGGAGGAAGCCCGCCACCAGGTAGACCAGGTCGTGGGGGGAGGCGATCAGCGTGGCGAGCTCGACGCCGTTGACGGTGAGGGCGATGGGGAACTCCCGGACCGGGCGGTGCTCCATTTCGGAGAGCCGGCGGCCGTCGAACCGCAGGACGGGGGGTGGCTTTTCCGGTTCTTCCCGGTCCTTGCCGCGGCTCATCTTCCCCTCTCGAATCCTTCTTTCCCCGCCAGAAGGTCCAGGTGAAGGGTCGCCAGGTCCTCCGCTTCCAGCGGGACGTCCCCGTTCCCCTTCCGCGAATCCCTGGTCTTGATGTACCGGCTGCACTTGCGGCAGACGCCGACCCGCACCGGCTCGTCCCCGGCGAGGAAATAGGAGAGGGTCTCCGGGTCCTGGTTGCCGCAGTAGGGGCAGCGGAGGCGCGGGAAGGGCCAGCGGAAGGAGCAGGCGGAGCAGCACAGGAAACGCTTCCCCTCTTCGCCCGCCAGTTCGTCCATCCCGGCCCGGGATCCGCAGACCGGACAATATCCCTCTTTCCACCCTTCGACCGTTTTCGGGTCGACCGATTCCGCGGCCAGCGAAAGCGCCGTCTTGAGAGAAGTTTCGAGAATGAATGTCAAAAGAGGCGGGCGGACGGAAATCGCGGCGGCCGCTTCCTCCAGGCTTTTCCGTTCCCGTTGGAGGCAGGCGGATAAGAGCAATGGTAGTTCCAGGGCGTTTTCTTCCAGCGCGCGCCCGATCCGGTCGAGTTCCACTCCTCCCAGCGGATCCCGGTTCGCCCCGCGTATGACGCCCACGATGCCGCTGAGAAACGCCCCTGCCTTTTCCCGGTCCACGGAAAGGTTCTCCGGGGCGACCAGGGGGAGCCCGCCGTTTACCCGTTCCGCGCCGTGCTGTTCCGGGAGGGCGAAGGATATGCCGGTGTCGCCCTCCCGTCCGTCGATGTAGGCGAAGAGGCCCTGGAACAGCGAGAGGACCTCACGGTATTCCGGCCGCTCCCGGACCGTGCGATCCAGATGTTCCCTTTTCCTGCCGGTCTGCGGCATCCCTCTCCAGCCTGGTTTTTTTACTGGCCGCTTATCTCCTTATACCATTTCGGATGGTGCGTTTTCGCCCAGATCCTCCGGACGTTCCCGTAGATCATGCTTTCGAGCGTGCCCGGGTTGCCGATGGTGGTCAAATATGCGTGGACGATCACGAACATGATGAAGATGAGAAACAGCGTCCCGTGGAGCAGCAGGGAGAGCCGGACGATGCCGATCGGGAACGACGCGGGGAACCAGTTGATGAATCCGGTGACTCCGAGCAGAATCGTCGCGATCCCCATGAAAAGGCCGTAGGCCTTCTGCCCCGCGTTGAACTTGCCGCTGTTGATGTGTTCCGGGTCCCGGTCGAGGTAGCCTCCCAGGAGCCTGAACCAGCGCCGGTCGTCCTCGTCGAAGGAGTTCATTTCCTTGTAATGGTTCAGGAAGAGCAGGATGGAACTGACGAAGAAGACGACGCCCATGTATTTATGGATGAAGATCGCGGCTTCGCCGCCGCCGAAGAGGTCGAAATAGCCGTGGAAAATCCTGGAGTAAAGTCCCAGTCCCGAGAACACCAACATGAAAAACGACAACATGACGAACCAGTGGAGAATCCGCTCTCTCGCATTGAACCGCTCCACGTATTTACCCATGTGCGCCGCCTCCCTTCTCCGAATTCTCTTCCTCCAGTTTTCTGGGGCCGAAGGTGACGTAGTGGGTGAGGACCCCAACGATGCTGCCCCAGAAGCCGATGAGCCCCAGCGGTTTCAGCACGTCTTTCCAGAGGAAGATGGACGTGGGGATGGAGGGGTTCGCCGGCAGGCCGTAGACTTCCGGCTTGTCGTCCAGCAGGTAGAGCACGCCCAGCCCCGCAAGGTCCGCCTCGCCGTAGAGCGTCTTTTTCGCGGCCTTCGCCTTGGCGACGAGCCCGCTCCGCGGCCCGTACTGGAGCGTCTGCGTCGGGCACGCCTTCGCGCAGGCCGGGGACATCCCCGCGCCGATGCGGTCGAAGCAGAGGTGGCACTTGGAGACCTTCTCGTCGGCGCCGTACCGCGGGACGCCGAAGGGGCAGGCCGATACGCAGTACTTGCACGAGATGCACTTCTCCGCGTTGAAGGCGACGAACCCTTCACGGGTCCGGTAGAGGGCCCCCGGGGAAGGGCAGACCTTCATGCAGCCGGCGTCGCCGCAGTGTACGCACCGCTCGTTCAGGAAAAGCCACTTGAGGTTGCCGCCGTCGGTCTTCTCTATGAACCGGATCCGGTTGTAGAGGTTGGAGGTCAGGTCGCGGGGGTTTTCGTAGGTCCCCTGGTTGACGGTCTTGTCGGCGTCGAGCTTGTTCCACTGCTTGCAGGCCACCTGGCAGGAGCGGCAGCCGATGCAGCGCGACGTATCGATCAGGAATGCCATTCTCGATTCGGCCATGGCGCTCACCCCTTGCTCTTGATATTGACCATGAACGCCTTGGTTTCCGGGATCATGGTGTTGGCGTCTCCGACGGTCGGCGTGAGAAGGTTCGCTGAATCGCCGACGGCCGGTGTGAACCACCCGAAGCACCAGGGCATCCCCACCTGATGGACGGTGGAGTTGGCCACCTTGAACGGCTTGAAGCGGGGGGTGACAACGGCGACGGCCTCGATCTTTCCCCTCGCCGAGGAGACCTCCAGGAGGTCTCCGCTCTTGATGTTCTTCTCCTTGGCCAGCTCCACGGACATTTCAACGAACTGCCGGGGCTGAAGCTCCAGCAGCCAGGGGACGTTCCGGGAGAGGACCCCGGTCTGCCAATGCTCCGTGACCCGGTACGTCGTGGCCACGAACGGGAACCGGGTGTCGCACGAGGCGAATACGTCTTCGGGCATCCCGTCGGCCGAGAAGATCTTGGCGGCGGGGTTTACGCGCTGCTTGGACAGAGGGTTCTCCTGGACCGGGCACTCCAGCGGCTCGTAGTGCTCGGGGAAGGGGCCCTCCTTCAGGCCGGGCCCGAAGATCGCGGCGACCCCGTCCGCCCGCATGATGTACGGCTTCTTCCCCTCCTTCTCGTTGCCCATCGGGGGCCACGGCCCGTCGGGGACGTCTCCCTCCCACTTGCCGAACTTGCCGTCCGGCATGGGGGCGGTCGGGTTCCAGAAGATGACCGCCTTCTTCACGTTGAACGGCTTGCCGTCGAGGTCGACGGAAGCGCGGTTATAGATGATCCGGCGATTGACCGGCCAAGCCCACGCCCACTCGGAGAAGAGGCCCAGGCCCGTGGGGTCTTTCTTCCCCCGCCGCGCCATCATGTTCCCGTTTTGGTTGTAGCTCTGGCAGTAGATCCAGCTCCCGCAGGAGGTCGTGCCGTCGGCCTGGAGCAGCGCGAAACCGGGCACCAGCTCCCCCTTCTTGCCCAGGAGCTTCTCCTTGGGCGGCTTCTGCCCGGGTTTCGGCTTGTTCGGCACGTCGGCCAGGAAGTAGCCGTTGATCTCCTTGGCCACCGCGTGGATGTCCACCGTCTTGACGGTGCCGTCGGCCCGCTTGAAGCCGTACCCCCAGGCGAGGTTCATCAGCGGATCGGGGAAGGCCCCTTTCTCCTTGGCGTAGAGCCCCTTGATCCGGTAGAACAGGTCGTTCATGATCTCGGCGTCCGGCCGGGACTGCCCCAGGGGTTTGACCGCCGGGACGCGCCACTGCGCCATGCGCGACGAGTTCGTGATGCTCCCTTCCTTCTCGAACGAGGCGGCGGCCGGCAGGAAAAAAACCTCCGTCTTGATCTTGGCGGGATCCACCCCCGGTCCCTTCCAGAACGATGCGGTCTCGTTGTCGAAGAGGTTGACCGTCACCATCCATTCCAGGGTGGCAAGCCCCTTGCGGACCTTCCCCGCGTTGGTGCCGGAGCAGGCGGGGTTCTGGCCCCAGGCGAAGAACCCCTTGTACTTTCCGCGCGCCATGTTGTCGAAGAGCATGATCCAGGAGGCGTTCATGCCAGGGTCGGTCTTGGGCAGCCAGTGGTATCCGAAGTCGTTCTGCTTGGTCGCCTTGGCCCCGTAGATCGCCTTGAGGTAGGAGACGATGTACTTGTTCCGGTTCCCCCACCAGTTCGCGCTCATCGGGTCTTTCGTCTTGGGCGTGTACTTCTCGATGTAGGCGGTGAGGTCCTTGATGTCCGCCGACGGAACCGGCATGTAGCCGGGCAGGATGTGGAAGAGAACGCCGTGGTCGGTCGACCCCTGGACGTTGGACTCGCCGCGCATCGCGTTCACGCCGCCGCCGGCCACGCCCATGTTGCCCAGCAGGAGCTGGATGATCGACATCGCCCGGATGTTCTGGGTCCCCACGGTGTGCTGGGTCCATCCCATCGCGTAGAGGGAGGTCCCGGCCCGGTCCGGCTTCCCCGTAGATGCATACGCCTCGTAGACCTTGAGGAGCGTTTCCTTCGGGGTGCCCGTGATGCTGGAAACCATCTCCGGCGTGTACCGGGAGTAGTGCTTCTTCATCAGCTGGAACACGCAGCGCGGATTCGAGAGGGTTTCGTCCTTGACGATCTTGTCGTCCGTGTCCTTCTGGAAGGACCACTTCTTGGCGTCATAGGAGCGCTTCTTGGCGTCGTAGCCGGAGAAGAGGCCGGCGAGCTCCCCGGGGCCTTTGAAGTCCGGGCCGACCACGTAGCTCGCGTTGGTGTACTTCTTGACCGCCACATCCATGTAGAGCTTGTTCTGAAGAATGTAGTTGATCATCCCGCCGAGGAAGGCGATGTCGGTTCCCGAGCGCAAAGGAGCGTAGATGTCGGCCTTCGACGCGCTTCGGGTGAAGCGCGGGTCCACCACGATGATCTTTCCGCCCGCGTCTTTCGCCTTCATGATCCACCGGAAGGCGACCGGGTGGTTCTCCGCGGGGTTGGCCCCCATGATGAGCACTACGTCAGCGTTCTTTACGTCGATCCAGTGATTCGTCATCGCGCCTCGTCCGAACGACTCTGCCAGAGCCGCTACAGTGGCGCTGTGTCATATTCGCGCCTGGTGCTCGATGGCGACCAGGCCCAACCCCCTCATCATCTTCTGGAGGAGATAGCACTCCTCGTTGTCCAGGGCGGCGCTCCCGACGTGGGCGATCCCCATCGTCCGGTTGACGACCGCCTCGATCTCCTTCTCCACTTCCTTGTCGCCCACCTTCTCCTTGACCTTGATCCTGCTCTTGGCCTGGAAGGTGGCGTCCCGGGTCTTTTTCGTCCTCTTGGCGATCTCGTCGAGCGCCCAGTCCCAGGAGACTTCCTTCCACTCCTTCTCCCCCGGGGCCCGGTAGAGCGGCTTGGTCACCCGCGCCGCGTTGTCCCGGAGCTGAATGACGGAAGAACCCTTCGGGCAGAGCGACCCCTCGTTGATGGGGTGGTCCGGGTCCCCCTCGGCGTTGATGAGGTTGCCGTTCAGCGAGTGGAGGATCAATCCGCATCCGACCGAGCAGTAGGGGCAGATGCTCGTCGACTCCTTCGCGTACCGGATCTGCAGGTCCTGGGCTTTCGCCTCGACCGGCTCGAGGGAGAGGCCGAGTACGCCGGCGGCCAGTCCCGCCCCGGAGAGCTTGAACAATTCCCTCCTGGAAATTCCCATGCGTTGCACCTCCTTTTCTTGAGGCGAGTTAATGAATAAAAAAAAAGGAATCCATGCCTGGATTCTTGGAATTCGCGGGGTGTGGAATCGGAGGTGCGAAGAAATATTATAAAATGGTTTTATAAAGATCAATAAAAAAATTACTTGGGAAACAGTATGTTTTCTCAATAGAATGAATTTCATAGTATTTCTGTAGGGTTTCGTTCGGTACCCACTGAATCGTGAAAAAAAATGCGTTTTATTTTGTATTGACTCGATCGTTATAAATCATATTATATAACGCTCGACAAGCAGGTCCGCGTGCAGGCGCAGGTCGTTTTCTAAAAAAATAAGGAGGGCACGGCCGCCGATGCGCCGGGCAAGGAACAAGCTGGAAGTCTCGGGGGCGGTCTGGCTCCATAAGGCGGACGCCGTCCTCCTGGGAAGCGACCGGATCGGGCTGCTGGAGAAGATCGAAGAGAACGGCTCGATCACGAAGGCGGCCCGGGCGGCGGGGATCAGCTACAAGACGGCATGGGATGTCGTGAGCGCCATCAACAACCTCTCGGAAAAGCCGCTCGTCCGGCGGACGACGGGCGGCAAGGGGGGAGGAGGTACCGTTCTCACCGAGGAAGGGAGGGAGGTCGTCCGAAGATACCGGGTCCTGCAGCGGGAGCACGAGAGGTTCCTCGGGGGGCTTTCGGAAAAAATCGGAGACGTGGAGAACTTCTATCGGTTTTTGCGGAGGATCGCCATGAGAGTGAGCGCGAGAAACACGTTTTTGGGGAAGGTCGCGGGCGTCAAGAAAGGGGCCGTCAGCGCGGAGGTGACGCTTTCCCTCAAGGGGGGCGATACGGTCGTCGCGGTCATCACGAAGGAGAGCGTGGAAAGCCTGGGCCTCCGGAAGGGGATGGAGGCGTACGCCATCATCAAGGCGAGCTCGGTCCTGCTGGGGAAGGATCTCCACGAAGCGAGGATCAGCGCGCGGAACCTCCTGTGCGGCACCGTGGAGAAGCTGGCGGAAGGCCCGGTGAACGAGGACGTGACCGTGAAACTCTCGGGAGGGAACGTACTGACCTCCGTCATCACCCGGGAAAGCGCGAAGAAGCTGGCACTCAAGCCCGGCGACCACGTCTGCGCCGTCATCAAGGCGTCCAGCGTCATCCTGGGGGTGAGCGGGTGACGCGGCGGGGAACGAGGGAATTCCATCGCCGTAGTTGCATTCTGCCGGCCTGGTGTCTCCTTCTTGCATTCATTGCCGGTATGCTGCCCGGCTCGCCGGTGCTGGCGATGGAACGGCTGCGGATGTCCACCACCACCTCCACGGAAAACTCCGGGCTCCTCGCCGTGCTGCTCCCGCCCTTCGAGAAGAAGCATGGCTGCAAAGTCGACGTGATCGCCGTGGGGACCGGGAAATCGCTCAAGCTGGGCGAGACCGGGGACGTGGACGTGGTGTTCGTCCACGCGCGGAAACCGGAGGACAAGTTCGTCGCCGACGGGTTCGGGGTGAACCGCAGGGACGTCATGTACAACGACTTCGTAATCCTGGGCCCCCCGGACGATCCGGCGGGGATCCGGAACACGGTCAGCGCTTCGGACGCCTTTGCCCGGATCGCGGCGGCGCAGGCCCGCTTCGTCTCCCGGGGAGACGAGTCCGGCACCCACCAGAAGGAAAAGGAGATCTGGAAGGCCGCCGGGATCGTCCCGAAGGGGAAGT
Organism: Deltaproteobacteria bacterium; assembly: GCA_016219515.1. Classification (GTDB taxonomy): domain Bacteria; phylum Desulfobacterota; class Deferrimicrobia; order Deferrimicrobiales; family Deferrimicrobiaceae; genus JAENIX01. The sequence continues at coordinate 17,064 of JACRMU010000065.1, forward strand.
GGTACCTGGAGGCCGGCCAGGGGATGGGGGAAGTGATCCAGATGGCGGCCCAGGTGCGCGGCTACACGCTCGCCGACCGGGGGACGTACATCGCGTATCGGAAGAAGACCGACCTCGCCGTCCTCCGGCAGGGGGACAAGGGGCTTTGGAACCCCTACGGCGTCATCGCCGTGAACCCGGCGAGGCACCCGCACGTGAAACACGGGCTGGCCATGAAGTTCATCGAATACCTGACCGGCGAGGAGGGTCGGCGGATCATCGCCGATTTCAAGATCGACGGGGAGCCGCTCTTCTTCGTCCACGGCCCGCATGAAGTGAAGCACTAAGTGGATTTCCTGCTCGACTCATTGAGGGCCTCGCTCTACCTCATCGTGACGCGGGACCCGGCTTTCTGCCATGCGGTCTGGACCTCCCTGTACGTTTCCTTCTGGTCGATCATCTTTGCGGCGCTCCTCGGGATTCCCGCCGGGCTTGCCGTGGGGCTTACGGAGTTTCCCCTGAAGCGGACGGTCATCACCGGACTCAACAGCCTGATGGCCGTCCCCACGGTGCTCATCGGCCTCCTGGTCTACGGGTTCATCAGCCGCCAGGGGCCGTTCGGAGGGTTCGGTCTCCTGTTCACCCCCTCCGCCATCATCGTCGGCGATGCGCTCCTTGCCGCGCCGATCGTGGCCAACCTCGCCTTGAGCTCCGTGCGGGGGGCGAATGCCGCCATCCTTCCCACCGCGATGACGCTCGGGGGAGACCGTCTCCAGAGCGTCCTTACGCTGGTCTCCGAAATCCGTTTCGGCATGGTGGCCGCCGTGATCGCGGGGTTCGGAAGGGTCGTCTCCGAGGTCGGGGTGGCGATGATGCTGGGGGGGAACATCCTCGGGTACACGCGGACGATGACCACCGCGATCGCCCTGGAGACGAGCAAAGGGGAGTTTGCCCTGGGGATCGCCCTGGGGATCGTCCTGATGGCGGTTGCGCTGGCGGTGAACGTCATTTTTCAGTTCCTGCAGAGGAAGTAGCATTGGAACCGCTCTATCGCCTGGAATCGGTCGGGAAGCGCTACGGGGAAAAGGAGGTCCTGGCCATTCCCGCCCTCGAGATCCGCGAGGGGAGCTTCCATTTCCTCACCGGCCCGAACGGCTCGGGGAAGACGACGCTCCTTTCCATCCTGGCGTTCCTCCTCCGCCCGACGTCCGGGGCGCTGTTCTATGCGGGGATGCGCGTCGAATGGGAGGGGAAGACCCTGGTTGCGCTGCGGCGGCAGGTGACGCTTCTCCACCAGTCTCCCTACCTGTTCGACGGGACGGTTTTTCACAACGTCGCCTATGGCCTCAAGGTAAGGGGGATCGACGGCGCGGCCGGGAAAGAACGGATCGACAAGGCGTTGAAAATGGTAGGATTGGAAGGGTTTGGGGACAGGAGAGCGAGGGCGCTGTCCGGGGGCGAGATGCAGCGGGTGGCCCTGGCGAGGGCGCTCGTGCTGGCCCCTCGCGCGCTCCTCCTCGACGAGCCGCTGGCCAACGTGGACCGGGAGAGCGCCGAAGTGATCCGCGGCGTCATCGTCGGGCTGCCCGCCAGGGGGACCACCGTGATCATGGCCACGCACGACCCGGGCCGCGCGGGAGGGCAGGGCGACGAGCGCATCCGGCTCGAGGCAGGAAGGATCTGCCGCGTGACGTCCGGATGCGTTGAAGGGGAGAGACGGTGAGGAACGAAAGCAGGACAGGATGATCCCGTTCGAGGAAGCGAGAAACCGGATCCTCGCCCGCGTCGCACCGCTGGGCGGTGAACGAGTGCCGATCTTCGCCGCGGCCGGGAGAGTGCTTGCCGAGGAAGTTCGCGCTCCCGCGGACATGCCGTCGTGGGACAACTCCGCGATGGACGGCTACGCCGTACGCAGCGGGGACTGCGCGGGGCCGGCGGCGCTGAAGCTCACCGGGTACCGGGCGGCGGGGGATGCCGCGGACCCCAAGGTCACCCCTGGATGCGCCGTCAAGATCATGACCGGCTCCCCCATCCCGGAAGGGTGCGACGCCGTGGTCCCCTTCGAGGAAACCGAAGAGTCCGGCGGCTTCGTGCGGATCCGCGCCGCGGTCAAGCCCCGCGCCCACATCCGTTTCCGCGGAGAGGACGTGAAGGCCGGCGACCGGGTCATCCCCGCGGGAACGGTGCTCCGCCCGCCGGAGATCAGCATGCTGGCCTCGTTCGGGAAGGCGTTCGTCCCGGTGTACCGGAAGGCGCGGGTGGCGCTGCTTTCCACCGGCGACGAACTTGTGGAGCTTGGCGAACCGCTCTCCCCGGGGAAAATCGTCAACAGCAACACCGTTTCGCTCGCGGCGGCCATCGAGGAGGCCGGGGCGGCGCCGGTGCTCCTCGGCATCGCCGTCGACGACAAGGAATGCCTCCGGGGAAAGATCCGGGAGGGGCTTGCCGCCGATGCCCTCGTCACCTCTGCCGGAGTTTCTGCGGGCGACCGGGACTTCGTCCGCGAAGTGCTTGCCGAACTGTCCGTGGAAGAGGTTTTCTGGAAAGTGGACATCAAGCCGGGCCGCCCCACCGCCTTCGGGATGAAGGACGGGAAGCCGGTCTTCTCCCTGCCGGGGAACCCCGTTTCTTCCCTCGTTACGTTCGAAGTCTTCGTCCGCCCGGCGCTGCTGAAGATGATGGGGCACCCCGAGCCGCAAAAGCGCCTCGTGAAGGCGGTCCTCAAGGAGCCCATCCGGAAAAAGGCGGGAAAGGCGCACTTCTTCCGCGTGAGGGTCGCCGTGGAGGAGGGGGAGTACGCCGCCTGGATGTCCGGCGACCAGAACACCGGGATCCTCCGCACGATGGTTCTCGCCAACGGGATCGCCGTGCTGCCGGCGGAGAGGACCGATTTCAAGGCCGGCGAGAAGATCGATGTCTGCCTCCTATACCAGTCCGCGACGCCGAACTGACTTTCCGTTCCGCTGCGGCGCGGCAGCGCCGGATTCCCGGAAATGGGACCACGGGTGCCGGATCCATTGACATAGAATCATCGGTTAATATAGATGTAGGTATATTCCGGCTTGCGGGTTTTCAACATCAGGAAGGTCGGCATTGAGCGAATCGCGGGAACCAGCGGCCCGTCACGCCCGTGTCAAAACGTACATCATTGTCGTTTCGCTGATCTGGACGGCACTGGCCGGATCCTCCTTCTTGTATAACCTGCGGCAACATCGCAAGGGGATCCGGGAGATGGCGCGCTCGGAGGCCCGATCCAGCATCAACAAGGACCTCGCCTACCACCGCTGGGCCTCGGGCCACGGCGGGGTCTACGTCACGGTGACCGGGAAAACCCCGCCGAACCCCTACCTCTCGAACATCCGGGAACGGGACATCGGTACGCCGTCGCGCCGCCCGCTGACCCTGATCAACCCGGAGTACATGACGCGCCAGGTTCATGAGTTGAGCCTTGCGCAGTACGGATTCCGGGGTCACATCACGAGTCTGAAGCCGATCCGTCCCGGCAACGCTCCCGACCCCTGGGAGGCGGAGGCCCTTCGGGCCTTCGAGCAGGGGAAGACCGAAGTCAGCTCCGTCGAGACGATCGAAAGGGAACCCTACCTGCGGTTGATGCTTCCGTTCGCCGCCGAGTCGCACTGCCTCATGTGCCACGCGGCGCAGGGGTACAAGGAAGGCGACATCCGCGGCGGGATCAGCGTCTCGGTCCCCCTTGCGCCGTTCCAGGCCGCGTCGGGGGGACATATGCGATCGGAGATCGCGGGACATTGCCTCCTCTGGCTCCTCGGCCTGGCCGGGATCGGCGCGGGCGGCAGCCGGATCCTGAAGCAGATCCGCGAGCGCGACCGGTCCGAGGAGGCGCTGCGGGAAGCGCACCAGCGGCTGGCCTTCCACATTCAGCGGTTGCCGATGGGGTACGTCGTGTGGGGCGACGATTTCCGCGTGCGGGAGTGGAACCCCACGGCCGAGAAAATCTTCGGGTGGACCGCCGCCGAGGCGGTCGGGAAGCATTCCTACGACCTGATCGTTCCGCCGAAAGCGCAGTCCCCGGTGGATCGGGCCTGGGCGAAGCTCCTGGACGGGGAAGAAATGGTCCAGTCGGTGACCGCCAACCTCCGCAAGGGGGGGAAGGAAATCACCTGCGAATGGTTCCACGTCCCCCTGCGCGGAGCGGATGGAAGCGTGATCGGCATTCTCTCCACGGTCCACGACATCACGGAGAAGGCCCGGCTGGAGAAACAGCTCCAGACCGCCCAGCGGATGGAGACCGTGGGGACCCTTGCGGGCGGCATCGCGCACGATTTCAACAACGCCCTGACGGGGATCCTGGGATTCAGCCAGCTGCTGCGGCTGCGGATGGCGGGAGACCCGAAGGCGGCCGGCGATCTCGACGAGGTCATGCGGTGCGCGGAACGGGCGGCCACGTTGACGAGACAGCTCCTGACCTTCGCCCGCCGCCAGGTCATCGAGCCGGTCAACCTGGACCTCAACGCCGCGGTGAACGACCTGATGAAGCTCATCGGGAAAGTGACGGGGGAGAGCATCGAGAAAAGGGCGATCCTCGCCAAGGGACTTCCGACCGTCCGCGCCGATCGCGCCCAGCTGGAGCAGGTGCTCATGAACCTGGTCCTGAACGCCCGGGATGCCATGCCGGGCGGCGGCGTCCTGTCGGTGGAAACCGAGGACGTCACATTCGACGAGTCCTACATCGATCGCTACCCCTATGTGAAGGCCGGGCGATACGCGGCGCTGGTGGTCTCCGACACGGGGATCGGCATGGACGAGAAGACCCGGGAGCGGGTCTTCGAGCCGTTCTTCACCACGAAGGCGCCGGACAAGGGAACGGGGCTGGGGCTGGCGATGGTGTACGGGATCGTCAAGCAGCACGACGGGTTCATCCACCTCTACAGCGAGCCCGGCATGGGGACGACGTTCAAGGTGTACTTCCCCGCGGTGCAGGCCGCGCCCGATGCGGCGGCGGAGAGGAGGGAAGCGCCGCTCCGCGGAGGGAACGAAACGGTTCTTCTGGCGGAGGACGAGGAGACGATCCGGACGCTCGCGGAGCGGATCCTCAAGGAATACGGGTACACCGTGCTGACCGCGAGGAACGGGGAGGAGGCGATCGAGGTCTTTCGCCGGAACAAGGGCATATCGCTCGCCGTGCTGGACGTGGTCATGCCCAGGATCGGGGGGAAGGAAGCGTACGAGGCGATGCGCGCGGAGAACCCGGAGTTGAAGGTGATCTTCACGAGCGGCTATTCCGCCGACGCGGTTCACGAATCGTTCGTCATCGAACCCGGCCTGCAGTTCCTGCCGAAGCCGTACACGCCGACCATCCTGGCGAGGAAGGTCCGGGAAGCGCTGGACGCATGAGGGTCCTCCTTCAGAGAGTGAAAAGCGCCTCGGTCGCCGTCGGGGGGAGGGTTCAAGGCAGGATCGGACAGGGGCTGCTGGCGTTCGTGGGGATCGCCCATGCCGACGACGAATCGCACGTTCAGTGGATGTGCGAGAAGATTCTCCGCCTGCGGATCTTCGAGGATGAGGCGGGGAAGATGAACCTCTCGGTGGCGGACGTGGGCGGGGGGATCCTGGTGGTGTCTCAGTTCACTCTTTACGGAGACGCTTCGAAGGGGAACCGTCCGGGCTTTTCCGAAGCCGCCCCGCCGGAAAAGGCCGAACGCCTATACGATGAAACGGTCCGGCGCCTGCGAGGCATGACGCAGCTTCCCGTCGAAACCGGGTCGTTCCGCGCGGAAATGGCGGTTACGCTCGTGAACGACGGGCCCGTCACGATCTTGCTGGAGAGATAGAAAGGTACCGGTCGATCCCTTCCGCCGCCTGGCGGCCGTCGTCGATCGCGCGCACCACCAGGGACGCCCCAAGCTTGGCGTCTCCGGCCGAGAAGACCCCCGGCGTGGAAGCCATCCGGTCTTCGTCGACCAGCAGGTTTCCCCGCGGATCGAGCGCGAGAGAAAGGTCCCGGACCAGCGGGCCGTGTTCCACGTGGACGAACCCCATGGCGAGCAGCACGAGGTCCGCCGGCAGTTCGAACTCCGACCCGGGGATCTCCCGGAAATTCATGCGGCCGGAAGCATCGGGGCCCGACCACTCGAGGCGGACGCAGCGAAGCTTGCGCACCTGCCCTCCGTCCCCGACGAACTCCTTGGTCGAGACGCTCCAGGAACGCTCGCACCCCTCCTCCTGTGCGGAGGAGGTCCGCAGGACGTTGGGCCAGATCGGCCACGGGTTCGTCGGGACCCGCTCGTCGGGGGGCTTCGGAAGGATCTCCAGCTGGTGGATCGCGTGCGCTCCGTGGCGCCGGCTCGTGCCGATGCAGTCCGACCCCGTGTCGCCCCCGCCGATGACGACGACGTTCTTCCCGGCGGCGCCGATCCCCTCCAGCGACAGGGGCTCCCCGCCGATCCGTTGATTCTGCTGCGTAAGGAACTCCATCGCGAAGTGGACCCCCTTCAGGTCCCGCCCCGGGACGGGGAGGTCCCGGGGAACCGTGGCGCCCGTGGCGAGGAGGAGGGCGTCGAAGGTCCGCCGCAGGTATCGGACGGAAATGTCCTTCCCGGCGTTGACGCCCGTTTCGAAGACGATCCCTTCCGCCCGCATCTGCTCGAGCCGCCGGTCGATGACCCATTTCTCCAGCTTGTAGTCCGGGATGCCGTACCGGAGGAGCCCCCCGGCCTTCTGGGCCTTCTCGAAGACCACGACGTCGTGTCCCTTGCGGGCGAGCTGCTGGGCCGCGGAAAGCCCCGCCGGGCCCGACCCGATGACGGCGACCCTCTTGCCCGTTCTGACCGGTGCCGGCTCGGGGACGATCCACCCCTCGCTCCACCCCCGCTCGACGATCTGGAGCTCGATGTGCTTGATCGTCACGGGGGGCATGTTGACCGCCAGGGTGCAAGCGGGCTCGCACGGGGCCGGGCAGACCCGTCCCGTGATCTCCGGCAGGTTGCAGGTGGCGTGGAGGAGATCGAGCGCCTTCCTCCATTGCTTCCGGTAGACCGCGTCGTTCCACTCGGGGATCCGGTTCTTCACCGGGCACCCTAAGGCGTGGCAGAAGGGGATGCCGCAATCCATGCACCGGGACGCCTGGATCTCCAGGGTCGAGCGGGGGAGCATCCCCTCGATCTCCACGAAGTCCCGGACCCGCTCCGCGACGGGCCGGTGGGGCGGATTTTCCCGCGGGTATTCCAGGAAGCCCGTATTCTTACCCACGGTACACCTCTTCGGTGGCCGAAAGGGTCTCGGCCTCGTGGAACTCTTCCAGCTGCATCCGCTCGAGGACTTTCCGGTAGTCGACCGGCATGACCTTGACGAACAGGGGGAGGCGCGACTCCCAGTCGTCGAGGATCATCTTCGCCCGGGCGCTGCGGGTGTACCGGAGATGGTTCTCGATCATCGTCCGGAGCTGCTTCGCATCCTCGGGGGCCCACACGCTTTCGACGTCCACCATGTCGAGGTTGCAGCGGGTGTCGAAGAGCTCCGTCTCGTCGTAGACGTAGGCGATCCCGCCGCTCATCCCGGCCGCGAAGTTGACCCCGGTGCGGCCGAGGACGACGACGATCCCCCCCGTCATGTACTCGCAGCCGTGGTCGCCCACCCCCTCGACGACCGCCTTCGCCCCGCTGTTCCGGACGGCGAAGCGCTCGCCGGCCACCCCGTGGAGGTAGAGCTCCCCGCCCGTCGCGCCGTAGAGGACGACGTTGCCGGCGATGATGTTCCGGTGGGGCAGGAAGGCGGACCCGGGAGGCGGCGTGACGACGATCCGCCCTCCGGACATCCCCTTCGCGAGGTAGTCGTTGGCGTCCCCATCGATCCGGATCGAAATGCCCGGGGCGAGGAAGGCGCCGAGGCTCTGGCCGGCCGAGCCGGTGAAGCGGAGGTCGATCGTCCCGTCCGGAAGGCCCTGGGCGCCGAACCGTTTCGCCACCTCCCCGGAGAGGCGGGTCCCCACCGTCCTGTGGACGTTCCGGATCGGCAGGGAGATCCGGACGGGATGTCCCTTCGTCAGGGCGCTTTCCGCCCGGCGGATGAGCTCCACGTCGAGGGCCGACTCCAGATCGTGCTCCTGGGGCCGGATGCGTCGCCGCACGGAGGTCTTCGGGTCCCCGGCCGGGAGGAGGATGCCCGAGAGGTCCACCCCCTTCGCCTTCCAGTGGTCGATCGCCGGCCGCATCTCGATCATGTCGACCCGCCCGACCATTTCGTCGACCGTCCGGAATCCGAGTTCCGCCATGGTTTCCCGGAGCTCCCGGGCGACGAAGCGGAGGAACCGCTCGACGTGCTCGGGTTTCCCGGCGAACATGGCCCGCAGCGCGGGGTCCTGGGTCGCCACGCCCACGGAGCAGGTGTTCATGTGGCATTTTCGCAGGAGGATGCACCCCAGCGTCACCAGGACCGACGTCCCGAAGCCGAATTCTTCGGCTCCCAGAAGCGCCGCGACGGCCACGTCCCGTCCCGTCTTGAGCTGCCCGTCGGTCTGGACGACGATCCGGTCCCGGAGCCGGTTGAGGATGAGCGCCTGCTGCGTCTCGGCAAGGCCGAGCTCCCACGGAAGGCCGGAGTGCTTGATCGAGGTGAGCGGGGATGCCCCCGTTCCGCCGTCGTGCCCGGAGATGAGGACGAGGTCGGACTTCGCCTTGGCGACTCCCGCCGCGACCGTTCCCACGCCGACCTCGGAGACAAGCTTCACCGAGACCTTCGCCTCCGGGTTCGCCGACTTGAGGTCGTAGATGAGCTGGGCGATGTCCTCGATCGAGTAGATGTCGTGGTGCGGCGGCGGGGAGATGAGGGTCACCCCCGGCGTCGTGTGCCGGACCCGGGCGATCTCGACGCTCACCTTGTGGCCGGGGAGCTGGCCCCCCTCGCCCGGTTTCGCTCCCTGGGCCATCTTGATCTGCAGCTCGTCGGCGTTGATGAGGTACTCGATGGTGACCCCGAAGCGTCCGGAAGCGACCTGCTTGATCTTCGAGCGCAGGCTGTCGCCGTTTTCCAGGGGGATGTACCGCGCCGGGTCCTCGCCCCCCTCCCCCGAATTGCTCCGCCCGCCGAGCCGGTTCATCGCGATGGCGATCGTCTCGTGGGCCTCCTTGCTGATCGACCCGTACGACATGGCGGCCGTGACGAAGCGCGGGGTGATCCGTTCGACCGGCTCGACCTCCTCGATCGGTATCGTCCGGCCCGGAAGGAACCGGAAGAGGGAGCGCAGCGTCGCCTGCTGGCGCGACTGGTCGTTGACGATGGCGGAGAACTCCTTGAAGACCTTGTAGTCGTCTGTCCGCACCGCCTGCTGGAGCTTGTAGATCGCCTCCGGGGGCCACAGGTGCTTCTCCCCGCCGACCCGGATCTGGTAGATCCCGCCCGGGTCGAGGAGACAGTCGACGGGGCCGGCCTTCGGCCAGGCGCTGCGGTGGCGCGCATTCGCCTCCGCGGCGATCTCTTCGAGCCCGATCCCTCCGATACGGGATGCGGTGCCGCAGAAATACCTGTCGATGACGGCGCGCCCGATCCCCACGGCCTCGAAAATCTGTGCGCCGAAGTAGCTCCGGATGGTCGAGATCCCCATCTTGGAGAGGATCTTCAGGAGCCCTTTCTTCACCGCCGTGACGTAGGCGTCGATCGCGTCCCCCGGCAGGATCATTTTCTCGAGGAGCTCCTCTTCCGCCATGGCCCGGACGGTCGAGAAGGCGACGTAGGGGCAGATCGCATTCGCTCCGTACCCGATGAGCAGGGCGTAATGCGTGACCTCCCGGGCTTCCCCCGTCTCGACGATGATCCCGGCATGGGTCCGCAGGCCTCGCCGGATGAGGTGATGGTGCAGCCCGGACGTCGCCAGGAGCGCCGGGATCGGGGCCCGGTCGCCGGAGACGTTCCGGTCCGTGAGAACGAGGAGGGTCGCCCCTTCGGAGATGTGCTTGTCCGCCTGCACGAACAGGGACGAAAGCGCCGCCTCGAGGGCCGCTCCGTCTCCCCCCGCCGGGAAGAGGATGTCGATCTCCCGGGTGACCACGTCCGGGTGGGAAGCTTTCCGAAGGCGGATCATGTCCGCCGGCGTGAGGATTGGGTGGGGGAGCTTGAGCATCCGGTAGTGGACCGGCGTCTCGTCGAGGAAGTTCTTTTCCCGCCCGACGAAAGCCCGCAGCGACATGACGAGCTCCTCCCGGAGCGGGTCGATCGGCGGGTTCGTCACCTGGGCGAACAGCTGCTTGAAATAGTTGTAGAGAAGATGGGGCCGGTCGGAGAGAACGGCGAGCGACGCGTCGTCCCCCATCGAGCCGACGGGCTCCTGCCCCTGGGAAGCCATGGGGGCGATGATCATCCGCAGGTCTTCCTCCGTGTAGCCGAAGGCGTGCTGCTTGCGCAGGAGAACTTCGGGGTCTTCGGACCGGATCTCGGGGGGGGCGAAGAGCCCCCGCATCTCGATCCGGTTGTCCTTGACCCAGTGGCGGTAAGGGCGCCGCCGCGAGATCTTCGCCTTGATCTCGTTGTCGGGGACGATCCGCTTCTCCTGGAGGTCGACGAGGAACATCTTGCCCGGCTGGAGGCGCCCCCGCTGGACGATTTCGTCGGGGTCGAAGTCCAGGACCCCCGTTTCCGAGGCGAGGACGATGAGGCCGTCCCGGGTCACGGTGTAGCGGGAGGGCCGCAGGCCGTTCCTGTCCAGGGTTCCGCCGATGTACCGGCCGTCCGTGAAAACGAGGGCCGCTGGGCCGTCCCACGGCTCCATCAGGGCCGAGTGGTACTCGTAAAAGGCCCGCTTGTCTTCGCTCATCTGGTACTTGGGGCCGAACGCCTCGGGGACCATCATCATGACCGCGTGGGGAAGGGAACGCCCCGCCATGACGAGGAGCTCGAGGCCGTTGTCGAAGATCGCCGAGTCGCTCCCCGATTCGATCAGGACCGGCCGGATCTTCTCGATGTCGGCTCCGAAAAGGTCGGAGGCCATCTGGGCCTCCCGGGACCGCATCCGGTTGATGTTTCCCCGCAGCGTGTTGATCTCCCCGTTGTGGGCGAGGAACCGGAAGGGATGGGCGAGGTGCCACGTCGGCAGGGTGTTCGTGCTGTACCGCTGGTGGACGATGGCGAAGGGGCTCGCGAAGAGGTCCACTTCGAGGTCCGGGTAGAAAGAGGGAAGCTGGGATCCCGTGAGGAGCCCCTTGTAGACCAAGGTCCGGGAGGAGAGGCTCGAGATGTAGAACTGGCTGTAGTCGGCGTCGTCGCGCTTGCCGATCGCCTTCTCGGCCATCCGGCGGATCACGTAGAGCTTCCGCTCGAACGCGTCGGCCGCTGCGGCCCCACGGTCGAGGAAGCACTGGACGATCCCGGGTTTCGTGGACCGGGAGAGCTCCCCCAGGAGCCGGTCGTTGTGAGGGACCTCCCGCCATCCCAGGACCGGGTGTCCCTCTTCGAGCGCGATCCGCTCGAAAATTTCGACGCACCGCGCGGCGAGCTTCGGATCGGAGGGCAGGAAGACCATTCCGACCGCATAGCTCCCCGCCGGGGGGAGGGCGAAGGGAAGGCCGGCGAGCCGGAAGAAGGTGTCGGGGACCCGAACGAGAATCCCGGCGCCGTCGCCGGTCGACTTGTCCCCCCCGATCGCTCCCCGGTGCTCGAGATTGACGAGGATCCGGATCCCTTTTTCGACGATGGAATGGCTGGGTTCCGCCGACAGGGTGGCGACGAACCCCACTCCGCAGGCGTCGTGCTCGCAGGCGGGATCGTACAGGCCCCGCTGCTCCGGAACTCCCGCGGCGTTACGTCGGAAAAAATCGCATTGATCGCTCAAGCGTCTATCCTCACGGTCGCAGTTGGAACCTTATATTATAATCTCATTGCCTTCCCTGCGTCGATATGCCTGCACATTTGGAATATTGCACGGAACGTCAGTGGTCAAGAATGGATTGGATCCTTTGGACCAGGTCCTTCGGCCGGAACGGCTTCTGGAGGTACTCCACGCCGGATTCGAGCACCCCGTGGCGGACGATGGAATCGTCCGTGTATCCCGACAGGAAGAGCACCTTTGCCCCCGTACGGTTGCTTGCGAACAGGGTTGCAAGCTCCCGTCCGCCCATGCGGGGCATCACCACGTCGGTCACCAGCATGTGAATCGGATCCTTGTGCCGCTGTGCGATCTCCCATGCCTCCACCCCGTCCTGCGCCTCCAGCACCGTGTAGCCGGATCCGGACAGGATCGTGCGGATCAATTCCCGCACCAGGTCGTCGTCCTCCGCCACCAGCAGGGTTTGCCATCCTCGCGCCGCTTCCGCCGGGCTCCGGTCCTCCCGCGGCGGCATTTCGGGAATCCCGTCCTCCCGCGGGAAGTAGATCTTGAACGTCGTCCCTTTTTCCGGCTCGCTGTACACCCAGATGTATCCCAGGTTTTGCTTCACGATCCCGTAGACCGTCGACAGGCCCAGGCCCGTTCCCTTTCCCTGCTCCTTCGTCGTGAAGAAGGGATCGAAGATCCTGTGCTGGATCTCCCGGGGGATCCCGCATCCGTTGTCCGATACGGCCAGCATCACGTACTCCCCCTGCTTCACCGACTGATGTTTCCTGGCATAGAAATCGTCCAGGCGCACATTCGCGGTTTCGATCACCAGTTTGCCGCCCTGCGGCATCGAGTCCCGGGCGTTCACCGCCAGATTGAGGATCACCTGTTCGATCTGCCCCGGGTCCACCTTGATCTTCCAGAGATCTCCCGGCGGCACCGTCGACAGTTCGATGTCCTCTCCGATCACCCTGCGCATCATCTTGTCCAGGTCCGCGATCACCGCGCGAAGGTCCAGCAACTTGGGTTGGATGATCTGCTTCCGGCTGAAGGCCAGAAGCTGCCGGGTCAGGGCCGATGCCCGCTCCGCGGCTTTCCTGATTTCCTGCAGGTTGTCCGCCATGCCGCTGTTTTTCCCGATTCCCTGAAGCAGCAGGTCGCTGTATCCCATGATCCCCGTGAGGAGGTTGTTGAAGTCGTGCGCGATCCCCCCGGCAAGTTTTCCCACGGCCTCCATCTTCACGGCCTGGAGGAGCTGCTCCTCCATCAGTTTCTCGCCGGTTACGTCCCTTTTCACGGCCACGTAGTTGATGATCCGGCCCTCCCTGTCGCGCACGGGGGAGATGACCGCCACCTCTTCATAGGTGGTGCCGTCCTTGCGGCGGTTGACGAAATTCCCGGACCAGGTTTCCCCCCGGGCAAGGGTATCCCACAGGATGCGGTAATGTTCGGGCGGGTGTTTCCCGCTTTTCAGGATTCGCGGGGTCTTTCCCAATGCTTCCTGGACCGAAAATCCGGTGATCTTCTCGAAGGCCGGATTGGCGTACTGGATGATCCCCTCCGTATCGGTGATCAGGATGATTTCCCCGACCTGCTCGACCGCCCTGCTGAGCAGGATTTGCGATTTTTCCGCTTTCCGGCGTTCCGTGATGTCGCGGACGTTCAGGACGATTCCGCCGATCCGCGGATCTTCGAGAAAGTTGCGCCCCACGAACTCGAGGTTCCGGCAGGTCGAGTCTTTATGCCGGAAGAGGATCTCCCTCGGCTTGGGAAGGAACGCCCCGGGACTGGCGATCGCCAGGGAAAGGAGAGAGAGGTTTCGGCTCATCTCCGAGGAATCCAACAGATCGAAGACGGACTTTCCCAGCAGTTCGGCCGGGGGATAGCCTGCAACGCGCTCGATGGACGGGCTGGCGTACAGGACGGCCCCGCGTGCGTCGATGACCACGATGGCGTCCTGGGCATTTTCGATCAGCGCCCGGAATCGCGCTTCGCTGGCCTGAAGCGCCTCCTCCCGTAAAACGGAATGCTCGAGACGTTCCTTCAACAGCGACGACTTCACGGTCAGGAAAAACAGGTAGGCGCAACCCGCAAGCAACAAGGCCGTGCCAAAGCTCATCCCCACAAGGAGGTGTTGCGGCGTCAGGCGGCCGAGAGTGTGCGGCGCATCCGCCATCAGCACGGTGAAGTACGGGGTTCCAACGATCGGCAAGCGGATGCCGACCATGGCCCGGGTCGTCCCGTCGCGCAATTCCAGGGGGAATTCCGTCGGCGCATCGGGGGAAGCGGGAAGATCCGGAAGCGCCCGGAAATCGGACAAGAGAGACTCCCGGAACATCGAGGGAATCTCGTTCGAGCCCGTTGTGAGGTAGGAAATCCTTCCGGGCAACCGGTCGTCCCGGAGCAGTCCCACCAGGACCGTGGGGTTTATCCATGCAATGATCTGCCCTTCATAACGACCCCTGAGAGAATAGGCCGTCGAGACCATCGCTTCGGCTCCGTCGGGCGAGGCCAATATCGTCGCCTTCCGGTGGGAGGGCGAGAGGAGGGAATTCCAGGATGGCGCCGGCTTCGCGTCCTTGTCTTTCGCGGCATCGACCAGCAGCTTTCCGTGTTTATCGATCAGGACGATCCGGAGAAACACCGGCCTTCCCTGGAAGAGGTGGTACTGCACGACCTCGAAAAAGTGATCCTTGATCGGCGGGAGGCTCAAGTCCAGGCCGTACTCCATGCTCATCCCGAGCGCCTTGTTCTCGAAAAACACGTCGACCTCGCGGGAGCGGGAAAGGGTGTTGACCCGCCCCATCGCATCGGAGAAGAAATACCGGACGGTTTTTTCCTCGAGCTCGGCTTCCTGGCGGAATTGACGCAGGAGATTTTTCCGAAGGTCCGCGGAGGCGCGGAAATTCAGGAACAGCAGGCCGAAAACGCAGAAGACGAGGAGAATCCCCCCCAGAATGAGGGCGACGTTCCGGGAGGTGACGATCCGACGCGAAATCCACCCCTTGCCGGTCGGCGTCTCCGCGATGGCCCGTCCGTTGGGATCGTCCAAACGACCTCCCGGCCGTTACCGCATCTCCGCGAAGAACTCGGGATAATACCTGAAAACGTAAGGATAATATTTTTTGACGAGCATCAAGTAGGTCCCGTCGTTCTTGCTCCGCTGTAAAAACCGGTTGAAGGCCTTCCGGAGTTCCGGGGACTCCTTGGGGAAAGCGACCGCCATGTGCTGCCGATCGCTGATGGGGCCGATGACCTTGATTTTTCCCGGCCATTTCTGAAGGGAGAGCAGGGCATCCGGGACGTCGAGAAGCGACAGCTCCGCGTCCCCCTTGATCACCGCGGGGGCGATGTCGTCGAGCCGCCCCCGGAAGGCGAGGCTTTTTGCCCCGGCCTCTTCCAGCCCGTACAGCGACGGATCGAGACAAGTGCCGGGGGTCCCGAGAAGCGTACGTCCCCTGAGAAGTTTTTTTACCTCCCCGATATCCTTTTCGAGGCTGCCGGCCGGCCGGATCGGCCGGATCTTCGAGTCCCCGCGCGCCACCACCCATACCTGGGTCGGGAAAACCGGATCGGAGTAGGCGACGATTTTTTCCCGCCACGGGAGAACGGTGATCCCGTTCGCGGCAATATCCCCACGGACCGGGCTCTCTTCGAGGAACTCCACATCCGTCCCTTTCACCTTGATTTTCCGTCCGATGAGGGCGGGAAAGAGCTCGTTCCAGTCCACGGGAACATACTCGTATTTCACGCCGAGGTCCTTCGCGAAGAGCCGTACAAGGTCGACATCCATACCGTCGCCGCCGCCGGTGACGAAGTTGGCGTAAGGGATCCCCAAATGTCGGAGCACCCCTTTTTCCTTGATTTCGGCCAGATCGCCGCCAAGGCAGATGGAACCGGCAAGGAGGAAAACGGTCAGCGCGCAGGCGAAGAACAACCCCCGGTTTATATTGATATATATCGGTTGGGACGATGGTTTCCCGACACGAAACAGGTCCATGGAGATACCCTCCGACCTGGCTTCACCCGTCCATAGTATTATCGGGAATGCGATTCATAAACATTAATGCGGATCCGGCAGGGGATCGGGAATCCTCAAACCGCCGGATTATTCCGGGCGGTCGTCGTCCAGCACCGCGCGCACTTTCCGCGCGAGGGAGTCCGGCGAGAACGGCTTTTCGATGAAGGCGGTGCCGGGGTCCAGGACGCCGTGGTGCACGATGGCGTTGTCCGTGTACCCCGACATGTACAGGACTTTCATCTCCGGCCGGGAGGACGCGATCTTTCGCGAAAGCTGCACTCCGCTCATGCCCGGCATCACCACGTCGCAGAGCATGAGATGGATCTTCCCTTCGTGCCGGTCGGAAGCCAGCAGGGCTTCTTCTCCGTTGCTTGCGGCAAGGACCGTATATCCGTACCTTTCGAGAATCTCCCGAACCAGCATCCGGACCGCCTCTTCGTCCTCCACCAGGAGGACGGTCTCCGAACCCTCGATTCGACCCGTCCGGTCGGGCGCCGGCTCCGGCGCTTCGGCCGCCTCCTCAACGCGCGGCAGGTAGATCTTGAATGTCGTGCCGCGGCCGGGCTCGCTGTAGACCCAGATATGGCCGCCGCTTTGCTTGACGATTCCGTAGACGGTCGACAGGCCGAGCCCCGTTCCCTTTCCCATCTCCTTGGTCGTGAAAAAGGGCTCGAATATGCGGGACAAGGTTTCCTGGTTCATCCCGACGCCGGTATCGCTCATCGCGATCATAACGTGGGCCCCGGGACGCATGGTGGCGTGTCCGCGGGTGTAGGCCTCGTCGATGTCGACGTTCGATGTCTCGATCGTCAGTTTTCCCCCGGAAGGCATGGCGTCCCGCGCGTTGACGGCCAGGTTCATGAGTACCTGCGAGATCTGTCCCGGGTCCGCCTTTACCCTCCAAAGGTCGGATTCGAGGAACGTGAGGAGGTTGATATCCTCTCCGATGAGGCGCCGGAGCATCTGGTCGATGTCCGTGACGACGGTATTCAGGTCGAGGACCTTGGGTTGAAGTATCTGCCGGCGGCTGAAGGCCAGGAGCTGCCGCGTAAGCGCCGCGGCACGCCTGGCAACACCCCGGATCTCCTGGATGTGGCCGCGCAGCGGGTCCTCGTCGGCCATGCGATTCAGGGCCAGCTCGCTGTAGCCCGTGATCGCGGTGAGGAGGTTGTTGAAGTCGTGCGCGATCCCGCCGGCGAGCTTTCCGACCGCCTCCATCTTCTGCGACTGGCGGAACTGCTCCTCCATCTTCCGCTCGTCGGTCACGTCCCGCTTGACCGCCACGAAGTTCATCAGGCGGCCGGAGGAGTCCCGCACCGGGGAGAGGATCGCCTCTTCCTCGTAGAGACTTCCGTCCTTCCGTTGGTTGATGATGGTGCCCTTCCATACGTCTCCCCGCTTGATGGTGGCCCACAGCTCCCGATAGAACTCCTCGCCGTGCTTTCCGCTCTTGAGGATGCGCGGAGTGCGGCCGATGACCTCCTCGGGGGGATATCCCGTGATTCTTTCGAATGCGGGATTGGCGTATTCGATCGTTCCCTCGGGATCGGTGATGAAAATCGCCTCGACGGACTGCTCGACGGCCGTGGCCAGGCGCTGCAACGCCTCTTCACTTTGCTTCCGGCGCTCCTCGGCCCGGTCCATGGCCCTCCCGACGGCCGTGGCGACGCGTGAAACGATCATCCCCGCGATCGCTGCGAAAATCACCGCGGATAACGCGGCCCCCAGGGCGTCGTTCGCGGCGAAAAATTCCGGAAAGATCCCGTGAAGGGCATCCAATGCAACCACCAGGAAGACGGTCAGCGGAAGAAACGCCCGCAATAATCTGGCGCGGGCGGTGGGTCCGACCAGAAGCTTCAACGGGAAGCATTCCGGTCCGGCCGCCGCGGTCAGCCCCATTCCCAGAAATAGGAAGCCGCCCGCGGTAAGAACCGCGACCGGAATGACCCCGCTGCCGTAGAGCAGCGGAGATCCGTACAGGTATCCGAGGAGAAACGTCAGCCCGGATACCGCGACCATACCCCCGAGGATGCCTGCGAGATCCCCCGGGAGCTTGTTGCGGGGTTCCTTTCCTTCACGGAGAAGAACCAGGCAGATGCCGGTCCCGGCCAGGAAAAACAGTGCGCCCGTCGCCGGGGACATGCGTCCCGTGGGAACGTCGCCGAGCATCGCGGGGGCGGGGTAAAGAAACGTTTCGAGGGGAAGGTCCACCCCTGTCCAAATCATGGCGAACTTGAATAGTCCATAGACGGAGATCAGCGCGGAAATCGCCGCGGCAAGCACCCGGCCGCCACCTCGCCAGGGCCTCAGGGAATGTGAGGATAAAATTGCGCCGATCAGCAGAAAAACAATGGCCGTGGTTGGAGCTACAGGGATATACAGAGGGTGAATGCTGGCGAGGAATTGCAGCCCGGGGATCCAGCCCAGAAGGGCGAGCGCACCGATAAACGAAGACGCGGCGCCGCACAGAAACACCATTCGTCCGAAGGAACCGGAAAAAAAGATTTCCGGAGAAAGAATAGAGCGCATACCCCTCCGCGCCGATCCTTGCTCTCCAGTAAGGATGTAACTAATAAACCTTAAACGATAATTTGATGCAATATAATAAATAATCGTTTCGAAAGATTTTTCGCGGTTTGCTCCGGAGGATCTTCTTTCGTTCCATGTCTTGACGCGGTTGCCCATCGTTGGTCACCATCTTCTCCATTATTTTTTCCCGGTTCCGGCACCTGCCGCCGACGGGGATTCATCTTATTCAATGAAGAATAACGGTTGGCGTGGCTTAAAAACCTATTTGGGATTTTTTACATAAAGGAAAGGGGGCCGGAAGATGGGCAGCGGAATCGGACGCAGTTTCGACTTTCTGCCGGTAAACGAGCGGGAAGGCAAACCCCGCAGGCGCGGCATCACGGAGATGCGGGGACCCTATTACGCGCCGGTGGGAAAACGGTACCTGCAGGACATCCTGGAAACGATGGGCGCATATATCGATATCTTCAAGTTCAGCGGCGGCTCCTTCAGTCTCATGCCGGAGAAGGCGGTCCGGGAGCTGATCGATACCTGCCACGAGCACGACGTCCTGGTGTCCACGGGCGGCTTCATCGAGCGCGTGCTCACCCACGGCGGGGATGCCGTGGACCGTTACCTGGAGGAATGCCGGAGATTGAAGTTCGATATCGTCGAGATATCGAGCGGCTTCATCACCGTTCCGCCGAACGACCTGATCGGCCTGGTCCGGAAGGTCTCCGACCTCGGCATGAAGCCGAAACCGGAGGTCGGGATCCAGTTCGGCGCCGGAGGGGCGAGCTCCGTGGAGGAACTCGAAGCCGAGGGGACCTCGGACCCTTCGCAGGCCATCCGGGCGGCGAAGCTTTACCTGGATGCCGGCGCGCACCTCATCATGATCGAGTCCGAGGGGATCACGGAGAACGTGAGGAAGTGGCGCACCGACGTGGTCGCCCGGATCGTCAACGAGATCGGCCTCGACAAGGTGATGTTCGAGGCGGCCGACCCGGAGGTGTTTTCCTGGTACATAAAGAACTTCGGGCCCGAGGTCAATTTGTTCGTCGACCATTCCCAGGTGGTCCAGCTGGAGTGCCTGCGTTCCGGGATCTGGGGGACGAAGAGCACGTGGGGCCGCGTGGTTACCTATAAGGAAAAAGACCGCGCCGCCGCGCCGGCCAAGCCGAAGCTGGTCGAGCCCACGGCGAAAGGCGGGAGGTGACGGCATGGCGGGGAATGCAACGGCGGCGAGGCAAGGGGAGGAGCGTTACCGGACCCGCTCCGAACAGATGGCATCCTTTGTCGAACACGCCGCCTGGGAGGACCTCTCCCCGGCGGCGCGGGAGGCGCTGAAGATCCGCGTGCTCGATTCCCTGGGCTGCGCCTTCGGCGCGCTTGCGGGGCCTCCGATCCGGCTCCTCCGCTCGGATGTGGAGGAGTTCGGCGGAAACCCGCTTTGCACGCTGATCGGAGGAGGGTACACGTCCCCCGACCGGGCGGCCTTCTTCAACGGCGCCCTGGTCCGTTACCTGGACTTCAACGACAGTTACCTCGCCAAGGGAGAGACGTGCCACCCGAGCGACAACCTCGGCGCGGTGCTCGCCGCGTCCGAATATTCGCTGGCCTCGGGGCGGCAGTTCCTGACGGCGCTGGCGGTCGCCTACCAGGTGCAGTGCCGCCTCTCCGACGTCGCCCCGGTCCGCGCAAGGGGCTTCGACCACACCACGCAGGGTGCGTTCGCCGCCGCCGCGGGCGCCGCGAAGGCGCTGGAGCTCGCCGCTCCGCAGATCGCCAACGCCCTGGGGATCTCCGGCACCGCCAACAACGCTCTCCGGGTCACCCGCACGGGCGAGCTGTCCCACTGGAAAGGCCTTGCGTATCCGAACACGGCCTTCGACGCGCTGCGGGCGGCGTTCCTGGCGATGCGCGGCGTCACCGGCCCGCGGGAGGTGTTCGAGGGGAACAAGGGGTGGTGCCAGACGGTCTCCGGCGATTTCGAGATCGACTGGTCGAGGGAGAACCTGGAGCGGGTCAAGCGGACGATCCTTAAGAAATTCAACGCGGAGATCCATTCCCAGTCGGCCATCGAGGGGATGATCGAGCTGATGCGGGAGACCGGTTTTTCGGGGAGGGAGATCGACCGGATCCGGATCGACATTTTCGACGTGGCGCACCTGATCATCGGCGGCGGTGCGGAAGGCGACAAGACGGTCGTCCGCACCAAGGAAGAGGCCGATCACAGCCTGCCGTACATGGTATCCGCCGCAGCGCTCGACGGGCAGGTGATGCCCGAGCAGTACGAGCCGGAGCGGATCGCAAGGGGCGACATCCAGTCGCTGCTGCGCCGCGTCACCGTCGTTCCGGACCCCGGCCTCTCCCGCCGCTTCCCGGAAGAGCACTCCTGCCGGCTCGCCGTCGCCTTGAAGGACGGCCGGACCCTGATCAAGGAGAAGTACGATTACGAAGGGTTCCACACGCGCCCGATGTCGTGGGCGAAGGCGGAGGAGAAGTTCCACCGGCTGGCCGACGGCGCCCTGGATATGTTTCGCCGCCAGGAAATCGTGGACGCCGTCCGGCTGCTGGACGGCATCTCCGTCAGGAACCTGACGGGCCTGTTGGGTTGACGGTCGGCGCCGCTCCGCCGGGGGTCAGTGAATCTTCCTGTCCCGGCCCTTCGCGGCCGGGAAAAAGAACCCGGGGGCGCGGTGCCTCCGCCTTGCGAACCAGCGGTAAAAAGCGCGGGTGAGGACATCCGCTCCCGGCAGGCGGAGCAGGCAGGCAAGCCGGCGATATCCGCGGAGGCGCCGGAGGATTTCGGGCATCGCCTGCTCGCCGATGAGAACGGAACCGTCCGGGAGGATCAGGTGCATCGCCTGGAGGCAGGCGGATTTTTCGATCCGGGGAAATCGTTTCGCAAGTTCGTCGGCGTGACAGGAAAGGAACTCGAAAGCGTCCGGGTCCGAGCGGGCGCGGATCCAGTCGACCGCCCGGATGCATACCGGACACTCCCTGTCGTAGATGAGGACCGGTTTTTCGGGGGCCGCCACGGGCGTTTCCGGCAAGGCCATGTTCTCCGCCGATCGCATGATCCCTCTCTAACGCGTCCCTCTTCCCGCAGGGCGCCTTCTCTACCCGTTGGATGATATCCTCGGCGGAAGGGCTTTTTCCCCGGCGGCGCATCCTGCGGTCTTTTGCCGCATCGTAAGGAGAAAATGACGGAGGGTCGACAATGAGGAAGACCTTGCAGGTCGGTCTTGTGATTCTGGCGGCGGCGATGGCCGGCGTTTCCGTCGGCGCGGAGATCCCGCCCGAATTCAGCAGAGCGCTGGCCGCCGCGGACTGGTCCCGAATGGAAACGGTGACCGTGAACCTTTCCGAATACGCCTTCTCCCCTTCGCCTGTCGTATTCAAGGAGGGCGTTCCCACGAAGCTGGTCCTTCGGAACGCGGGGAAGGAGCACCACTACTTCGTATCCGAGCAATTTTTCAGGAACGTCGCCACGCGGAAGGTCCAGTCCTCCGACGGGGAGGTCAAGGCGCCCTATTTCACCGCCGTCGAGGTGTACGCGGGAAAGACGATGGAATGGTTCCTGGTCCCCATGAAGAAAGGGACGTTCGACCTGCTCTGCACCGTCAAGGGACACGCGGAGCACGGGATGAAGGGGACGATCGAGATAAGGTGAGGGCGGAAGGCGAGCGGCGCTCCGGCGCCTCCTCCTTCGGAACGTCACCCCCTAACAGATCCGCGGAAGCTGGTCCCCCACGGGGTAGTCCACCGCGCGCAGGCCGCCGATGACGGTTTTCATGAGAACCCCGGGCGACCCGTCCGTCACCTCGCCGATCACCGTCGCATTTCGCCCGTACCGTGTCTTTCTCAGGGTTTCGACGATGGGATCCGCGGATTTTCCGTCGACGATCAGGAGCGCCTTCCCTTCGTTGGCAAGATAGATCGGGTCGAAGCCCAGGATTTCGCAGATGCCGCGGACCGCCTCCGCCACGGGCAGCCGGCTCTCGTCGAGGACGATCCGGACGCGGGAGGATTCGGCCATCTCGTTCAGGGAGACGCCCACGCCGCCGCGGGTCGGATCGCGCATGAACCGCACGGAGCCCCCGAAAACGGAGAGGACGTCGAGCAGCATCGAGGAGAGGGGCGCCACGTCCGAGAGGATCTCCGCGGCGAGCTCCAGCCGGTTCCTCGCGATCAGCACCGCCGCCTGGTGGTCCCCCATCGTGCCGGTGAGGACGATGCGGTCTCCCGGCCGGACGTTTTCCGGCGCGGGTCGCCAGCCGTCGCTTGCGATCCCCACGCCCGACGTGGTGATGAAGATCCCGTCGGCATTTCCCTTTTCCACGACCTTGGTGTCGCCGCATGCGACCACCACGTTCCCTTCCTTCGCCGCGGCTTTCATGGAGTCCAGGATCGTTTCCAGCGTTGCGACGGGGAACCCTTCCTCCAGGATGAGGGAGCAGGAGATTGCAACCGGCCTCGCGCCGCAGACGGAGAGGTCGTTCAGCGTCCCGCAGACCGCGAGCCGGCCGATGTCCCCGCCGGGAAAGATCGCGGGGGTGACCACGTAGCCGTCGGTGGTGAAGGCGATCTCTCCGTCGAGCCGGCCCAGAAGCCCCGAGTCGAACAGCGGGGAGAGGATCGGGTTCTCGAACCGCTTCGCGATGATCTTCCGGATCAGGTCGCGGCTTTTCTTCCCACCCTCCCCGTGGGAAAGGAGGATCTTCTCACCAGGCATCTATTGCACTCCATACTTGTAATAGGCGGCGCAGGTGCCTTCGCTCGATACCATGCAGGGGCCGTACGGCTCCTCGGGGGTGCACGCCTTCCCGAACAGCGGGCATTCGCGCGGCGTGATCTTTCCCTTGAGGACGTCCCCGCACCGGCAGGCCGTTTTCTCTTCCGAGAAGGGGATCTCGACGCCGAACTTCTTCTGTGCGTCGAAGCCCGCGTACGCATCCGCGATCGCAAGCCCCGTGCGGGGGAGCACTCCGATCCCGCGCCAGCCGATGTCGCATTCCCGGAAGACCTTGGCGAGGACTTCCAGTGCCTTCCGGTTTCCGGAAGGGGTCGCGACCCGGGAGTATTCGTTCTCGACCGTCGCTACCCCCTGCTTTTTCTGGCGGAGCAGCAGGTAGATCCCGTAGAGGATGTCGAGCGGCTCGAATCCGGCCACGACGCACGGGACGCCGAACTTCCTCGCCAGGGGAAGGTAGGCGTCGGACCCGATGATCGTGCTGACGTGCGCGGGGCAGAGGAACCCTTCGATCCGCACCTCCGGGTCGGAGGCCAGGACCTCCATCGCGAGCGGAATAGTCCGGACGGAGGAGAGAACGGAGAAGTTTTCGATCTTCCGTTCGGCCGCCGAAAGGATTGCGCCGGCGATCGAAGGCGCGGTCGTCTCGAACCCCACGCCCAGGAACACCACTTCCTTTTCCGGGTTGCCGGCGGCGATCTCCACCGCGTCCAGGGGCGAATAGAGGATCCGCACGTCGATTCCCTGTCCCCGCTCCTTTTCCAGCGAAGAGATCCTGCCGGGAACCCGCAGCATGTCGCCGAAAGTGGCGATGACCGTGTCGGGACGCTTCCCGAGGCCGATGGCGGCGTCGATGTAGCCGTCGGGGGTGACGCAGACGGGGCAGCCGGGGCCCGAGATCAACGTGATCGCCCCTTCCAGGAGGGAGCGGATCCCCGCGCGCGCGATGCTGACCGTATGGGTCCCGCAGACCTCCATCAGCCGCATGGGCGGCCGGTCGCCCCAGAGGGTCCGGATCGAGTCGACGACGCCCTTGGCAAGCCCCGGGTCGCGGAACTCGTCAATGTATTTCAGCTGCATCCGATATTTCCCGAAGGTATTGGAGCGTCCTCTGCGCCTCCTCCGGGGAGAGCTTCGAGATGGCGAAGCCGGCATGGAGGATGACCCAGTCTCCTTCCCGGACCTCTTCGAGGAGCAGGACGGAGATCTCCCGGCGCGCTCCCCCTACCTCCACGGTCGCCGATGTTCCCGCGACCGACATCACCCTTGCGGGCACCCCCAGGCACATCGCCCTACCCCCCTGATATCGTTTGCGCTGCGAAATACGCCTGTCCCAGCGAGATCCCGCCGTCGTTGGCGGGGACCTCCCGGTGGATCAGCGTCTTGAGCTTTCTTTGCCGGAACCCGGTGAGAAGCTTCCTTAACAGATAGACGTTCTGGAAGACCCCCCCCGAGAGAAGCACGTGCCCGGCCCCCGTCCCTTCCGCGAGCCGGACCGTTACCTCGAGAACTATCTCCGCCACAGTGTCGTGGAACTTCCGCGCGATGACCGGCGCGGGTGTCCCGGCGCTTGCGTCGGAAACGACTCCCGCGATCAGGCCCTTCCAGTCTATCCCAAGACGCCCGGCTCCGTCGCGGATCGTGTAGGGATAGGTCCCCGTCCCCCGTCCCTTTCGAATGCAACCTTCCAGCAGCATGGCGGCCTGCCCTTCGTAGCTGGCCTTGCGGCAGATGCCCGCTAGCGCGGAAGCGGCGTCGAAGAGGCGTCCGCAGCTGGAGGACGGCACAACGTTCACCTTCTTCGAGATCGCGTCGACGAGCAGGCCGATCCGTTCGGGGCCGATATCGGGAAAACGGGAGGCGGCGATCCTTCCCGCCTCCGCGGGTCCGAACGTATCGTGGAGGAACCCCACCGCGGTCCTCCACGGCTCCCGGACGGCGGCGTCGCCCCCCTGCAGCGGGAAGTAGTCGAAGGCGGCTGCCCGTTTCATCTCCATTCCGTCGATGGCGAAAAATTCACCGCCCCAGATTGCGCCGTCTTCCCCGTAGCCGGTCCCGTCGAAGGAGACGCCCACCGCCTTTCCGGAGAATCCGGACTCCGCCAGCAGGGCGTAGAGATGCGCCTTGTGATGCTGGAGGGAGAGGATGCGCCCGGCGCCGATATTTTCCGCGAAGGAGGTCGTGAAGTAGGCGGGATGCGTATCGCGGCAGACCGCGGATAGCTCGGCGTCGAGGAACCGCCGGAAAAAATCGAAGGTCTCCTTGTAGAATTCCCGCACGGGAATCTGGTCCAGGTCGCCCAGGTGCTGGGACAGGTAGGCGAACCCCTCCTTGAGGATGCAGAAAGTGCTTTTCAGTTCACCTCCCAGGCCCGCCACGCAAAGTTTCTTAACCCCAGGGACGTTCCTGATCGTTAAGTAATTCGGGGGGATCTCAAGCTTACTCGCGTTTTCAGGAACGTCCCCGGTCTTTAGCAGCACAGGGGCGGGGACGAAGCCGCGGGCGCGGCGGAGGGGGTAGATCTTCCCGCCGATGCTCCGGACCACGGTGTCGTCGCTTCGCTGCACGATCTCCCGGTTGTGGAGGAGAAAGAGGTCCGCGATGCCGGAGAGGCGTGCGATGGCTTCATCGTTGCCGGTGGCGATCGGCTCGTCGGTCGCGTTCCCGCTGGTCATGACGAGCGGGAGGTCCAGCCGGTCGAAGATCAGGCGGTGCAGCGGGGTGTAAGGGAGAAAGAGCCCGAGGTTCGCAAGCCCCGGCGCCACCGACGGCGCCAGCCGGGCGTTCCCCAGGGTTTCCACCAAAAGGACGGGCGCGGACGGAGAGGAGAGGATCGCCTCGTCGTCTTTCGAAAGGCGCGCAAGGGAGCGGGCGGCGGCGAGGTCCGTCACCATCACCGCGAACGGCTTCTCCTCCCGGTGCTTCCGCTCGCGGAGTTTGCGGACCGCTTCTTCGTTCGTCGCGTCCGCGGCCAGGTGGAAGCCGCCGAGCCCCCGGACGGCGACGATCTTTCCGGACCGGAGGGCATCGGACACGCACCCCACCGGGTCATCCGTCGCGACCGGTTTCCCCTCCCGCGTCGCCACGGACAGCGACGGCCCGCAGTCCGGGCAGGCGTTCGGCTCCGCGTGGAACCGCCGGTCCCCGGGGTCCTCGTATTCCCTCCGGCACCGCGTGCAGAGAGGGAAAACCGACATGGAAGTGTTCTCGCGGTCGTAGGGGAGCCTGCCGACGATCGTGAACCGGGGGCCGCAGCCGGTGCAGTTGATGAACGGATAACCGAAGCGCCGGTCGTTCGGGTCGGACAGCTCCCGGAGGCAGGCGGGGCACAAGGCGATGTCCGGCGGGATCGTGGAGAGGGCGGTCCCCGACTGCTCGCTCTTCTCGATGGCGAAGCCGGAGAAGCCTTCGCGCGCCACGCGCTGTTCCGTGATGCGCGCCACGCGGGCGGCGGGCGGCAGCTCTTCGCGGAACAGCTCCCGGAAGCGGCGGATCGCCTCCGGATCCCCTTCGAGGTGGACGGTCACGCTCCCCGGAGTGTTCGTCACATACCCGCGCAGGCCGCTGCGGACGGCGATCCGGTAGATGAAGGGGCGGAACCCCACCCCCTGGACCACACCGCGAATCGTAAGACGCAAGGCGACGGCCGGCATCGGACTTCCCAGTGTACCAGAAGTGCCCCGGCTGCCGCCGATGCCGTCGCGTGTGTTATATAATCCAAGAGCCCGGTGCGGACTCAGGGCGCAGCGGGGGGCTTCCCTGGAGCGGCGTATGGAGCGGAGGGAGAGATTGCGTCGAAGCGGAATCCGCAGTGAGCGGACGAAGGTCGCGAACGTAGCTCCGGGGAAGTCCCCCCGCGAGCCCCGAGTCCGCACCGGGAAAACGCCATGAAGGTGGACATCGAGCGGCAGATCCAGCAGTCGGCGGAGGAGACCGCGGGGAAGATCCGCGACCTGCTCGCCGCCCGGAAGGTTTTCGCCGTGAACCTCATCTCCTCGCCGGGGTCCGGGAAGACCACGCTGATCGAGAGCGCGATCGAGGCGCTTCGCGGGAAGAAGCGGGTGTCGGTAGTCGAGGGGGACATCGAGACCGACATCGACGCGGCGCGGATCCGCAAGCACGGCGTCCAGGTCCATCAGATCAACACCCGTTCCTCCTGCCATGTCCCGCCGTTCCTCCTGCTGTCGGCCCTGGATCACATCGACCTGGACGCGACGGACCTTCTCTTCGTGGAGAACGTGGGGAACCTGGTGTGCCCCGCCGAGGTGCCGCTCGGGGAAGACCTGCGCGTCGTCGCGCTGAGCGTGGCGGAAGGGGACGAGAAGCCGCTCAAGTATCCGCTGGTCTTCAAGACATCCGACATTCTGGTC
Source organism: Deltaproteobacteria bacterium (assembly GCA_016219515.1). Taxonomy (GTDB): domain Bacteria; phylum Desulfobacterota; class Deferrimicrobia; order Deferrimicrobiales; family Deferrimicrobiaceae; genus JAENIX01. The sequence goes on from JACRMU010000065.1 coordinate 44,474, forward strand.
ATCACGAAGACCGATCTGCTCCCTTACGTCAAGTTCGACCCCGGCCGGGTGAAAGCCGCCGCCCGGGCGGTCAACCCCCGCGTGGAGATCTTCGAGGTCTCGGCGGTCACGGGATCGGGGATTTCCTCCTTCCTGGAAAGAATCGAAGAACTCTGCGGGCGGAAAACCGGGTAGTGCCATGCACGAACTGGGGATCGCGAGGGACATTCTGGACATCGCGGTTGCCGAAGCGGAGAAACACGGGGGCTGCCGGATCACCCGCGTGGATCTCGAAGTGGGGGTCCTGCGTGGGGTCGTCCCCGAGAACCTGGCGTTCCTGTTCGGCCACGTCGCCATGGGGACGATCGCCGAAGGGGCCCGCCTTGCAATAGAGGAGCAGCCGGCCCGCGTGGCGTGCGAAGCGTGCGGCCCGGTCGAGGCCCGCGGTTTCACCATCGCATGCCCCGCCTGCGGGAGCCCCGCCGTGAAGGTCGAGGGGGGAGACGCCCTCCGCATCCTTTCCATCGACATCGACGATTCCCTGCCGGCGCGGGAGGCTTGAATGAGCAAGGCGCGCGGTAATCCGAGCACGGGGCTGCCGGGGCTGGACCGGGTGGTCCAGCGGCTGCTGCCGGGCGACAACATCGTCTGGCAGGTCGATTCCATCGAGGATTATCTTCCTTTCGTCGCGCCGTACTGCGAGGACGCGGTCCGCAAGGGGAAGAAGCTCGTCTATTTCCGGTTCGCCAGGCACGCGGAGCTTGTGGGGGAGGACAGCGGCGCGGAGATCCACCGGCTGAACCCCGAGGTGGGTTTCGAAACGTTCACCGCGGAGATCCACAAGGTGATCGAGCGGGCGGGACGCGGGACCTTCTATCTCTTCGACTGCCTGTCGGACCTGGCCGCCGACTGGTACAGCGACCTGATGCTGGGCAACTTCTTCATGGTGACCTGCCCGTACCTCTACGAGCTGGAAACGATCACCTACTTCGCTCTCCTCCGCGACCGCCACTCGTTCGAGGCGGTCTCTGCGATCCGGGACACGACCCAGCTCCTCCTCGACGTCTTCCGCAACGGGGGGAAGTTTTACGTCCACCCTCTGAAGGTCCACCAGCGGAACTCGCCGACGATGTACCTCCCCCACGTCCGGGACGGAGAGGAATTCCGCCCCCTGACGGAGAGCGCCGTCCTCTCGGAAGTGCTTGCGCAGATCACCTCGCAGCGGGTCGATGCGGTCCCGCGCACCCCGGACCTTTGGGACCGGAAGTTCCTCCAGGCGCGGGAGATCAAGGAGGACGTTCGTGAAGGCCGGAAACCTTCGAAGGAGGCGGAGGACATCTTCCCCGGTCTCCTGCGGATGATGGTGACCCGGGACGAACGGGTGATCGCGCTGGCCTCCCGGTACCTCGATCTCACCGATCTGCTGGCCATCCGGAAGCGGATGATCGGGACGGGGCTGATCGGCGGAAAATCGGTCGGGATGCTCCTCTCCCGGGCGATCCTCGCCCGCACGAACGGCCGCTGGCGGGAACGGATGGAGACCCACGACTCCTTCTACATCGGCTCGGACGTTTTCTACACCTACCTGGTGCGCAACGGCCTCTGGAAGGCGCGGCGCGACCAGAGGGATCCCCTTTCCTTCCTCGCGGGGGCCAAAGGTGCAAGGAAGAAGATCCTTTCGGGGACGTTCCCCTCCTTCCTCCGCGGGCAGTTCCTCGCGATGCTGGAGTATTTCGGCCAGTCGCCGATCATCGTCCGGTCGAGCAGCCTGCTGGAGGACAGCTTCGGCAACGCCTTCACGGGGAAGTACGAGAGCGTCTTCTGCCCGAACCAGGGTTCGCCGGAGGAGCGCCTGAAGGCCTTCCTGTCGGCAGTGAAGGCGGTGTACGCCAGCACGATGAGCGAGGATGCCCTCCTGTACCGCGCCCATCGGGGGCTCCTCGACCGGGACGAGCAGATGGCGCTCCTCGTGCAGCGGGTTTCCGGGGCCATCCACGGCAACCTGTTCTATCCGCAGGTCGCGGGCGTCGGACTTTCCTACAATCCCTTCGCGTGGAGCGAGTACATCGATCCCCAGGCGGGGATGCTGCGGGTCGTCTTCGGCCTCGGGACGAGGGCGGTCGAACGCACCGACGACGACTACACGCGCCTCGTCGCCCTCAACGCTCCCGACCGGCGGCCGGAAGCGGACTTCGGCGAGGTCATGGAGTTCGCCCAGCGCCGCGTCGACGCCCTCGACCTCTCCGCCAACCGGTTCGTTTCGCTGAACGTGGACGACGTGGTCAGGGTCAGCCCCAACCTGCCGATCGAGATGTTCGCGGCGCGCATGGAGCCGGCGGCGGGGCGTTCGAAGGACGGCGCCCCGTCCCGATGCGTCCTCACCTTCGACCGTCTGCTTTCCGCCACGCCGTTCGTATCGGACATGAAGGAGATGCTCGCCGTCCTGAGGGACGCCTACGATTACCCCGTCGACATCGAATTCACCGCGAACTTCCTTCCCGACGGAAGCTACCGGATCAACCTCGTCCAGTGCCGTCCCCTCCAGGTCAAGGAGGGGGGAGGGATCCCGTCGCCGCCCCGGACGATTGCGAAGAAGGACCGCGTTTTCGAATCCCGCGGGCCGATCGTCGGCCAGAGCTCGCACACCGCCGTCGACCGGCTGATCTACGTGGACCCCTCCGCCTACGTGAAGCTGTCGATCGGCGACCGCCACTCCGTCGCGCGGCTGATCGGACGGATCACGCATGTCGAGGAGGAGGGGGAGAAGAAAACGATCCTGCTGCTCGGGCCGGGCCGGTGGGGGACGAAGATGCCGTCCCTGCGCGTGCCGGTGTCGTTCGCCGAGATCGCCCCCGTCTCCGTGCTCTGCGAGATCGTCTCCATGGGGGCGATCATCGTTCCGGACGTTTCCCTGGGCACGCACTTCTTCAACGACCTCGTCGAGGCGAACATGCTCTACCTCGCGGTCTTCCCGAAGGGGAAGGAGAGCCCGCTGAACGAGGCGTTCTTCCTGCGGTCGAAGAACCGTCTCGCCGGTTTGCTTCCCGACGACGCCGAATGGTCGGAGGCGGTGCGCGTCATCGACGTTCCGTCCGGCCGGGGGGGGAAGAAGCTCCTCCTCAATGCGAACACGCTGAAGCAACGGGCCGTCTGCTATTTCGTCTGAGGGCGGCCCGGGGCGACCGCACCATCCGGTGCAGCGATCCATTCTCTCACGGCTCCATTCTGCGGTATCTCGTTGCCCTTCCCGCGCCGATGCGCGTCAACAAGTTGAGGGCGACGAGCCGGTTCAGGACCTGCTTGGCGGTTTCCCTCGAAAGGCCGAGTTCTCCCGATACCATCCGGTTGGTGATCTCGCGGTGCCGGTCGAGCAGGGCCAGAACGCTTGACTGGTTCCCCGAGAGGCGGCTTTCCCCCGGAAACGCCGCCAGCAGCCCCTTGAGCTCTCTCGCCTGGACTCGCATCGCGTCGACGAAAGCGGTCAGCCAGGGGCCCATGTCGAGCCTCGGCAGATGCCGTGACGCCTGGCTTTTCCGCAGGGCGAGGTAATATTCCGCCTTCCGCTCCGCAACGACTTTTTCGAGAGAGGCGTAGGGGAGGTAGGCGTATCCGCATTGCAGGAGGAGCAGGTCGGTGAGGATGCGGCTCGTGCGGCCGTTTCCCGCTGCGAACGGACGGATCGCGAGAAACTCGAGAAGGAAGCCGGCGACGACAAGGAGCGGATGAAACTCCGCCGAGCGGAGCCGGGAGTTCGTCCAGGAGATCAGTTCGTCCATTTCCCGCTCGATCGAGCCGGGGTCCGAGGGGCGCAGCGCGATCGATTCCATGCTCCTCCGGGGGAAGAAGGCGGAGCGGTCGGGGGTGGACCGGTAGGCCCCCCGGTGCCCCCGGTCCCCGGGGGAATACCGCAACAGGCCGGCGTGGAACGAAAGGAGGAGTTCCGGGGAGAGCGTCCTCTCCGCGTGCCCGTCGAACACCGTTCGCAACAGGTGCGCGTAGCTCGCCGCGGAGGCGTGGCGCAGTTCCCCGGCTCTTTCCGGCGACATCGCGGCCGCCCGTTCGTCCCCGCGCCGCGGGATACCGACCCAATCGATCCCGACGGAAGCCCTCGCGGAGATCGCGATCGTCCTCTTCCGCAGGTCCGCGAGATAGGAGGGGGGCGGCTGAAACCGTCCCCTCCACCATCCCTTGAACTCGTCGATCTCCGAGATCCCCGAAAGGAGGACGGGCCAGGACGGAGGGAAGACCGCGCGCAGCTGGCTGTCGAGCCGTTTTTCCAGGATGCCTCCATGGACACAGATCTATACCCGATTATACCCGATTATCCCTTCTTGTCTTGACCGCGGGGGAGGAACGGGTAAAGTCGGTCCGTGGGAGGCGCCCGGCGCGGCGTCAATATCGTTGCCTGCGAAAGCAGAGGAGGGGAACCATGGCGTTGACGGAGAGACTCGAGATCATCTTTCAGGACGTCATCAAGCGGAATCCCGGCTAGGCCGAATTCCACCAGGCGGTGAGGGAGGTGCTCGAATCGCTGGGGCCGGTCCTGGTCAAGTACCCGGAATTCACAGAAGCCAAGATCATCGAACGGATCTGCGAACCGGAGCGGCAGCTCATCTTCCGGGTGCCCTGGCAGGACGACAGGGGAGTGGTGCACATCAACCGCGGGTTCCGCGTCCAGTTCAACAGCGCCCTCGGTCCCTACAAGGGGGGCCTGAGGTTCCACCCCTCCGTCTACCTTGGGATCATCAAGTTCCTGGGCTTCGAGCAGATCTTCAAGAACTCCCTGACGGGGCTGCCGATCGGGGGGGCGAAGGGCGGGTCCGACTTCGACCCCAAGGGGAAGTCCGACAGCGAGGTGATGCGGTTCTGCCAGAGCTTCATGCTGGAGCTGTGGCGGATCATCGGCGAGCACACCGACGTCCCGGCGGGCGACATCGGCGTGGGGGGGCGTGAAATCGGGTTCCTCTTCGGGCAGTACAAGCGGCTGACGAACAAGTTCGAAGCGGGCGTCCTCACCGGGAAGGGGCTCGTGTACGGCGGCAGCCAGGTGCGCACGGAAGCCACCGGGTACGGCTGCACCTACTTCGTGAATGAGATGCTGGCCAGCAAGAAGAACGGCTTCAAGGGGAAGAAGGTCCTCGTCTCCGGCTCGGGGAACGTCGCCATCTACACGCTGGAGAAGGTGCACCAGCTCGGCGGGAAAGTCGTCGCCATGAGCGACTCGAACGGGGTGATCCACGACGAGAAGGGGATCAACCTGGAGACGATCAAGCAGCTCAAGGAAGTCGAGCGCCGGCGGATCAAGGAGTACTGCGATTCCCACAAGTCCGCCCGATACATCCCCAACGGGAACATCTGGGACATCCCCTGCGACGTTGCGTTCCCGTCGGCGACGGAGAATGAAATCACCGGGAAGGACGCCAAGAAGCTGGTGAAGAACGGATGCATCGCGGTCGGCGAGGGGGCGAACATGCCGACCACGCCGGAAGGGGTGCACGTCTTCATCCAGGCGGGGATCCTCTACGGCCCGGGGAAGGCGGCCAACGCGGGCGGCGTGGCGACCTCGGGGCTCGAAATGCAGCAGAACGCCAGCCGGGAGGCCTGGGGGTTCGAGGAGACCGACATCAAGCTGCAGCAGATCATGCGGAACGTCTACGTGCTCTGCTCCGAGGCGGCGGAGGAGTTCGGGGCCCCCGGCAATTTCGTCGTGGGGGCGAACATCGCCGGCTTCATCAAGGTCGCCCGCGCCATGATCGCGCACGGAATCGTGTAAGGGCGGATTCGTAAACGGTTCGGGCCGGGGAGGCCTTTCGGGGCCTCCCTTGCCCGGCGAATAGTGACATTCTTCCTTGTCGATCGGGTCTTGCCGTTTTACCGGGTTGAATCCAGCCGGAAAAAAGCGATTTTGTATGGTGGGAAAATCATTTCCTACTTATGAGATGTTTTACCCAACGTTATGGGTAAGTTCTAAATTTTTTCCCACCAATGGATATGAAAATCGGTCTTGTTAGGGATTGTCTTTTGTTATCGGATAATTAACCGATATTCCCTTCAGATGTGGCCTGGCATGATAGTTGAAGAATAAACAAAATTAAGGATTGCTTCGCAATGCCGCGATAACAAAGTAAGTCCCCCGCAGGGGAAAAAATCGATGGCCACCGGAGGCGGCGAACAACAATGAAGCGAATTCTCATCCCCGTATTGGTATTCGTTGCCGCAATGAGCGTCTCGACGTGGTCGCATGCCACGACCCTGCTGGGAGACGCCGCGCTTTATAATGTGTTCGTTTTCGACGACATGAACGTCGGGTCGGACACCCAGGGCCGCGTCGCGGTCGGCGGGAATTTTACCGCTGCAAGTTACAGCATCGGCACCCTTTCATCGCCTGCACAATACAGCCTTGTCACCGGGGGGAACGTTGTTTATGGCCCCGGCTCCATTCGCCATGGCGGTATATATTCCGGAGGGAACGTCACATTAAAAAACTATTCCGTTGCAGGCGACGTAGTCGCGAGGGGTACGGTGACTACGATAAATGGCGGGACGGTCACCGGAACCGTCCAGGCGGGTTCGTCTCTTGCCGGTCCCGTAAATTTCACGGCCGCCGAGATCTATCTCAAGGGGGTATCCTACGATTTATCGCATGGGGTAATGAACGGCACCACGACGGTCTCCCCCTGGCATGCAATCACTCTGTCCGGCAGCAATGCCGTGAATTCGTTTTACCTGAGTGGCACCGACCTTGCGAATGCGTCAAGTCTTACATTCAATTTCGCCTCCGATAAGATCGGCATCGTCAACGTTTCCGGGACAGACTGCGATTTCAGCGGGTTCGGATTTTTCGGCGGGGGCCTGGCCGAAAATATCCTTTTCAATTTTTATGAAGCGGAGAACCTCACCATCGGCAGCATCGGCGTAAGAGGAAGCATTCTGGCGCCTTACGCGGACATTACGTTCAACTCCGGAGTGGTCCATGGCAGCGTGATCGCGGAATCGATCGTCGGGGGCGGACAATTCAATCAGAATCTATTCGACCATGAAATTCCCGGCGGCAGCCAGCCGGTGCCGGAGCCGGCCACGATGCTCCTTTTCGGCTCAGGGCTGGCCGGGCTTGCCGCGACGCGGCTCAGGAAGGGTGGTAAGATGCCTCGTTAATTGTTACCGGAGGGGGGCGATGACCACCATCTCACTTCTGTTCTGTTCCAACATCTTCATGACCTTCGCCTGGTACGGGCACCTGAAAGAGCTCAACACGAAACCGTTGATGCTCGCCATCCTGGCGAGCTGGGGGATCGCCTTCTTCGAGTACGTCCTTCAGGTCCCCGCCAACCGCATCGGCTACCAAAGCTTCACCTTGCCGCAGCTCAAGGTGATCCAGGAAGTGATCACGATGGTCGTCTTCGCCGGGTTCGTCACGTTCTACATGCGGCAACCGCTGAAGCTGGACTACCTGTGGGGCGCCCTCTGCCTGGTCGGGGCCGCCTACTTCATGTTCCGGTCGGCGTAACGACAGCTTATTTGTTCGGGCAATCCTTGCACGGTCCGTGAGGGCCGTCCCCGTGATGCCGGTGCTCATGCCCTCCACCGCCCATCATCGATTCCATGTGCTTCAGGTGGGACTCCTGGAGGCCGTCCACCATTCGGAAGTGCTCGATGGCCGCCTTCCGGAACTCCGCCGGGTCGGTGATCCCCGCCATCTTCTTCTCGTGGTCCCGCAGCGCGGCGACGCTTGACGCTTTTCCGGACCTCCTCCATGTGCTTCTTCATCCCTTCCTTCATGGAAGGCATGCCGTGGCCGTCGTGCCGATGGCCGCCTTTGCAGTCCTTTCCTTCGGGACAACCGGACTTGCAGCACTCGCAATCGTACTTGCAGCAGGGTTTCGCCCCGGACTTCTGCATTTCCTGGCACGGGGGGCCCCCCGCCGCCGAAATTGCGTTCCCCCGGTCGGCAAGCAGGAAAAAGGCGATCAACGCGCAGGCGACGATCGCCGCCGGAATCCGGAACGTCTTCATCTTGAGATCCTCCCTTCATGTCGATGTCGTCGCAGCCGTTCGGGAACGGACCTGCCGAAAAACCGCAGGGGGTATTATCTCATGCCTGTCCCGAGTCATTGAACAAGCTTTCCAGTGCCGCAGGCGGAAAGCTGAAGATATAATGGGGGCGGGTTGGTCCAACGCCAGGTGATTTACGATACGGGGCACCGGGCTCCCGCGCGGTCGGCGGCGCCGGGGAGACCCGGGCGGAAGAGGGGGGGAGCATGCTCGTAGGCAGGCGGATGACGAAGGACCCGAAGACGGTATCGCCGGACGACACGCTGGCGCACGCCGCGGACATCATGCGGCGGTTGCGGTTCAACCACCTTCCCGTGGTGGAGGGAGGGAAGCTGGTGGGGATCCTCACCGATACCGACCTGCGGAACATTTCGCTGACGGGCGAGCCGGCGCAGGGCGGAACGATGCCTTCCGACCGCCGGGTGCGGGAGGTGATGAAAACGGATGTCTGGTCCCTCACGCCGGAGGACGCGGTGGAGGATGCGCTCCTGATCATCCGCCGGAAGAAGTTCGGCGCCCTTCCGGTCCTCTCGGGGGACAAGCTGGTCGGCATCATCACGAAGATCGACCTGCTGAACGCCGTGATCGACGTCCTGAACCTCGAAGAGGTGGGCGTCCGGATCGAGGTTTCCCTCCCGTGGAACATGAAACGGTTCGAGGAGCTGGTCGGCGTCCTTGAGGGGATGTCGGTCCGTGTCCGCAGCTGCATGATCACTCCGCGGAAGGGGTCGGACCGGATGGTCGCGCTCCTCCGTCTCGACACGATCGACGGCCCGAAGGTGATCGAGGGGCTGCGCGCCAGGAACTTCGATGTGCCGGGGACGGCCGACTTCTCGTAACGCGCCGGACCGCCCCTTACGACGGTTCCTTTCCCGCTCCGATGAGCCGCCGCAGCACGTACGGCAGGATCCCGCCGTGGAGGTAGTAGCGGACCTCCTCGGGGGTGTCGATGCGGGCGATCGCCGGGAAGGAAGTTTCCTTCCCGTCGAGTGCCGCGCGCACGGTCATCCGCTTCCGCGGAGAGATCCCGCCGGCGATCCCATCCACCGAGTAGAGCTCCCTCCCCGTCAGTCCCAGGGAATCGCGCGTGGCTCCGTCGGCGAACGTCAGCGGCAGGATCCCCATCCCGACGAGGTTGCTCCGGTGAATCCGCTCGAAGCTCTCCGCGAGGACCGCCTTGACGCCCAGAAGCATCGGGCCCTTGGCGGCCCAATCGCGGGAAGAGCCCGAGCCGTACTCCTTTCCCGCCAGGATCAAAAGCGGGATTCCCTCCTGTGCATAGCGCATCGAGGCATCGTAAATCGTTTCCGTCTTCCCCTCCGGCAGGTGAACCGTCCATCCGCCCTCGGTCCCCGGCGCGAGAAGGTTGCGCAGCCGGATGTTTGCGAACGTCCCGCGCATCATCACCTCGTGGTTCCCCCGCCGGCTGCCGTAGGAATTGAAGTCCTCCCTCCGTACGCCGTGCTCCAGGAGGTATCGCCCGGCGGGGCTGTCCGCAGGGATGTCCCCGGCCGGGGAGATGTGGTCCGTGGTAACGGAGTCGCCCAGCACGGCCAGGACCTTCAATCCCGACAAGTCTCCGCGGGGTTCCGGCGCGGCCGGCAGATTTTCGAAGAACGGCGGGTGCTTTACGTAGGTGGAGGAAGCTTCCCAGGCGAAGCATTCCTCCAGCGGCACCGGGAGATCCTTCCACGCCGCGTCTCCGGCGAACACCGCCGCGTACTCTTTCCGGAACATCCCGGAACCGATGCTGTCGCGGACCGTCCGCGAAATCTCCTCCGGCGTGGGCCAGATCTCCGCGAGGAAGACGGGGGCGCCGTTCGGGTCGTGTCCCACCGGATCCCGCGACAGGTCGATGTCCACCGTCCCCGCGAGGGCGTACGCGACGACGAGAAGGGGAGAAGCGAGATAGTTCGCCCGGCACTGGGGATGGATCCTTCCTTCAAAATTCCGGTTCCCGGACAGTACGGAGGCGACGGCAAGGTTTCCCTCCCGGATCGCCTGCTCGATCGACCTCGGGAGCGGCCCGGAGTTGCCGATGCAGGTGGTGCACCCGTATCCCGCCAGGTGGAATCCCAGTCCTTCGAGATAAGAGGTCAGGCCCGCGCGGTCGAGGTACCGGGTCACGACCTTCGAGCCGGGCGCGAAACTGGTCTTGACCCACGGGCGGGTCCGCAGCCCCCGCTCCACCGCCTTTTTCGCGACGAGGCCGGCGCCGACCATCACGGATGGGTTGGAGGTGTTCGTGCAGCTGGTGATCGCTGCAATGACGACGGCCCCGTCGGCGAGCCGGAACGACTGCCCCCCGTGCGCAACCTGGATTCCTCCGGCGGGCGCCGCTTCCCCGGCGGCCGTCGAAGGACGACCGGCGGGCGCCCCCCCTTCCGCCTGCCAGCTGTCGTGATTTTCCGAGGCGGCGGACGAGGCGGCTTTCCCCCACCCGGATAGCGCTTTCCGGAACGATTCCCTCACATCTTCCAGCGGAACGCGGTCCTGCGGACGCTTCGGGCCGGCAAGGCACGGCCGCACGTCGGAAAGGTCCAGGGAAAGCCGGTCCGTGAAGACGGGATCGGGCGTTGCGTCCGTGCGGAAAAGCCCCTGGATCCTGCAGTACGCTTCCACCATTTTTACCTGGGCCGCGCTACGCCCCGTGAATCTCAAGTAGGACAGGGTCTCCCGGTCCACCGGGAAGAACCCGATGGTGGCGCCGTATTCCGGGGACATGTTGGAGATCGTCGCCCGGTCGGCGACCGAAAGGGAGGAGAGTCCCGCCCCGTAGAACTCGACGAACTTCCCCACGACCCCCTTGGCACGGAGCATCTGTGTCACGGTGAGGACGAGGTCCGTCGCCGTGGCCCCCTCGGGCAGCCGTCCGGAAAGGCGGAATCCCACCACTTCGGGGATCAGCATGGAGACCGGCTGGCCCAGCATCGCCGCCTCCGCCTCGATGCCGCCCACCCCCCATCCGACCACGCCAAGCCCGTTGATCATCGGGGTGTGGGAGTCGGTGCCGAGGAGAGTGTCCGGATACGCCTGGAAAACGCCGGCCGCCTTCCTGCGGAACACCACGGGAGCCAGGTATTCGAGGTTGACCTGGTGGCAGATGCCGGTTCCCGGCGGGACCACCCGCAGGTTCCGGAAGGCGCTCTGCCCCCAGCGCAGGAAGGCATAGCGCTCGCCGTTGCGCTCGTATTCCCTGGCGACGTTCGCCGCGAAGGACTCTTTCGTCCCGAACCGGTCCACCTGGACGGAATGGTCGATGACGAGGTCCGCCGGCATGAGGGGGTTGATCCGGTTCGGATCCCCGCCCATCCGGAGGGCGGCGTCCCGCATCGCCGCGAGGTCGACCAGCGCCGGCACGCCGGTGAAATCCTGGAGCAGCACCCGGGCGGGGCGAAAGGCGATCTCCCGGTCGGGCGTTTTCCGGGGGGACCAGCGCGCAAGGGCCTCGATGTCCTTCGCGCGCACGGCGGCGCCGTCTTCGCACCGAAGGAGATTCTCCAGGAGGATTTTGATGGAGAAGGGGAGGCGGGAGACGGAGCCGACCCCCCGTTTTTCGAGCGCCTCCAGGCGAAACATCTCGCAGGGCCCCGGCCCGATCGTTCTTCGGGTTCTGCTGCCGAAGCTGTCCGGATGCTTTTCGGCCATAGCGGGCGCCCCCCTTGAAGGCATTAATATAAGGAAATGGTACCATGAGGTTTCCCGCCCGGGGCGGTGCGATTCGAGCCGGCGCGGACGGATCCGCTATCCGCCGACGCAGCAGGAGGGCAGCGGGCAATGCGGGCGAACCCGGGACGAGAGGTGCATCCATCGACACGCTGACTCTTCTCGGGATCGCCGTGGGGCTTGCGATGGACGCCCTGGCGGTCGCCATCGCGACGGGCATCGTTCTGGGAAACGTCTCCGGCCGCCAGACCTTCCGCCTGTCGTTCCATTTCGGCCTCTTCCAGTTCCTGATGCCGGTGATCGGCTGGCTGGCGGGACTCTCCGTCGAGCGGTACCTCTCCGGCTACGACCACTGGCTCGCCTTCGGCCTGCTCGCCTTCATCGGGGGGAAGATGATCTGCGAGGCTTTCCGCGGGAACGATGAGGAGAAGGCGGCGTCCGATCCCACGAGGGGGATTTCCCTCGTCGTCCTTTCGGTGGCCACGAGCGTGGACGCCCTGGCGGTGGGATTGAGCCTCGGCGTGCTTCGCATAAAAATATGGTATCCGGCGGTGGTGATCGGGCTGGTCGCCTGCGCCTTCACCGCGGCGGGGATGCACCTTGGAGCGCCCCTGGGGCAACGGTTCGGCCGGAAGATGGAGATCGCCGGAGGCCTGATCCTCGTCGGGATCGGCGTCAAGATCCTGTTGCAGCATCTTTCCCTCCGGTAAACCGCATCCTCGTCGGGCTCGATGAGAAAAATGTTTCCCGGGCGCTCCTCATCCCGCTTCCGGAACCATGCCGTTGGAAGTATGATCTTACAGATTTAAAGGAAAGCCGAAGGAGATCCGTTGCACGCATCGATCGGGACCCCGGTCCTTTGGATCGGGTTTACCCTTTTCGTTCTCGTTCTCCTGGCGGTCGATCTCCTGGTGTTCCACCGGAGGGAGCACGAGGTGCGCCCGAGGGAGGCGCTCGCCTGGACGATCGGGTGGGTCGCGCTCGCCCTGCTGTTCAACGCGGGGATCTATCGATTCTTCGGCGCCCAACGCGGGCTGGAGTTCTTCACCGGATACCTGATCGAGCTGTCGCTGTCGGTCGACAACCTCTTCGTTTTCATCCTCATCTTTTCGACGTTCGGCGTCCCCCCCGCCTGCCAGCACCGGGTGCTCTACTGGGGGATCCTGACCGCCCAGGCGATGCGGGCGGCCTTCATCCTCCTGGGCACCGCGCTGATCTCGGCGTTCCACTGGGTGATCTACATCTTCGGGGCGTTCCTTCTCTTCACGGGGGGGAAGATCCTCCTGGGGCACGGGACGGAGATCCACCCCGAGAAGAACCCGGTCCTGCGCCTGTTCGGGAAAGTCATCCCGACGGTCCACGAATTCCACAACGGAAAGTTCACCGTCAAGATCGACGGGAAACGGTACGCCACGGCGCTTCTTCCCGTCCTCGTGGTGATCGAGGTGAGCGACCTGGTGTTCGCGACCGATTCCATCCCGGCGATCTTCGGGGTGACCCTGGATCCGTTCATCGTCTACACGTCGAACATCTTCGCCATCCTGGGACTGCGGGCCCTCTTCTTTCTCCTTGCCCACGCTGTGGAGAACTTCCGGTTTCTCAAGTACGGGGTGGGCATGGTCCTCTTCTTCATCGGGGGGAAATTGCTGGCCAGCGGCTGGTATGATGTTTCCATCAAGGCATCGTTGACCGTCGTGGTCGCGCTTCTCGGGGCCTCCGTCCTGGCGTCGTTGCTTTTTCCTCACCGGGGGGGAAGCACGACCGGAGGCATGGGGGCTCGGGACGGCGCCGCCGGTGATAAGATGGACCCGCCCGGCGAAAACGGGAAAAACCGGTGACGCCGCACCGGTTCCGGTCGTCATTTCCAGGAAACCTACAGGAGGCGAATCTCGTGGATCAGGGAACACTCGACGCGCGGGCCATCAACGCAATCCGGTTTCTGTCGGTCGACGCCGTCCAGAAGGCGAAATCGGGGCATCCCGGGACGCCGATGGGGCTGGCCCCGCTGTCCTACCTGCTGTGGACCCGCTACCTCCGGTACAACCCCAGGAACCCCGATTGGCCGGGGAGGGACCGGTTCGTCCTGTCGTGCGGGCACGCGTCGATGCTGCTGTACTCCCTTTTGCACCTCGCCGGCTTCGACCTTTCCTTAGAGGATCTGCGGCAGTTCCGGCAGTGGGAGAGCAGGACGCCGGGGCACCCGGAAGCGGGACACACCCCGGGCGTGGAAGTGACCACCGGCCCGCTGGGGCAGGGGATTTCGAACGCCGTGGGGATGGCGATGGCCTCCCGGCTGCTCGCGCAGCGGTTCAACCGGCCGGGGCACGAGATCGTCTCCCACCGCGTCGTGGCGCTCTGCTCGGACGGCGACCTGATGGAGGGCGTCGCCTCGGAGGCCGCCTCCCTGGCCGGTTTTCACCGGTTGGGGAACCTGGTCGCGTTCTACGACGACAACCGGATCACGATCGAGGGATCGACCGACCTGGCCTTCCGGGAGGACGTGGCGGGCCGGTTCCGCGCCTATGGATGGAACGTTCTTTCCGTCGCCGACGGGAACACGGACCTGGAAGGCCTCTCCCGCGCGATCGAGGCCGCGTTCGCGGAGCGGGAACGGCCCACGCTGGTGATCGTCAGGACGGAGATCGCCTTCGGCAGCCCCAACAAGCATGGGACCGCGGACGCCCACGGCTCGCCGCTGGGAGAAGCGGAGATCGCCCTGACGAAGGAGGCGCTGGGCTGGCCGAAGGAACCGGCGTTTTTCATCCCGGACGATGTGCTGGCCCATTTCCGGGAAGCGGTCCCGCGGGGGGAACGGCTCGAGCGCGAGTGGAGGGTGCGGATGGCGGAATACCTCCGCGCCTTTCCCGACCTGGCGATGGAGTGGGAGCGGGTGCACTGGGGCGACCTCCCGGAAGGGTGGGCGGACAGCCTCCCTTCCTTCCCGCCCGAAGGGGGGGCGATCGCCACCCGGAGCGCGTCCCGCCAGGTGATCAACGCGATCGCGGCGCGGGTCCCGGAGCTCGCCGGCGGATCGGCGGACCTGGCTCCGTCCACGGAGACGCTCATCAAGGGGGGCGGGGAGTTTCTTCCCGGCGCCCCGCCGGGGGGGCGCAATTTCCACTTCGGCGTCCGCGAGCATGGGATGGGCGCGATCCTCAACGGGATGGCGCGCCACGGCGGGGTCGTCCCGTACGGGGCCACCTTCCTCGTCTTCTCCGATTACATGCGGGGCTCCATCCGGCTGGCCGCGCTCATGGGGATCCGCGTGATCTACGTGTTCACCCACGACTCCATCGGCGTGGGCGAGGACGGGCCCACGCATCAGCCCGTCGAGCACGTGGCGTCGCTACGCACGATGCCGAACCTTTACGTGCTCCGCCCCGCCGACGCGAACGAGACCGCGGCGGCGTGGAGAATGGCGCTCGAGAGGACCGCGGGCCCCAGCGCCCTCATCCTGACCCGCCAGAAGCTGCCCGTCCTGCCGCCGGAGGCGGTCCACCGGGACGGCAACGTATCCCGGGGCGCTTACATCTATGAAGAAGGAGCCGGCGGAAGCCCGAAGGTGATCCTTGCGGCCTCGGGGTCGGAGGTGCACGTGGCCCTCGGCGCGAAGAAACTCCTCGAAGCCGACGGGATCCCGGCCCGCGTCGTCAGTTTCCTCTGCCGGGAGCGGTTCGAGGAGCAGCCCGAAGCGTACCGGGACATGGTATTCCCGCCCGCCGTCCGCGCGCGCGTCTCCGTGGAGGCGGGGAGCACCTTCGGCTGGGAGCGATACGTCGGGGAGAAGGGGGTTTCGGTGGGGATCGACCGGTTCGGGGCTTCCGCGCCGGGAGACCGGCTGTTCCGGGAGTTCGGGATCACCGCAGAGGCGGTGGCCATGCGGGCGAAAGCGCTTTTATAAGAAACCAGGGGGAGGGGAACTTCATGCCGACGAAGAGGAATCCTCTGGTCGAGCTGGGGAAGATGGGGCAGAGCCCGTGGCTCGACTACATCCACCGCGGCCTGATCGGGTCGGGAGAGCTCGCGAGGCTGGTTTCGCAGGACGGGATCAAGGGGGTCACCTCGAACCCGACGATCTTCGAGAAGGCGATTTCCGGGGGCCACGAATACGACGACCAGATCCGGGCGCTTGCCGCCTCCGGCAGGAGCGTCCAGGAGGCGTACGACGAAATCGCCACGGAAGACATCCGGAGGGCGGCCGACGTGCTGCGGCCCGTCTACGATGCGACCGCGGGCCACGACGGCTACGTTTCGCTGGAAGTGGACCCGGACCTCGCCTACGACACCGAGAGGACCGTTTCGCGGGCGGAGGAGCTCTTCCGGAAAGTTTCCCGGCCGAACGTCCTTATAAAGATCCCCGCCACGCGGGAAGGGCTGCCCGCCATCGAGAAAACGATCGCCTCGGGGATCCCGGTCAACGTGACGCTCATCTTTTCGGTGAAGCGGTACGAGGAAGTGGCGGAATCGTACATCCGTGGGGTGGAGCGGCTGATCGCCTCCGGGGGCGATCCCTCCCGCGTCGCCTCGGTGGCCTCCTTTTTCGTTTCGCGGGTGGACACCGCCGTCGACAAGCTCCTCAACGAAATCATCCCCCGCGCCCCGGGGTCGCCAAGGGCGGAGGCCGCAATCTCCCTGCTGGGGAAGGTGGCGGTCGCCAACGCGCGGCTGGCGTACGCAAGGTTCCGCGAAATCTTCTCCGCCCCGTGGTGGCGCGAACTGGCGGACAAGGGGGCCAGGCCGCAGCGCCCGCTCTGGGCGAGCACGGGGACGAAGAACCCGAAGTTCTCGGACGTCAAGTACGTGGAAGAGCTGATCGGCCCCGACACCGTCAACACGATGCCTCCGCAGACGATGGACGCCTTCCGGGACCATGGGGAGGTCTCCGACGCGCTCTCCCGGAGGGAGGAGGAAGCCGGGGAGGTCCTGCGCGACCTCGGTCTCCTCGACATCGGGATCGAGGAAGTCTGCGAAAAACTGACGCGGGACGGGGTGGAGAGCTTCTCCGATTCCTTCTGCAAGCTGCTCGGGGCCATCGAGCGGCGGCTTGCGGAGACGAAACCCGCGTAAGACCGGCAACGCCGGACCGACGGGAGAGCGCCATGCGGATCGCGATGGTGGGCCTGGGGAAGATGGGAATGAACATGGCCCGCCGCCTGCTGCGCGGCGGGCACGAAGTGGTTGCGTTCGACCGTTCCCGCCCGTCCGTCGAGGAAGCCGCCCGGGAAGGGGCGATCCCCGCCGCGACGCTTGCCGAAGCCGCAGCGAAACTGTCCGCTCCCAAAGTCGTCTGGCTGATGGTGCCGGCCGGGGCTCCCGTGGACGAAAACGTGGAGGCCCTCGCGGGGCTCCTTGCGGAAGGCGACGTCGTCGTGGACGGCGGCAACTCGATGTACAAGGACGCCCCAAGGCGCGCGGAGCGCCTCGGCCGGCGCGGGATCCGGTTCCTGGATGCGGGGACCAGCGGCGGGATCTGGGGGCTTTCGGAAGGGTACTGCCTGATGGTCGGCGGGGACGAGGCCGCGTTCCGGCTCCTTGCCCCGGTGTTCACCACCCTGGCCCCGCCTGAAGGGTTCGCCTACATGGGGCCGCACGGAGCCGGCCACTTCGTGAAGATGGTCCACAACGGGGTCGAGTACGGGATGATGCAGGCGTACGCCGAGGGGTTCGAGCTCCTGTCGACGGCGCCCTTCCCGCTCGATCTTCCGGAGATCGCCTCCCTCTGGAACCGGGGGAGCGTCGTTCGGTCGTGGCTGCTCGAGCTCGCCGGGCGCGCGCTGTCGAAGGACCCTTCCCTCTCGGGCCTTTCTCCCTACGTGGAGGATTCGGGGGAAGGACGCTGGACCGTGGAGCGGTCGATCGAGGCCGGAGTGCCGCTCCCGGCGATCGGCCTCTCCCTCTACATGCGCTTCCTCTCCCGGCAGGAAAACTCCTTCGCGATGCGGATGCTGGCCGCCCTGCGGAACGAATTCGGGGGCCACGCGGTCCGGGCGGCGGCCCCGGAGCGGGAGAAGGGATAGGCCCGTGGCGACCGATCCGATCGGCGCCGCAGCGGGACCGCACGCCGGCCCGGGGATCGAGCCGCCCCCGCCGAGCCTGCTCGTCATCTTCGGCGCCTCGGGAGACCTCGCGAGGCGCCTCCTCCTCCCGGATCTTTTCGGCCTTTTCCTGGACGGGCTTCTTCCGGAGCGGTTCGCCGTGCTCGGAGTTTCGCGGACCGCCTATTCGGACGACGCGTTCCGGGAGCGAATAAGCGACTCCGCACGGGCGCTCGGCGAGGCGAAGTTCGACGCCTCCCGGTGGGACGCGTTCGCCGCCGGGCTCCATTACCACTCCGCGGACCTCGAGAACCCGGAGAGCTATCCGGCTCTCCGCGAGCGGATCCGGTCCCTGTGCGCCGCAAGAGGGATCCCGGGCAACATCATCTTCTACGCCGCCGTCGCCCCGAAACATTACGTCTCCCTGGTGCGAAGGGTCGGGGGAACGAAACTGGCGCTCCCTTCGGAAGACCTGCCCGGTTTCCGGCGGTTGATCGTGGAGAAGCCGTTCGGGCGCGACCTCGCGAGCGCGCGCGACCTCAACCGGGAGATCCTTTCCGTCTTCCCGGACGGGCAGGTCTACCGGATCGACCACTTCCTGGGGAAGGAGACCGTCCAGAACCTCTTCGTCTTCCGGTTCGGCAATGGGATCTTCGAGCCGGTGTGGAACCGGAACTACGTCGATCACGTGCAGATCACCGTGGCCGAGTCGATCGGCGTGGAAGGCAGGGGCGACTATTACGACGAGGCGGGGGCGGTCCGGGACATGATCCAGAACCATCTCCTGCAGCTCATGGCCCTCGTGGCGATGGAGCCGCCGAACTCGCTCGACGGCGACGACGTGCGGGGCGAAAAGCTAAAGCTCCTGAAGTCGATCTCCCCCGTCGACCCGGAGCGCGCGCGGGACGTGTGCGTACGGGGGCAGTACACGGAGGGGGAGATCGGCGGGAAGAAGGTCCCGGCCTACCGCGCGGAGATAAACGTCCCCCCGGATTCCTCCACGGAGACGTATGCCGCCCTCCGGCTTGCGGTCGACAACTGGCGCTGGGCGGGCGTCCCCTTCTACCTTCGCACGGGGAAGCGGATGGCCAGGAAAATTTCCGAGATCGCGATCCAGTTCCACCCGGCGCCCTCGCAGCTGTTCAAGGACACGTCGTGCGGCCAGCTCGACTCGAATCTCCTGGTGATCAACATCCAGCCGGAGGAAGGGATCTTCCTCCGTTTCGGGGCGAAGGAGCCGGGGCCCGGCGTGTGCGTGCGGCCGGTCGATTTCCACTTTACCTACCGGGAGGCGTTCGGCGCGAAGAGCACCCCTGCGTATGGAAGGCTATTGCTCGACGTGATGCACGGCGACCCGACCCTCTTCCCGCGGGAGGAGGACGTCGAGACCTCCTGGGCGCTGCTCGACCCGTTCCTGCGCCGCTGGCGCGAGGATCCCGGGCGGGACCTTCGTTTTTATCCCGCGGGAGGTTGGGGGCCGCCCGAGGCGGATGCGCTCCTGGAAGGAGGCAGGGACCGGTGGCGGCAGCCCTGACAGATAAAAACGGTCTCCCGGAGGAACGGTTGTTCGTCGTTCCCACCGCGGAGGAACTGGCGCGGGCGGCCGCCGGCCGGATCTGGGGGATCGTCCGCGAGCGGGCGGCGGTGCTCCCGCGATGCGGAAAAACGGTGCCCCGGGTCCGGGTGGCCCTCTCCGGCGGGGAGACGCCCCGGCGGACGTACGAGATCCTCTCCGCGGAGCCGTACCGTTCCCGCTTTCCGTGGGAACTCGTCCATTTCTACCAGGTGGACGAGCGGTGGGTCCCGCCGGAGGACCCCCGGAGCAATCGCCGGATGCTGCACGAGGCGCTTCTCTCCCGCGCGCCGGTGCCGGCGGATCGGTTCCATTCCGTGGACACCGGGCTCTCCGGGCCCGAGGAGGGCGCGCGCCGGTACGAGGAGACGCTCCGGGCCGCGTTTCCGGATCCGCCCGGCGGGTTCCCGCGGTTCGACGCGATCCTGCTGGGGATCGGCCGGGACGGGCACACCGCATCGCTGTTTCCGGGCGCCCCCCTCGAAGAAGGAAGCGCATGGTTCATGGCGACGGCGGCCGCCGGCGACCCTCCGGTCCGGCGCGTCACACTGACGCTCCCGGCGATCAACGCGGCGGCGCAGGCGATTTTCCTGGCGAGCGGGAAAGAGAAGGCGCGGGCGCTGCACCGCGTGCTCTCCGGGGATCCGGTGCTTCCGGCCTCGCGGGTTTTTCCGGTCCGGGGGAAGCTCACGTTTCTCGCCGACGCCGACGCGGCGTCGATGACGCTTTCGAAAGGTGGGATCAAGCGATGATCCTTGCCGGAGACGCCGGAGGGACCAAGACCAACCTGGCGCTCTTCACGGTGCGGGACGGGCGGATGGAGCGGGGGGAAACCCGTTCCTTCCCGAGCCGGGAGTACCCTTCCATCGAGTCCATCCTGGAAGAATTCCTTGCCGGCGGCGGGCCCGTCGATCTCGTCTGCGTCGGAGTCGCCGGCCCCGTCCGGGGGGGGCAAAGCAGGCTGACGAATCTCCCATGGGCGGTGGGAGAGGAATCGATCCGGCGGGCATGCGGGGCGAGGCGCGGTTTTCTCATCAACGACCTCCAGGCCACCGCCTTCGCGGTCCCGTTCCTGCCTCCCGGCCGGCTCGCCGTCCTGCAGGAGGGGGGAGCGGATCCGGAGGGGACGGCCGTGGTGGTGGCGGCCGGGACGGGGCTGGGCGTGGGGTACCTCGTCCGCACCGGAAAGGGATGCCTGCCCTTCGCCTCGGAGGGCGGCCACGCCGCGTTCGCCCCCCGCGACGGCCGGGAGGCGAAACTGCTCGCGTTTCTTAAGGCGCGGCACGGCCGCGCGAGCATCGAACGCGTGCTCTCCGGCCCCGGCCTCCATGCGATCTACCGCTTCCTGCGGGAAACGGAAGGGCTATGCGAGATCCCGGAGGTCGATGCACGCCTGCAGCGCGAGGAGCCGCCCCGTGTGATCGCGGAGGAAGGACTCTCCGGGCGGTCGCCGGCGTGCGGGGAAGCGCTGCGCTTCTTCGCCTCCCTGTACGGGGCGCTGGCGGGCGACTTCGCGCTGCATCTCTTCGCGACGGGAGGAGTCTTCCTGGGAGGGGGGATCGCCCCCGCCATCCTGCCGGTCCTCTCGGAAGGGAGGTTCCTGGAGGCGTTCCCGGACAAGGGACGGTTCCGCGATTTCCTCTCGGGCAGTCCGGTGAGAGTGATCCTGGACGACATGGCGGCGCTGCTGGGGGCGGCGCGTTACGCGCAGGCGCTGCTGGGGGCGGCGCATTACGCGCAGGCGATGGAGGCGACGGGACGATGAGCCCGCGCCGAAAGACCTCCCGGATCGTGCTTGCCTCCGACCACGGGGGGGTGAAGATGAAGGCGGACCTTTTCCGCTGCCTTTCGGAACGGGGTTTTCCCGTTCGGGACCTGGGGACGGACTCCGCCGACCCCGTGGACTATCCGGACTACGGCTTCGCGGCCGCCGCGCTGGTGCGGCGGGGGGAGGCCGACCGGGCGATCCTCATCTGCAGGTCGGGGATCGGGATGGCCATCTGCGCGAACAAATCGAAAGGGGTCCGGGCGGCGGCGGTCGCCTCCGTCGCCGATGCGTCCCTTTCCCGGCGCCACAACGACGCCAACGTCCTTGTCCTCGGGGCCGACGAGGTCTCCGCCGCCCTTGCGCGAAGAATCGTCTCGAAGTGGCTTGCGACTCCTTTCGAAGGAGGCCGGCACCGCCGGCGGGTGGAGAAGATCCGCCGATTCGAGGAAACCCACTGGAGGGAGAGGAAGTAGCGCGGTCTTCCTGTGCCTCTCCGTGCTATTTGGAAAGGGCGCGGTCGATGGAGAACGCCCCGGCCCCGCGCGCCATGACGGCCAGGCAGAGGCCAAGCGCGAGGAGGTGGTATTCGAACCCTTCCTGGCCCGCGGGCATCGCCCCCGACCAGTTCATGAAGAATCCGAACTTGAAATGGACCATCGCCGCCGCCGTCGCCATCACGCAGAAAATTCCGAACGCGGCCACCCGGGTGAGAAATCCGAAGAAGAGCCCGATCGGCCCCAGAAACTCCGCCATGAATACGAGGGCGACGAGAAAGGGCGGGATCCCCATCTTCCATGTAAAAAACCCCCACGTGCCGACGAGGCCGTGCCCGCCGAACCATCCGAGCACCTTCTGCGCCCCGTGGGGGAAGAACACGGCGGCCAACGTGAGACGGAGCAGCGCATCCACCACACTGTCCGAAGTTTTCAATAGTCCTTTCAGCATCTTCGGCCTCCTCCGGCAGAACTTGAGTCCGCCGGGAGCGATTTTCACATCATACGATGCATGGAACCGCCAACAGGTTTTGTTGACAACCCAACCCATCCATTTTATAAAGGAAAAACAATTATTTCGGCCCAAAGGGGGCTTGCAGAGGGGCTTATGGGGGACACGATACCGTTTCCTTCCAAGAACCGTGGTCCGGGCGATTCGCCCGCCAGCGAGGTCCCGCTTCTCGCGGTGCCCCGGATTGCGCGGATCTGCGCGCTGGGGCTGGGACTGGACGAACTGCTGGGAGAGGTATGCCGGGAAATCCTTTCCCTCTGCGGCGCGGAAGGGTGCTATCTCGTGTCCTGCCGGGAGAACGTTTCCCATGCGGAGATCTGGCATAGCGCATTTTCCGGCGAGTGGCCGGACCTGAGGGACATCTACCGCTGCGATGCCTTGATCGGGGAGACGATGGAGCGTCTCCTCTCCGAAGGCGGCAAGACGATCGACGATATCGAGCTCCTGCCGCCGGAGCATCCCTTCCGGGCCCTGCATGCATCCTCCCCGGTCCGGTCCGCAATGCTCTTCCCCCTGAAGTTCGGTACCCGGCCGCTGGGGCTTCTGTCCCTCCACATGTACAGCGGAAAAAAGAGCTGGCGGGAAGGGGAGGCCCGGGTGATCGCGGAGGTGGTGGCCCCGATTCTCTCCGCGACCCTCGAGCGGCGCAGGATGGTGGAGCAGCTGCGGGATTCGGAGGCCCGCTACCGGTTCCTGGCCGATCATGCCCTCGACTTCATCTCTCTCCACGACCCCGGGGGGAAATATCTTTACGCAAGCCCCGCGGCGGGCCGGATGTTGGGCTACCGCACCGAGGAGATGATGGGGGTGTCGGCCATCGCGTTTCTCCACCCGGAGGACCTGGAGAAGTTCCTGGAGGAGAACCGCAGGATCGCGGAGAAGGACCGTCCGGCGATGACGCTCCACTGCCGGCTTCGTCGGAAGGACGGCAGCTTCCTGGAGGTGGAGACGGTTTCGTCGTCGGTGCTCGGCGAGCAGGGGGAGATCCGCATGGTCCTCCGGATCACCCGCGACATCACCGAAAGGAAGCGGATCGAGAACCGCCTGTTCGAGAGCCAGAAGCTGGAGACCCTGGGCATGCTGGCGGGCGGCGTGGCCCACGAATTCAACAACCTGCTGCTGGGCATCACCGGATCGGTGGAGCTGCTCCGCCTGATCCGGGGATCGCTGAGACCGCGAAATACCTCGACATGATCGAGCGCAACGGCGGGAGGGCGGTGGAGCTGACCGGCCAGCTCCTGGCGTACGCCCGAAAGGGGAAGCACAGCCCCCAGGTCATCTCCCTGAATTGGGCGGTGCTCGAGGACGTTCCCATTCTGAAGGCGGCCTTCCCGGCGTCGGTGGAGTTCCGGCTGGACCTGGCGGAGGATCTCCCTCCGGTCCTGGCCGACGCCACCCAGCTCAAGCAGGTGGTGATGAGCCTTTGCCTCAACGCCGGGGAAGCGATGCCCGACGGCGGCGTCCTCTCCATCCGGACGCGCAGGGAGGCCGACCCGCCCGCACGTTCCAAGGATTCTTCGGGGGACGGAGGGGAAGCGACGATCGCCAGGAACGCTTCCGGAGGGGCCTTCCCCGGTCCCCGCGCGGTGCTGGAAGTTTCCGATACCGGATGCGGGATGGACGAGAAGACCCTGACCAGGATCTTCGAGCCGTTCTTTTCCACGAAGTTCATCGGAAGGGGGATGGGGCTGGCGGCCGTTCGGGGGATCGTGGAGATCCACGACGGGGAGATTTCCGTCCGGTCGAGGCCCGGGGAGGGAACGGCGTTCACCGTCGCGTTCCCCGCCGCTCCCGAAGCGCGCGTGGAGAGGGAGAGCCCGGAAGATCCCGCAAGCGCCGGTTCGGGGACGATCCTGGTGGCGGACGACGAGGACGACGTCCGCGAAGTGGTGAGCGCCATGCTCCGGTCCTTCGGGTACCGCGTGCTCGAGGCGCGGAACGGCGTCGAGGCGGTGGAGCTGTTCCGGGAACGCCACCGGGAAATCACCCTCGTCCTCCTCGACCTGATGATGCCCTGGATGACCGGCGACCGGGCGTTCGCCGAGATGCGCCGGATCTGTCCCTGGGTGCGGGCGCTCCTGGCGAGCGGGTACGACGAGAGCGAACGGATCCGGGAGATCGTGGCGGAAGGGTTCCAGGGATTTCTCCAGAAGCCGTTTCGCCGGCGCGAGCTCGGCCAGAAGGTGGAGGAGATCCTCGGGACCCGGGGAAGGGGCGAAGCTCCCCCGAAGCAGGAATAGTGCGGAACGCGTTCCTCATTTTATCGACGCTTCTCCTGGCAGCGTGGACCGCCGGGTGCTCCCCGAGGACGTACGCGCTCCACAAGGTGGCCGACGCGGTCTCGTCGGGGGGCGAAGGGTTCGCGACCGACGACGATCCGGAGCTGGTCCGCGAGTCCGTGCCTTTCGCCTTGAAGGCGATGGAGTCCCTCCTTTCCCGGCAGCCGTACCACCGCGGACTGTTGACCTCCCTCGCGCGGGGATTCACGCAGTACTCGGCGGCGTTCGTCCAGCAGGATGCGGAAGAGGCGCCCGACCCGGAAGTTTCCGGGGCCGGCAAGGACCGGGCGCGGCGGTTGTACCTGCGGGCCCGTGAATACGGTCTCCGGGGGCTGGCGGCGACGCACCCGCGGTTCCGTGAGGAACTCGCGGCCGACCCGGCGATGGCCGCGGCGACGGCGGAACCGGAAGACGTCCCCCTCCTTTTCTGGACCGGGGTATCCTGGAGTTTGGCGA
>JACRMU010000054.1 GCA_016219515.1 Deltaproteobacteria bacterium
CCTTCCTCCCCCGCAACGTCTTCCCGCGTCCCCTCCGGTCCCGGCGCGCCGGCCCACCGGCGGCGGATCCACTCGCCGAAATCGTCGAGGTAGGTATACACGACCGGCACGACGAGAAGCGTCAGGAAGGTCGAAGTGATCAGCCCTCCGATGACGGCGCGGGCCATGGGCGCCCGCATCTCCGCCCCCGCCCCCAGCGCCAGCGCCAGCGGCAGCATCCCGAAGATCATGGCGAGCGTCGTCATCATGATGGGGCGCAGCCGCGTGCGCCCCGCCGTGATCACCGCCTCGGAGCGGTCCATCCCCCGGGACCGCAGGACCTTGGCGTAGTCCACGAGAAGGATCGCGTTCTTGGTGACCAGCCCCATCAGCATGATGAGGCCGATCAGGGACATGATGTTGATCGTGTCTCCCGTCAAGAAAAGCATCCCCGCCATCCCCACGACGGACAGCGGCAGCGACAGCATGATGGCCAGGGGGTCGATGAACGACTCGAACTGCGCCGCCAGGATGAGGTAGACGAAGATGATCGCCAGGAGCAGCGCCTCCGCCATGTATCCGAACGACTCCACCATGTCCTCGCCCTCGCCGGAGAAGACGACCCGGTAGCCGGGCGCCAGCTTCATGCGGGAGGCGGCCTCGCGGACCTTGTTCATCGCCTCCCCGAGCGGAAGACCGTCGAGGTTGGCCGATATGACCACCTGCCGGGTCAGGTCCTGCCGGTTTATCTCGGAGGGTGTGTTGCTCAGGTCGTAGCCCACCAGCTCGCCGAGCGGCGCCATGCTCACTCCCCCAGCCCCGCGGTTGACCGCCAGTTTCAGCCGCTCCGCCTGCGACGGGTCCTGCCGGAGCGCAAGCGGGAGCCGGACACGGACATCCACCGCATCGCCGTCCTCGTCCTCGTAGGTTGAAACCGCCTGTCCGCCCACAAGCGTCCCGACGGTCCGGACCACGTCGTTCGTCGTCACACCCAGGTCCGCGGACCGCTCCCGGTCTACCCGGAGCCGGAACTCCGGGATGTCATGCTCAAGGGTGGCCTCCATGTCGACGATTCCGGGGATCCGGTACATTTCCCTCTTTAGCTCCGCCGCGTACCGCTTGAGGAGGGCGATGTCCTCCCCCCGGATGTTCACCATGAGCGGTTTTTCCCCGGTCATCCTTCCCACTTCGACTATGGCGGGGACGATCCCCGGGATCTGCTGCAAATCCACCCGCACCTTGCGCTGAATCTGGTCCTGCTGCCGCTTCCGGTCCTTCTTCTCCACCAGTTTGACGTACACCATCCCGTCCCTGACCGTCCCCGAGTCGCCCGCCCCGATGGTCGCGTAGGTGTGCTTTACCTCGGGCAGCTTCCGCAAGCCCGCGAGCACGTCGTCGAGGCGGCCGCGCGTCTCGTCGATGGAGGCTTCCGGCGCCGCCCGGAAGTTCACCTGAAACTCGGCCCGGTCGTACTCGCTGAAAAACTCGCTCTTCAGCATGAAGAAGGAGACGATCCCCACCGCGAAGGCCGCCGCCGCCAGGCCGAGGACCGTTTTCCTGTGCCCGAGGGCCCATGCGATCGCCTCCCGGTAGCGGTCGGCGGTCCTGTCGAACCAGTCGTTGAACCGGTCGAGGATGCGCGCGACGAAGTGCCGCTTCCCCGTCCGGTCGATGTCGGGGTCGTGCCACCGGGAGGAGAGCATCGGGTCGAGCGTGAAGGAGACGAAAAGGGAGACCATTACCGCGAAGGTCACCGTGATCCCGAACTGGCAGAAGAACCGGCCGACGATCCCCTTCATGAACGCCACCGGGACGAAGACCGCCACGATGGAAAAGGTCGTGGCGAGGACGGCGAGCCCGATCTCGCTGGTCCCCTCGCGCGCCGCCTCGAAGTGGCCCTGGCCGTGCTCGAGGTGCCGCACGATGTTCTCCCGCACGACGATCGCATCGTCGATGAGCAGCCCGATGGCGAGCGAAAGCGCCATCAGGGTCATGACGTTCAGGGTCATCCCCAGGAAATTCATCGCGATGCAGGAGGAGATGACGGAGATGGGAAGCGTAAGCCCCGTGATCACGGTGGAGCGCCAGGAGTTCAGGAAGCAGAAGACGATGAAGATCGTGAGGATCCCGCCCAGGACCATCGTCTCCTGCACATCCTTGACCGAGTCCTGGATCATGATGGAAGCGTCGCGCACCATCTCGACGGTCGTCCCGGGGGGGAGCTCCGCCTGGAGACGACCGATCTCCTTCTTCACCGCCTTCACCACTGCAACGGTGTTGGCTCCGGACTGCCTCTGTATGTCGAGCGCCACCGCGGGCACGCCGTTGACCAGCGCGAGGGACCGCTGCTCCTCCGTCCCGTCCGTGACCTTCGCCACTTCCGAGAGCATGACGGGCCGTCCCGCACGCTGCGCGACCACCATCGTCTTGAAGTTCCCCACTGCCTCCGGCTTCCCCGACACGCGCAGCGGGAACTCGGAGCCGTTGCGGTTGATCCGGCCCAGCGGCGTGTTGACGTTCTCCGAGCGGATACCCGCGACCACCTCGTCGACCCCCATCTTCATCGTCTCCAGCCGGAAGTGGTCGATTTCGACCTTCACCTCTTCTTTTCCACGAAGGTCGTCAGGTCCCGGGGGGACAGCGCGTCCGACCTGACCGCCAGCGATACGACGGGCATCGCGGAGAAGTCGAGCTTCTGGATGATCGGGTCCTCTATTCCCTGCGGCAGCTCTCCCCGTATGGCCGCTATCTTCGACCGCGCCTCCTGGGACGCCTCGTTGATCCGCACCTCGAGCTGGAACTCCACGACGACGGTGGAAACGCTCTCGCGGGAAGTCGAATAAACGTGCTTGACGCCGGCGATGGGGTTCACCGCCTCCTCGACCCGCTTCGACACCTCCCGCTCCACGCTTTCGGGCGAAGCGCCCGGGAACTTCGTGACGATGGTGATCACCGGCATTTCAACGTCGGGGAACATGTCGACCGCCAGCCGCTTGTACGAAAAAGCGCCCAGCGTCACCAGCGCGAGCATCATCACCGACGCGAAGATCGGCCGCTTTATCGAAAGATCGGAAAGGAACATTTACCGCTCTCCGTTTCCCTTGACGACATTTACGCGGTCGCCATCCTTGACATTGAATCCCCCCCGCGTGACTACCGCCTCCTCTTTCGAAAGGCCCGAGGAGATTTCCACCAGGTCCCCGGACACGCTGCCTGTTCGAACCGTTCGGCGGCGCGCAAACGTGTTGTCGACGACGATAAGATCGCCCTTTCCTGCAGCCACGTCCCACGATAGAAGAGCCGTCCTGGGCACCTGGAGGACGGCCCGCCGCTTTCCGGTGACGATCCGTCCCTTGACGAACTGCCCGGTCCTGAGTTCCTCGGAATCGTTCCGGACCTCCGCAACCGCCCTGACGGACCTGTCCGCCTCGCTCACCGCCGGATTGATGAACTTGATCTTTCCCGCGAAGGTCTTTCCCGAGGTCGCGTCCGTCGAAAATGTAAGCGGCTGCCCGATTCGCAAGGCCCCCGACTCTCCCGACGGAATGCTCACGGTCATGTCGAGCAGGCGGTTGTCGACGATCCGGAAGACGATCTTCTGCATCTCGCCGACGACCTCCCCGGGGCTCACGATCCGCTCGGCGACGACCCCGTCGAAGGGTGCGCGAATGACGGCCTTGGAGATCCGCGTCGCGGCCTGCCGCACATCCTCCTCCGCGGCCCGGACCTGCGCCCCGGCGGCGGCGACGCGCGCGGCGGCGGCCTCCTTTTGCGTCAACGCGTCCTCCAGGTTCTGCTGCGTGACGAGCCCGGCCTCCTTGAGCTTCCGCGCCCGGTCGAGCTCCCGGTCGGCCCGGTTTGCCGCGGCCTGCGCCTCAAGGAGGCCCGCCTTCGCCATTTCGACCGACGCCTCGGCCCTCTTCCGCAACGCCTCCGCCTCGCGGGTATCGACTTTGGCCAGCGGCGCTCCCTTCCTCACGCGTACCCATTCAGTGACGTAGACCTCGGCGATGGACCCGCCCACCTCGGACTTGACCTCGGATTGGAAGCGTGCGGCAAGCGTCCCTGTCACGTCGATCCCGTCGGTGATGTCGGACGCCGCGGCGCGACTCACCTCGACCGCCACGGGAGGTTTCCCGCCGTCCTTCCCTTCCGGCCGGCCGTCGGCCGTCCCCTTCCCCGAGCACCCCGGCTGGCCCAGCGCGAGGATCAGCAGCAACGTCCCCCCGATCGCCGTCCGTTTCATCGAACTCCCCCCTTCCGGTCTCTCTTGCGGTCCCGCATCGCGACTCCGCGAAGGCTTCTCCGGCGACCCCCGGCGGCGATCCCGGAACGTCCCTTCGCGGCGATCCCCGCGAAAACGATGTCCAGAACCCGGTTCAATCCTTCCGTCCCGAGGGCGACCTCCGGGTGGCAAAGCTCCAACTCCATTGCAATGTTGACCGCCCCGATGACGGCCCACGCCATGTCTCCCGCGTCCCCCTTCCGGAACTCCCCGACGCGGATCCCGTCCTCGACCAGCCGGCGGACGGCATCCTGGAACTTGAAGTGGTAGGCGTCGAAGTCGAAGAACGGCGCACCCTGCGGCGGACCGTAGTAGATGGCGTACATCAGCCGAACGACCTCGATGTTCTCCCGGATCAGGTCGAAGGACCCCCCGCAAAGGTTCCGGATCCTCTCCGCAGCGCTCCCCCCCTCTTCGCGCGTGGCGTCGAGCAGGGA
>JACRMU010000074.1 GCA_016219515.1 Deltaproteobacteria bacterium
CTTGAAGAAATCCACGTCCATGAAGAGGACGGAAAAGAAGTTCCGGTATCGCTCGGACCGCTTCAGCTCCCGGTCCAGCACGACGTTCAGGTAACGGCTGTTGTACAGCTTGGTGAGGTCGTCGATGTAGATCAGGTTCTGCGTCTGTGCGCTGCGCTCTGCGTTCAGCAGGGCGAAACGGGCCTGCCGGTAGAAGAAGTTCAGGAACGGGCTGTCGAGAACCCCCGCCCCGGGGATGCCGCGCATCGTGAGGACGGCATACATCTGCGATCCCGGGGAAAGGTCGAAGCGGAGAGTGAAGAAGGTGCGGTTCTCCCCCAGGAGGGCCTCGTCCTCCGGCCGGACGGCTCCCAGCTCTTCGGCCGCCAGCATCGTCGGGACGGGCTTGCTTTTCCGGACCAGGGCCCCGCCGAACCGGAGAAGGAACACCCCGGCGAGCGAGTCGTCGGCGAATCCCGCGGCGGCGACGACGGAATAGCCGGATCCTCTTCCTTCCTGCTCGCGGAACAGGAGGCCGAAGGAGCCCCCGAGCGATTCCTTGAACATCTCGATCACGGTCAGCGACAGAAGATCCATGTCCGTGGTGGTGATGACGGGGAAGCAGTAATCGAACAGTTCGTCCAGGGAGGTCTTGCGAAGCAATCCGTACCCCTGGAAGAGGTACTTCTCCAGGGTGGAGGTCAGTTCCGTGCCCAGGTCCTCCTCGAAGAGAATCTCCGAGGCGCCTCCCCTCAGGGCGCCCAGCACGGAAGGGCCGCCTTTCTTGGGCAGGACCAGCACCAGCGGGGTTTTCGGAGCCAGCGAGATGATGCTGCGGACGAATTCCTCCGCGCTTTGGCGCTTGGAAAATTTCCGGGCGACGATGACCGAGAAGTTCTCCTT
The DNA here is from genome assembly GCA_016219515.1 of Deltaproteobacteria bacterium. Classification (GTDB taxonomy): domain Bacteria; phylum Desulfobacterota; class Deferrimicrobia; order Deferrimicrobiales; family Deferrimicrobiaceae; genus JAENIX01. The sequence goes on from JACRMU010000074.1 coordinate 883, forward strand.
CGCGAGAACGGAAATCCCCTTGTCCCAGTCGGACAAAGCTTTCATGGGGATATCGGCAAACGAGGATTGCCGGATTTTCAGCGCGATGGACCCCGGGTCGGGGGCAATGATCAATATTCTTTGTTTCGCCATGTCCGCGGTTGGATCGAATTTCCGTTCCGAATTTTCCCCGCGAGAATCAGGGGAGGCGCCATATCCGCTTCCAAATCAATGATCCGCCGTGATGCCCGAAGTATATCGTACTCCCGTCCGAGCGGACAGTAAACGCCCCGTTTTCCAAGAGAAAACATTCAGGCGAGGGTACCAGATTTTCCCCCGTGAAACAATTTCTATTTTGGGAAACGACAGCGAAAGGCCTGGCGGCGGCCACCCACGACAGCGGTTTCGCGCCGGCGGAGCCGTGGTGAGGAAGGAAAAGGACCCTCTTTTCGCCGGCCGGCGCTTCCGCCTTGCCCCAGGCGTCAGGACCTTTTTCCACGTCTCCCGGAAGCCAGACGGCAAGTTTTCCGAAGCGGACTTCCAGAAGGAGGCTCTGCTCGTTGGGATCGATCCGGTTTCCGCCGTCTCCGGACCCTTTCACGGCGACCTCCGCCCCGCCTGCGGAAAAAACCTCTCCTTCGCGCTTTCGCCGCACGAGGGAAGCCCTTTGCGCCACCGCCTCGCCGAACGAGGAAAGCGGCGGCCCTTCCGGAATCCATATCTCTCCGACCGGGAACTCCTCCAGCACCGCCTTCGCCCCGCCGAAATGGTCTTCATGAGGATGGGTGAGGACCAGGACGTCGACGTTGCGGATTCCCGACCCCCTGAGGAAGGGAGCAACGACCTTTTCCCCCGCATCGCCGTGCGCCGCCCCGCCGCAGTCGATGAGCATGCAGCGGCCTCCGGGGAAGGAAACGACGTGCGCGGCCCCCTTTCCCACGTTCAACGCCGTAACGGTCAGCCGGTGGTCGGGAAGGGCCGCATACGGAAGATGGATCCATAGCAGGAAACCGAATGCGCCAACCAGCGCCGCCGGCCACGGCTTCCTCCCCCGCCGCCGGAACAGGATCGTCCCCAGGACGGCGGCCCCGGCGCAGCAAAACGGCGCAAGCACGCCCGATGGGGGAAGGGGAAAATATCCCCACCCGTCCCCGGAAACGGCGGCAAGGAGGGAAAGCGCCCGCGTGAGTCCCTGCGCCGCGAAGCGGACGGGAACTCCCAACGCATCGATCGAGAACGCGCCGCCCACCGCGGCGAGGAACGCCCCCGCGACTCCCGCCGTTCCCAGGATCGGCCCGAACAACAGGTTCCAGAGGATGGCGCCGGCGGAAAAGGCGCCGAAGAATGCGGCGCTTGCCGGCAGCGTCCCCAGGAATGCGACCGCGGATGCGAGAAGGGCATCCCTTCCCCACCGCAGCATCCGCAGGATCATCGTTTCGGATTCCTCCCCTCGCGGCCTTGCGGCGAACGTCGCGATCAGGAAGAACGTCGCCCCGTAGGAGAGCAGGAACGACGGGGAAAAGATCTGCAGGGGCGACGAGACGACCGTCAGAAAGAAAAGGAGGGTCCAGCAGAGATCCGCTCCCCTGACGCCGAATGCGTTCCAGAGGAGGACGGCGAGCGTGATCATCCCCGCCGACCGCACGGCGGGAACGGGCGCCCCCGCCATCAGGACGTACGCCCAGCAGACGGGGACGGAGAGGAGCGTGGAGGCCCGGTTCAAGTCCGGCGATCCGTGTCTTCTCCGGAAGATCCAGAGCGCGCACCGGACAAGGAACGAATGGACGGTGAAAAAGATCGCCACGTTGACTCCGGAGATGGCCAGCAGATGCGCCAGCCCCGTTTTCCGGAGCAGGGCAACCATCGGGTGGGAGGAGGGAGGAACCTCTCCCGTCGTCAGGGAGCGAAGGTAAAGAGCGCCGTCGGATCGCCCCGCGTGCCGGTCCATCCAAAGGGACGTCCTCCGGCGGGCGCTCCGGAAAATATCCAGGATCCCTTTTCCTTCATCCCGGCCCAGGAACACCGCACGGGAGGAGTCCGTCGAAAAAACGTACTGGACGCCCATCGCCATGGCGCTCCATTCCCGCGGGATTTCTCCCGGGTTGCCGCGGCTGCGGACCGGATGAAGGCGTCCCGTGGCACGAACTTCGGACCGTTGACAGACCGGGGCGTCCGCCGTCCGGACGTAGAGGAGCACCTTTCCCAAATCCGCCGATCCGGAACCATCGAAGAAGGAGACCTGGGCATCCTCCGCCGCGCCTCTCCAGCCGGCTTCGGTTGGGTCCCCCTCCTCGACGATCCCGTGCAGGACGACCTCGCTTTCCAGAAACCGCCGCGCGTCGTCCGGTTCGACCAGCGGCAACCTCCCCGCGGCAAGCACCCCGCAAAGGGAGATGACCGAAAGGGCGACGGCCATCGGCGGCAGTCGGAGGCACGCGGCAAGGAGGGATATCAGAAGGAGGCCCGCCGCTACAGGCAGCCAGACGGACCCCGCGGCAAGCGCAAGGAAGAATCCCGCCAAGTACGCCAGAAGGAGGAGATACAGGGGACCATGGCCCCGGAACGGATAGTCCATGCACCGGGGGAGTGCAACCAACGTTCCGCCGGTCAGGCGGCCGTATCGGCTACGGCCGCCTGACCAGCCACGAAAGACCTGCTTAACTTAAGAGGACAAAGCGTTACCCCGCCCCCAACGGGGCAGGTCGTTTCCCGCCGCCTTACAGGGCAGGCGTCAACGCGAAAGCATCCACGATGGCGTTAAAGGTCGCGCTGGGGCGCATCGCGATCGACGCCTTTTTGTCATCCGGATCGTAGTATCCGCCGATGTCCATCGGCTTTCTCTGGGCTCCGATCAACTCCTCGTTGATCTTCGCCTCGTTTTCCTCGAGCTGCTTCGCCATCTTCGCGAAGCGGGCTGCCATCTCCTTATCCTTGCTTTGCGCGGCCAGCGCCTGCGCCCAGTACATGGCGAGATAGAAATGGCTTCCCCGGTTGTCGATCTGGCCGACCTTGCGGGCGGGGGACTTGTTGTTGTCGAGGAATTTTCCGACCGCCTGGTCGAGCGTTTCGGCGAGAATCCGGACCTTCTCGTTCTTAGACGTCCCGGCAATGTGCTCCAGCGAGGCCACGAACGCGGTGAACTCGCCGAGGGAGTCCCAGCGCAGGTAGCCTTCCTTAAGGAACTGCTGGACGTGCTTGGGAGCCGAGCCGCCTGCTCCCGTCTCGAAGAGTCCGCCGCCGGCAAGCAGCGGGACGATCGACAGCATCCTGGCGCTGGTGCCGATCTCGAGGATCGGGAACAGGTCGGTGAGGTAATCGCGGAGCACGTTGCCCGTGACCGAGATCGTGTCCTGTCCCTGCCGGATCCGGGCCAGAGAGAGCTTCATCGCCTCCACGGGAGGCAGGATACGGATGTCCAGGCCTTTGGTGTCGTGGTCCTTCAGGTACTTCTCGACCTTCGCGATGACCTGCGCATCGTGCGCCCGGTTCTTGTCCAGCCAGAAGACGGCAGGCGCGCCGGTCGCTTTCGCCCTCTTCACGGCCAGCTTCACCCAGTCCCGAATCGGTATGTCCTTCGCCTGGCAAGCACGGAAGATGTCTCCCTCCTCGACCTTCTGCTCGAGCAGCGTCGCCCCCGAGGCGTCCACGATGCGGATCCTGCCGTTGCCGGGCGCCGTGAACGTCTTGTCGTGGGACCCGTATTCCTCGGCCTGCTGCGCCATGAGGCCGACGTTGGGAACGCTCCCGATCGTCGCCGGGTCCAGCGCCCCGTTCTTCTTGCAGTCCTCGATGATCTCCTTGTAGGCGGTCGCGTAGCACCGGTCGGGGATCATCGCCTTGGTCTCGTACTGCTTCCCGTCCGGTCCCCACATCTTCCCCGCCTCGCGGACGACGACGGGCATCGACGCGTCGACGATTACGTCGTTCGGCGCGTGCAGGTTCGTGATCCTCTTGTCCGAGTCGACCATCGCGAGTGCGGGCCGGACCTTGTAGACCTCCTGGATGTCGGCTTCGATCTCCGCCCTCTTCGCCTCCGGCAGGCTCTGGATCTTCTTGTAGAGGTCGCCCAGGCCCATGTTCGGGTTGACGCCCGCCTGCTGGAGCGCGGCGGCGTGCTTCTCGAAGACGGACTTGAAGAATACGGTGACGGCGTGGCCGAACATGATGGGATCGGAGACCTTCATCATGGTGCCCTTGAGGTGCAGCGACAGCAGCACGCCCTGCTTCTTCGCGTCCTCGATCTGCTCCTCGTAGAACTTGCGCAGGGAGCGGACGTTCATCACCGTCGAGTCGAGGATTTCGCCTTCGAGCAGATTAAGGTTCTCCTTGAGGACCGTCACCTTGCCGTCGGCGCCGACGAACTCGAACCGCACGGTGGTCGGCTGTTTGAGTGTGACGGAGGTCTCGTTGGCGTAGAAGTCTCCGCCGGACATGTGCGACACATGCGCCTTGGAGTCCGACGGCCATGGATAGTTCCTGGGCGGGTGCTTCTTCATGAACGCCTTTACGCAAAGCGGCGAGCGGCGATCCGAATTTCCCTGGCGCAGCACCGGGTTCACGGCACTTCCCAGGACCTTGGCGTACCGCGCCTGGATCGCCTTCTCGGCGTCGTTCGACGGAGTTTCGGGATAGTCCGGAACGTCGTAGCCGTGCGCCTGCAATTCCTTGATCGCTTCCTTGAGCTGCGGGATCGAGGCGCTGATGTTCGGAAGTTTGATGATGTTGGCCTCCGGCGTCAGCACCAGCTCGCCCATCTTCGCCAGGAAGTCGGGCATCTTCTGGGCATCCGTGAGTTTATCCGGAAAAGCCGCCTTGATTCTTCCCGCGAGGGAGATGTCCCACGGTTCGACGGAGACGCCTGTTCCCTTCGTGAACGCCTGGATGACCGGGAGCAGGGAGTATGTCGCCAGCGCGGGCCCCTCATCGATTTTCGTCCAAATAATCTTCGAGGTCTTTGCGGTCATATGCTCTCCTTTGGTTTTATTGGAGGACGTTATTTCTCAGGCATCTCACGGGCACAAGGAAGGAAGGGATCTTCCTCCCGGACAACGCGTTCGACGGACGCAAGTGCGCATTTCCCGCCGGGCTTGAACATGTATTCTGTATACAAAACCCGCCGGGCTGTCAAACAAAAAATCCGGGCCGGAATCGATGCCCCAACCCTCCTATTCCGCGTTCGGGGGGAAAGCCAGGAATATCCCGGTTCCGAGATCGGAACCGGGATAAAAAGTTTATAAAAGCCCCTCCTTTTTAAGTTCAGTAACGTCACCGTTTTTATGCAAAGGACTTGCGGATGCGGCGGGCGCGGTGGAAAGAGAGGGCGAACCGGTGGGCCTCGTCCCGGACGCGCATGAGCAGCAACAGCGCGGGATCGTTGGGCGCCAGGACCAGCGGGTTCACCCTGCCGGGAAGGAAAATCCGCTCCCGGAAGGCGGTCTCGCCGCCGCGAACCCGCTCCTTGGCGAGCGCGGCGACGGGCAGGAAGTCCGCCCCGGCGTCCTTCATCGCCGCCATCGCCTTCGAGAGCTGCCCCCTTCCGCCGTCCACGAGAACCAGGTCGGGCATTCCGCCGAAATCCTCATCGTGCCCCATCCGGCGGCGGACCACCTGCTCCATCATCGCGAAGTCGTCCTGCCCCTCGATCCCGCGCACGGCGAACTTCCGGTACCACTTTTTCGCGGGCTTGCCTCCGACGAACGCGACCATCGCGCCGACGCTTTCCGTCCCCGACAGGTTCGAGATGTCGAACCCTTCGATCCTCATGGGCGGCTTCGGCAGGCGGCAAAGGGAGGCGAGGCGGGAGGACACCTCCTCGTAGGCCGCCTCCTTCTCCTTGCGCATGCGATGCGATTCGAGGGCGTTCCTGCCGGCGAGTTCCACCAATCGCGCCCTCTCCCCCGCCCGCGGGAACTTGATCCGCACGGGCATTCCGGCACGGTCGGAGAGCAGGGATGCGAGCGGAACCGTGTCCTCGAGTTCCACGGGAACGAGGATCTCTGCCGGGAAGTAGGCGCCTTCCGAGAAGTGCTGGACGAGAAACGACGAAAGGGCGTCCGCCTGCTCCCCTTCCGCCCGGAAATGGTAGCTGTGGGCATCGGAAAGCCGGCCGGCGCGCACGTGAAGGATCGCAGCCGTGGCCTCCGCACCTTCCCCGAACCACCCTACGGCGTCCACGTCCCCCGGGACTGTCCGTACCACCCGCTGCCGCACGAGCGTCCGCTCGACGGTCGCGATCCGGTCCCTGATCTTCGCGGCCTCCTCGAACTTCCTCTCCTGCGCCGCCCGCGCCATCTCCGCCTTCCATCCCCTCGCCAGCTCCCGGTAGTCCCCCTTCAGGAACCGGACGGCGTTGTCCACGTAGGGAAGATACTCCTCCCGGGTGATTTTCCCGGCGCACGCCCCGCCGCACCGTCCCATCTGGTAGTTGAGGCACGGCCTGCGGCGCGAGGCGAACTTCTTCCGGGAACAGGAGCAGAGCGAAAAGAGCCGGGACACGATGCGCAGCGTCTCGCGGATCCCCCGTGCCGAGGAGTACGGGCCGAAATAGGAAGCGCCGTCCTTCGCCACGCGGCGAACCAGCTCCGGCCTCGGGAACTCCTCCTTCCGGTCGATCCGCAGCAGCAGGTACTCCTTGTCGTCGCGCAGGAAAACGTTGAACGGAGGGCGGCGCTCCTTGATGAGCGTGTTTTCGAGAAGAAGCGCCTCCTTCTCCGTGGCGGTCACGATGCATCGCACTTCCGCGATGCGGCGCACCAGGTGCGGAACCTGCGGGCGCCCGTCTCCGCCCGGCGCGGCGTAATTATGGAGCCGCGCGCGCAGGTTCTTCGCCTTCCCCACGTAGAGGACCTTCCCGCGGACGTCCGACATGAGGTAGACGCCGGGCGCGCGTGGGAAGGTCTTCCAGTCGGAAAGGTTCGGCATCTCCGGCTACCTCGCCGAAAGCTCGAGCTTCTCGAGCGCCAGCAGCCGGTCCCGGATCTCCGCCGCGCGCTCGAAATCCAGCTTCTTCGCCGTCCGCTCCATCTCCTTGCGCAGTTTCTTAAGCGTTTTCGCCAGATCCTCGGCGGAGGAGAATCCCCACTTTTCCCCGGCGTCCACGGTGACGTAATCCGCCTCGCAGAGCTGCCCGATGGGGGCGGCGATGTTCTTCTTCACCGTTTCCGGGGTGATGCCGTTGCGCTCGTTGTACTTCCCCTGCTTCACCCGCCGACGCGCCGTCTCGGAGATCGCCTCGCGCATCGAATCCGTCATTTGGTCGGCGTACAGGATCACCCTGCCTCCGACGTTTCGGGAGGCGCGGCCGAACGTCTGGATGAGCGAGCGCGCCGACCGCAGAAATCCTTCCTTGTCGGCGTCCAGTATCGCGACGAGCGAGACTTCCGGAAGGTCCAGCCCCTCCCGCAGGAGGTTGATCCCGACGAGGACGTCGAACTGGCCGAGCCGCAGGTTGCGCAGGATGTTCATCCTCTCCACAGTGTCGATGTCGGAGTGCAGATACTGCACCCGGACCCCCTGCGCCTCGTAGTGCTCAGTGAGGTCCTCCGCCATCCGCTTGGTAAGCGTCGTGACCAGGACGCGCTCCCCCGCATTCGCCCTCAAGCGGATCTCCCCGAGCAGGTCGTCCACCTGCCGGCTCGCGGGCCGCACCTCCACTTCCGGGTCGACCAGCCCCGTCGGCCGGATGATCTGCTCGGCAACCGCCCCGCGGCTCTCCCGCAGCTCGTATTCCCCGGGGGTCGCGGAAACGAAGACCGTCTGCCCCACGGTCGCGCAGAACTCCTCGAACCGCAGCGGCCGGTTGTCGAGCGCCGACGGGAGCCGGAATCCGAAATCCACCAGCGTCTCTTTCCGGGAGCGGTCGCCATTGTACATTCCGTTCAGCTGCGGGACGGTGATGTGCGACTCGTCGATGAAGGTGAGGAAGCCCCGCGGGAAGTAGTCGAGGAGCGTGTGCGGCGGCTGCCCGGGCTTCCGGCCGTCCAGGTGGCGGGAGTAGTTTTCGATCCCGCTGCAGAACCCCATCTGCCGGATCATCTCGAGGTCGTAGGCGGTCCGCTGCTTGAGGCGCTCGGTTTCCAGGATCTTCCCCTGCTCCGAAAGCACTTTCAATCGCTCCGCAAGCTCCGCCTCGATCCCCGCGACGGCTCTCTCCAGGTGATCCTCGGGTGTCACGTAATGGCTGGCGGGGAAGATGACGGTCTCACGGACGTCGTGGAGGCGCGTCCCCCGAAGCGGGTCCACGTACCGGATCCGCGAGACGGTGTCCTCGTCGAACTCGATGCGCAGGACGCGGTCCTCCTCGTAGGCGGGGAACAGTTCCACCGCGTCGCCGCGCACCCGGAACGTCCCCCGGTGGAAATCGATGTCGTTCCGCTCGTACTGGATGTCCACCAGCCGCCGCAGCAGCGCGTTCCTGGGGAAGGCCGCCCCTTCCGTGACGCGCACGGTCATCCGGTTGTAAAACTCCGGGGACCCCAGGCCGTAGATGCAGGAAACGGACGCGACGACCACGACGTCGGACCGCGTCATCACCGAGCGGGTGGCGCTGTGCCGCATCTTGTCGATCTGCTCGTTGATCGCCGAGTCCTTCTCGATGAAGGTGTCGGTCTGCGGGATGTACGCTTCGGGCTGGTAGTAGTCGTAATAGGAGACGAAATATTCGACCGCGTTCTCGGGGAACAGCTCCTTGAATTCGGAGAAGAGCTGGGCGGCGAGCGTCTTGTTCGGGGCGATGACGAGGGCGGGCCGGTCCGTCCCGGCGATCACGTTGGCCATCGTGAACGTCTTTCCGGAACCGGTCACCCCCAGCAGGACCTGCCGGGGGAGTTTCGCGGCAAGGCCGTCGACGAGCTTCCGGATCGCGTCCGGCTGGTCTCCCGACGGAGGGAACGGCGATTTCAGGCGGAACCGGTTCTCCAACGCGCAGACCCCCTCGTCAGATTATACGGCGATGCATCGAGGGGGGTGCGCCTACGCCTTGTACTTCCATGTGGTGCCGGCCTTGGAGTCCTCGAGCAGGACGCCCTGCGCATCGAGCTCCTTGCGGATGCGGTCGGCTTCCGCGAAGTCCTTCCGAGCGCGGGCCGCCTTGCGATCCTCGATCCGGCGGAGGATCTCCGCCTCGCCGGGACGGTCTCCCGCAGGGGGGCCGGGAGCAACGGAAACGCCCGATTGCACAGCGACGTTTTCGCTTATATTACGAATGTGTATATTGCCTAACTGAAAGTATTCCTTGGCGGGGGACCGAAGCAGCCCCAGCACTCCGAACAGCGGATCGAGGGCTGCGTATCCGGCAAGAAACTGCGCCGCCTTCTCCCGTTCCGAAGCGGGATCGGAGGGAGCCAGCCGGTTGAGCGCGCGCACGGCGTCGAAGAGATGCCCCAGCGCCGCGGCCGTGTTGAAGTCGTCGTCCATCGCCTCCACGAACCGGGCCGGCGCGTCGCGGAGGGCCGAAAATTCGGGGACGTCCGGGACGGACGAGGCCCGCGCCCCGGCGGCTTCGCACCCTTCCGCCTTCTCCTTCACCCGGTAGAGACGGTCCAGCCCCGCCTTCGCCTCCGCCAAACTTCTGTCGGAATAGTCGATCGGGCTGCGGTAATGGCTCGACGCGAAGAAGAAGCGGAGCACGTCAGGCTTCACCTGCGCCAGCACCTCGCGAAGGGTGAAGAAGTTCCCGAGCGACTTGCTCATCTTTTCGTTGTCGATGTTCACGAACCCGTTGTGTATCCAGTACCGCGCAAGCGGCTCTCCCGTGAGCCCTTCCGACTGCGCGATCTCGTTCTCGTGGTGGGGGAAGACAAGGTCCTTCCCTCCGCCGTGGATATCGAGCGTCTTCCCCAGGTGCTTCATCGCCATCGCCGAGCACTCGATGTGCCACCCTGGGCGCCCCGCTCCCCAAGGGCTGTCCCAGGCGGGTTCCCCGGGCTTCGACGATTTCCAGAGCGCGAAGTCGAGCGGGTCCTTCTTCCGCTCGTCCACGTCCACCCTCGCCCCGGCCAGGAGGTCCTCCGTGTTCTTCCCCGAAAGCTTCCCGTATCCGGCGAATCCCCTCACGGAATAGTAGACGTCGCCGTCCACCGCGTACGCCTTCCCCGCGGCAACCAGCCGGTTCACCAGGTCGACGATCTCGGGGATGTGCTCCGTCGCTCGGGGCTCGACGTCGGGGCGCAGCAGCCCCATCCGGTCGAAGTCGCCGTAAAAGGCCTCGATATAGCGTTTCGCGATCTCTTCGGCCTTGACCCCCTCCCGGTTCGCGCGCCGGATGATCTTGTCGTCGATGTCGGTGAAGTTGCGGGCGAAGGTGACGTCGTACCCGCGGTGCCGGAGATAGCGTACGATGATGTCGAACGCGACGTTGGCGCGCGCGTGCCCGATGTGGCAGAGGTCGTAGACCGTCACCCCGCAGACGTACATCTTCACTTTTCCGGGGGTGCCCGGAACGAACGGCTCCTTCCGGTTCCCCATGGTGTTGAAGACGGTCAGCGCCATCTACAAGGCCTCCCCTTCGGATGCGGATATCGGCGCGGTCCCCCGGAGCAGCGCCACGGCCCAGGCGGAGATCCCTTCTTTCCTGCCTTCGAAACCCATCCCCTCGGTGGTCTTCCCCTTCAGGTTCACCCTCGCGTCGGGGACGGAAAGGATCTCCGCGATGGAAACCCGGAGCTTCGACGCGATCGGCGCAATCTTCGGCTCTTCGCAGACCACCACGGCGTCCAGTCCCACGAGGGAAAACCCCAGCGCTTCCATCCTCCCGCGGGCGTGCGCAAGGATCTTCCGGCTGGAGATCCCGAGAGTCTCTTCACGCCCGGGAGGGAAGTGATGCCCGATGTCCCTGTCGCCCATCGCCCCGTAGATCGCGTCGGCGATCGCGTGGAGGAGGACGTCCCCGTCGGAGTGCCCCAGAAGCCCCTTGGGATGTTCGACGCGGACCCCCCCCAGCCAGAGATCGCGGCCCTCGACGAGCCGGTGCGCATCGCCGCCCAGGCCGATCCGGAAATCGGGGGCTCCCCCGATCAATCCGTTCGCCATCCGAAGATCCTCCGGAACGGTGATCTTGAGGTTCGCCTCCTCGCCGGGAATCGGCGTCACCGCGTATCCGGCCTCTTCCACGAGCGACGCGTCGTCGGTCCCCCTGCGCCCCTCCGCCTTCGCTTTTGCGTAGGCATCCCGAAGGATGCCGGCCCGGAACGCCTGGGGCGTCTGCGCGCGGTACAGGAGGGAACGGTCCACGGTGGAAAGCGTCTTTCTTTCCCGGTCCCACTCCTTCACGGTGTCGCGGACGGGAACGACGGGCACGACTCTACGGAATCCTGCCGCTCCTCCCCTCCGTCGACGACACGGAGGACTTTCGGCCGGCCGCGGTACGAGTCCCTGGTCTCTTCCGGCAGCGAGGGGGGAAGGGCGAGGAGAATTCCATCGATGTGGGGAGACGCGGCAAGGGAGGAAAGCGCCAGGTCCAGGATGGGGCGCCCGCCCAGGAGGAGGAACTGTTTCGGCATCTCCCCTCCCATCCGCTTCCCCGCTCCCCCGGCGACCGCAATGGCAATGACGTTAGCCCGCATTTGTCACCAGTCTCCTGCCGCGTCGGCGGATGCGGGCGAGCTATCGCCCACCCCCGGGGTACAGGCGTATCGTGAAGCGGGACGTGCCAACGGGCGGAGGAATTCTACAAATTCAGGAAGCGGCGCAGGTCCGCCTCCACGGCTTCCTCGGTCGTGGCCTTGGCGAGCGATATTTCCTTGACGAGGAGGGTGCGCGCCGTGTCGAGCATCTTCCGCTCCCCGAAGGAGAGGGCTTTCTCCCCCTTCAGCAGGAGCAGGTTCCGCAGGACCTCGGCGATCTCGAACGGAGAACCGGATTTCAGCTTGTCCATGTACTGGCGGTAGCGGCGGTTCCAGGGCTTGGGCTCCACGTCGATCTCCCGGGCCCGGAGGATCTTGTAGACCGATGTGACCGCCCGGGCGTCCATGATCCGGCGCAGCCCCACCTGGTCCGTGTTGTTCACCGGAACCATGATGGTGATCCCCGTGTCCAAAATGCGCAGAACGAAAAACGATTCCCGCGTCCCCCCGGAAATCGACTTGGTCTCGATCGATTGGATGACGCCGACGCCGTGGGCCGGATAAACGGCCATATCCCCCACTTTGAAGCTCATAGTACTCGGACCTCCGAGGAGTATCGGGAAGTGTCGTGAAGCTACTGTGGATGATGTATTATAATCGCCTGGTTTCGATCCGTCAATGCGGGGTTTCGGAGGGGTTTGCATGCAGTCGACAGTATGGTTCACCGATCTTTCGACGCGCCCCGGAAGGAATCTTCTCGATAAAACAGGCGAACTCCTTCGGGCCGCCGGTCTCGCCGAAAGGATCGCCCCGGGCGACCTGACGGCCGTGAAGCTCCACTTCGGAGAAAGAGGGAACACCGCGTTTCTTCGGCCTATTTTCGTGCGCCGGGTCGTCGAGGAGATCGCCGCCGCGGGAGGAAACCCCTTCCTCGCCGACACGAACACGCTCTACCTGGGGGGGAGGAGCAACGCGGTCGACCACCTTCGGACGGCGATCACGAACGGCTTTGCCTTCTCCGTCGCGGACGCACCGATCGTCATCGCCGACGGGCTCCGGGGCGAAAGCGCCCTCAAGGTCCCGGTCGAGGGGAAGATCTTCCGCGAGGTGTCCATCGGGGCGGAGTTCGTGAACGCGGACGCAATGGTGGCGCTCACGCACTTCAAGGGGCACGAGCTGTCGGGGTTCGGCGGCGCCATCAAGAACCTGGGGATGGGGTGCGCATCGAGGGCGGGAAAGCTCGCCCAGCACTCCACGGTCGCGCCGTTCGTCGATCCCTCGAACTGCAACGGATGCGGTACGTGCGTCGCGCACTGCCCCGCGGGAGCCATGACGGTCGTCTCGGAAAAGGCGCTCATCGACCCCAGGGAGTGCATCGGATGCGCCGACTGCATCGTGGTCTGCCCGGAGCATACCGTCAAGATCGACTGGAACGAGGCGGCCCCGATGGTGCAGAAGAAGACCGTGGAGCATGCCTTGGGCGCCCTCCGTGGCAAGCGGGACTCCTGCCTGTTCCTCACCTTCGTCACGCAGGTCTCCCCTTTCTGCGACTGTTACGGCCACAACGACCGGCCGATCGCCCCGGACGTGGGGATCCTGGCCTCTTCCGATCCCGTCGCCATCGACCAGGCCTGCGCGGACCTCGTGCTCAAAGCGGCAGGCAGGGATCCCTTCCGGGAAACCCACCCCATGATCGACTGGACGATCCAGCTTTCCTACGGAGAAGAACTGGGGCTCGGCTCGCGGAAGTACGAGCTTCGGACGCTGTGACGCGCCGGCGTGTCCTATTCGCGGGGATCGACGTGGGATCCCTTTCCACCGACGTGGTCCTTCTCGACGGGAAAGGGAAAGCGGCCGGCCACTCCATCGTCGCCACGGGCGCCTCGACGCGCAAGGCCTCCGCGGAAGCCCTCTCCCGCGCCCTTGCCGCCGCCCGGGGAACCCCCACGGACATCGCCTTCCTCGTAGCGACGGGCTACGGCCGCGAAACGGTCGAGGCCGCCGACCTGACGGTCACCGAGATCACCTGCCACGCCCGCGGCGCCCGATCCCTGTTTCCCGAAGCGGTCACGGTGCTGGACATCGGGGGCCAGGACAGCAAGGTCATCCGGCTCTCTCCCGACGGAAAGGTGGCCGACTTCGCGATGAACGACAAGTGCGCGGCGGGGACGGGAAGGTTCCTGGAAGTGATGGCGCGGACGCTGGAGATGGACCTGGAAGAGATGGGCGCCCGCTCCCTGCGA
>JACRMU010000014.1 GCA_016219515.1 Deltaproteobacteria bacterium
GGAAGGGCGAGGTCGAGGACGTCCTGCAGACGTTCCGCAGCGGCATCGGGCTGAGCCTGGAGTACGTGGACGCGGCGGAGCGTTTTCTCACCGCCCTCAAAGACGTCGAGGACCCGGAGCGGAAGCGGAAGATTATCGGGGAGACGTTCGTCCGCGTCTTCGAGGACGCGGCGCACAAGATTCCGGGGGGAGTCGGCTTCCTGGGGCAGGGGACCCTCTACCCGGACGTCATCGAAAGCGTTTCCTTCAAGGGGCCCTCCGCGACGATCAAGTCGCACCACAACGTGGGGGGGCTGCCCGAGAAGATGCGCCTGAAGATCATCGAGCCGCTCCGGGAGCTGTTCAAGGACGAGGTGCGGGAGCTGGGGAAGGAGCTGGAAGTCCCGGACCACATCCTCTTCCGGCAGCCGTTCCCGGGGCCGGGCCTCGCCGTGCGGATCGTCGGCCCGGTGACCGCGGAGAGCATCGGCATATTGCAGAACGCCGACGCGATCGTGGACGAGGAGGTCCGCGCCGCCGGCCTGTACGAGTCGATCTGGCAGTCCTTCGCCGTCCTGCTGCCGATCAAGACGGTGGGGGTCATGGGCGATTTCCGGACGTACGAGAACGTGGTCGCCGTCCGCGCGGTGCAGAGCCAGGACGGGATGACCGCGGACTGGGTGCGGCTGCCCTACGACCTCCTCCAGAGGATCTCGACCCGGATCATCAACGAGGTGAAGGGCGTCAACCGGGTTGTCTACGATGTCTCCTCGAAGCCGCCGAGCACGATCGAATGGGAATGAAAGAGTTCGTCCACCTCCACCTCCACTCCCAGTACAGCCTCCTCGACGGGACGATCAAGATCAAGGACCTGGTGCGCAAGGTCGCCGAGCTGCGGATGCCCGCGGTCGCCGTGACCGACCACGGCGGGATGATGGGGACGGTCGATTTCTACGAGAAGGCGAACCAGGCGGGGATCCGCCCCATCATCGGATGCGAGGTGTACGTCGCCCCCGGGTCGCGTCATGAAAAAAAGGCCGTCCAGGGGGAGGAGAAATCGTACCACCTGATCCTCCTGGCGGAGTCGGCGAAAGGGTACCAGAACCTGATCCGGCTGGTTTCCATGGGCCACGTGGAGGGGTTCTATTACAAGCCCCGCGTGGACCGGGAGATCCTCCGGGAATACGCGGAGGGGCTGATCGCCACGTCGGCCTGCCTCCAGGGGGAGATCCCGCGGACGCTGATGCAGGA
>JACRMU010000015.1 GCA_016219515.1 Deltaproteobacteria bacterium
CGGGGGAGGAAGGGGCGCAGGACAGCGGGGAGGTGCGCGCATGAACAGGGGGTTTGTCGCCGCGACGGCGGGGCGGAAGCGTTCCTTCGTCCTCGCGGTGCTTCTTCTTGCGGCGGGTTTTCTCGTCCCGGCGCCGTCTCCGGCGGGGGACGACACGGTGATGACGCTGACGCTGGAGGAGGCGCGGAGCATCGCATCCGGGAAGAACCGGGACATCCGGAAGGCGATGGAGTTCCGGAAGCAGGTGGAAGGCCGCTACGTCCAGGAGCGGGCCGCCGCCCTTCCCCAGGTCACGATCTCCTCCAGCGTGTCGCGCACTCGGGATGAGAGCCAGGAGGCGCTCGGCGGCGGGCTCATCCCCCTCCAGCAGGATATCCGTTCGGCCGAGGCGAGCCTGTCCCAGCCGCTCTACACGTGGGGGCAGATCGGCGCGGGGATCCGGGCGGCGAAGATCGGGTTCGCCACCGCGGACGACCAGCTTCGTTTCTTCCGCCAGGCGGCGGCGCGGGACGTCACGGCGTCCTTCTACGACATCCTGCTCGCCCGCGAGCTCCACGCCATCGCCGCGCAGAACCGGGAGCAGAAGATCCGGCACCTCGACGAGGCGCGGAAGAGGAACGCCGCGGGCACGGCCACCGATTACGACGTCCTGGCCGCCGAGGTGGCGGCGGAGAACGCCAGGCCCGAGATCCTGCGGACGGAGAACCTCATCCGGACGTCGCGGGAGAGGCTCCGCTTCCTGCTCGCCGTCGAGGGGCGGGAGGTGGACGCAAGCGGCAATCTCTTGTCCGCCGTCGAGCCGCATCCGGGGTACGAGGAGACCCTGGATACCGCGGTGAAGAAACGCCCCGAACTCTCCGAGCTTCGGCACCGGATCGGGATCTCGAAGGAACTTGTGACTGTGGCGAACGCCGGCGACAAGCCGCGCCTGGACCTGAAGGGCGGTGTGGGGCGGCGGGAACTCGACGTGGGGACAACGGACGCCAACGGAAAAATCTGGTCGGCAGGGCTCTTTTTCTCCTACCCGATCTTCGACGGGCTGCGGACCCGCGGGAAGGTGGCCCAGGCGAAAAGCGAGCTTGCCTCGCTGCGGATCGACGAAGCGAAGCTGCTGGACTCGATCGCCCTCGAGGCGCGCAACGCGGTGAACGCCGTCCGCGAGGCCGGGGAAATCGTCGGAGCGCTGACGGGGACCGTCACGCAGGCGGAGCGCCTTCTCGCGCTGGCCGAGAAAGGGTTCGAATACGGCGTCAAGACACGGCTGGAAGTGGAGGACGCGGAGTTGAACCTGACGCAGGCGAAGGGAAACCTGGCCCGGGCGCGCCGCGACTACCTCGTTGCCCGCGTAAACCTCGAGTTCGTTAAGGGGACGCTGGAGGAGGAGGAAACGTCGGGCGCCGTTGAAAAACCATGGCGGCCCGCGGAAAGCATCCCCGGGATGGTCAAGGAGGTGCTCCAGCTTCAGCCCCGGCTGGACAGGAAGGACGACGCTTCCGAATAACCTATAGATAAGTAAGGGAATACCCCGTACGGAACTCGGACACCGGCCCGGTCATCCATACATGTAGATGGTTGACGGTCGGGGGGAGTCCCGTATGGTTGCGGATTTGAATATCCGGATCACCGGC
>JACRMU010000016.1 GCA_016219515.1 Deltaproteobacteria bacterium
GAGGGAGGAGCGGGTCCTGCGGATGCGGTTCGGGATCGGCGAGAAATCGGACCACACGCTCGAGGAAGTGGGGCAGGATTTCGAGGTGACCCGGGAGAGGATCCGGCAGATCGAGGCGAAGGCGCTGCGGAAGCTGCGCCATCCCAGCCGCAGCAAGCGGCTGCGGACGTTCCTGGAGTAAGGCTCCCCGCAGGGGGGCCGCGTACGGCGCCGCGGCGACGTGGGGCGCCGGGATTGACAAGACGGTCCACGGACGGAAAGATAAGGAAAGGAGCGGTTGGGAAGCGGTTTTCGGGGGCCCATAGCTCAGTTGGTCAGAGCCACCGGCTCATAACCGGTCGGTCCCTGGTTCGAGGCCAGGTGGGCCCACCAACCAAGTTCATGCCATGCCAGAGGCAGGTTGCGACATGAGGCGCAGGATCCCGCGAAATGCACCGAGCCCCGGTGCATTTTTCGTTTCCGGTGAGAAGTGCGGGATAGGAGAGTGAGCCCCCGGGCCCGTGTCACGGTACGGGACGTCTATCGCGCGCTCGACGACCATTATCCTTTCGCCCATCGCGCCGACTGGGACAACGTGGGGATCCTGGCGGGGGACCCGGCGGCGCCCGTGCGGTCCGTCCTCGTCGCGCTGGACGCCACCCCGGCGGCGCTCGCCCTGTGCGGACGGATGCGCCCCGGCCTGCTGCTTACCCACCACCCGGTGGTGTTCACCCCCTTGAAGTCCGTTCGCCCCGATGTTCCGGATTCTTCCGCCGCCTATTCCCTCCTTCGGATGGGAACGGCGGTGATTTCCGCGCACACCAACGCAGACGTCGCGCCCCGCGGGGTCTCCTGGGCGGTCGCGCGCCGGCTGGGCTTAAGCGGGATCCGGCCGCTGATCCCCGGCGAGCCCTCCGACGCCTGCAAGGTGGCGGTCTTCGTCCCGCCCGACCGCGCCGACGCCGTGATGACGGCCGTCTCGGAAGCAGGGGGCGGCAGGATCGGGGAGTACGCCCGCTGCTCGTTCCGGGTTTCCGGCATCGGGACCTTCCTCCCTTCGAACGCCGCGCGTCCTTTCGCGGGCAGGGCCGGCCGGGAAGAGAAGGTCGAGGAGATCCGCCTGGAAACGGTCGTGGCGCGGAGCCGTCTGCCGCAGGCCCTTGCGGCCGTCCGGCGCGCGCACCCCTACGAGGAGCCGGCGATCGACGTGTACCCGCTCGTCGGAGGGGCGCTCGGTGGCGGGGTCGGCGCGGTCGGCGACCTGCGGGCCCCGGCGCCGCTCGACGCCGCGCTGGGAGAGGTCTTCCGCAGGATCCGCCCTTCCTGGATCAAGGTGTCGGGACCGCGCAGGAGAACGGTGCGGCGGATCGCGGTGGTCGCGGGAAGCGGCGCGGAGTTCGCGAAGGCCGCCCGGGAGGCGGGGGCCGACCTCTACGTGACCGGCGACGTGAAGTACCACCAGGCGCTCGAAGCGGCCGCCGGAACGATGGCCGTGGCCGACGTGGGACACGGCTCGGCGGAGCGATGGATCCTGCCGGAGTTCCGCAGGGTGCTCTCGGAACGGTTCGGGAAGGGCCTTGCGGTCCGGGTGTTCATGGAAAAGGAGCCCCTGCGGATGTTCCGGCCGGAGCGGATGCAGCGGCGTTCGAATATCGGTGGAACGATGAAACGCAGCACAAAGGGAGGGACGCGGCGTTGATGGAACAGGTGAAGATCCTGATCGATCTGCAGGAGATCATGAGCAAGGTACGGGCGCTCCAGGAGGAAAAGCGCAAGGTGCCGCTCGAGGTGGCGGACCTGAAGGCCCTCTTCGAGGAGAGGGAGGCGAAGTTCCTGACCGCCCAGCAGGAGTTCGAGCAGCTGAAGAAGGACCGGCGGGAGAAGGAGCGCGAGATCGAGGAGGAGCGCGACAAGGTCGAGCGCGCCAAGGCGAAGCTCATGTCGATCAAGACGAACAAGGAATATTACGCGATGCTCAAGGAGATCGAGCAGACGAAGCGCACCAACACGCAGCGCGAGGACGAGCTGCTGGCGATCCTCGCCCGCTACGAGGAGACGGAGAAGCGGGAGGCCGAGTTCCACGCGGAGGTCGACGAGGTGGAAGGCCGGTACCGCGAGCGGATGGTCGACATCGAGGCCCGGATGGGGAGCTTCGACAAGGACATCGCCGTGCTGGACGAGAAGAAGGCCGAAGTGGCCAAACGCCTCGAAAAAGGGCTTGCGAGGCGGTTCGAGATGATCTTCGACCGGCGCGACGGCGTCGCGGTCGTCCCGGCGAGGAACCAGTCGTGCACCGGGTGCCACATGCACGTCTCCCCGCAGCTCTTCAACCTGCTGCAGCGCGAGGACCGGATCTACGCCTGCCCCAACTGCAACCGGATCCTCTACTACGAGGCCCCCGTGGAGGAGGCGACCGGAAAGTGAAGGGCCGCGCGCTCACGCTGCGGACCGACGGAGCCAGCCGGGGGAACCCGGGGCCGGCCGGCATCGGGGCGGTGATCGAGGCCGACGGGACGGGCCTTGCCGCGGAGTTTTTCGCCTATATCGGAGAAACGACGAACAACGTCGCCGAGTACCGCGCGCTGCTGCTGGCCCTCGATGAGGCGGAAAAGCTCTCCCCCGCGTCCATCACGGTGCGGTCCGACTCGGAGCTCCTGGTCCGGCAGCTCAACGGCCTGTACAAGGTCAAATCGCCGCATCTGAAGCCGCTGTTTCTCGACGCGGTCCGGCGGTTGCGGCGCTTCCCAGAGGCGCGTATACTGCACGTTGGGCGGGAGGAGAACGCGCAGGCGGATCTCCTCGCCAACCGCGCGATCGACGCTCATTTCAAAAAGGTTTGAGGAGGCCAGGCGGCCGTCGGTCCGCCGTAGCGACGGCGAAAGCCGTTGCGAAGGAGGACGGGAGGAAAGTCCGGGCTCCGCAGGGCAGGGTGCCGGGTAATTCCCGGTGGGGGCGACCCCGAGGACAGTGCCACAGAAAACACACCGCCCGCCGTAGCCATGGCGCAAGCCATGGCGAAGGCAGGTAAGGGTGAAACGGCGAGGTAAGAGCTCACCGCGCGCCGGGCGACCGGCGCGGCACGGCAAACCCCACCCGGAGCAAGACCGAATAGGAGGGCGACTCCGCGGCAATCTCGCGGGGGAAGGGCGGCCCGCCCGGGGCCCTCGGGTCAAGGTCGCTCAAGGCTCGCGGCAACGCGCGCCGTAGAGAAATGGCCGTCGCCCTGCCCTGAAATACGGGCGGGGGACAGAACCCGGCTTACGGCCTCCTCAAAGTTTTTTTATCGACTGCCGCAGTGCATTCCACACACAAGGAGCCGACCGATGGCAGAGTTCCAGTACCAGGACCCCTTTCCCCTTGGGAAGGATGAGACGAAGTACCGGCTGTTGACGAAGGACCACGTTTCCGTGGCCAAGTTCGACGGGACCGAGATGCTGAAAGTCGATCCGGAAGCGCTCGCCTTCCTGGCCCACCAGGCGATGCGGGAAGTCTCCTTCCTCCTGCGCCCCGCGCATCTCGAGAAGGTCGCGGCGATCCTCTCCGATCCGCAGAGTTCTCCCAACGACCGCGGCGTGGCCGTAGCATTGCTGCGGAACGCCGAGGTGGCCGCGAAGTTCGTGCTTCCCTTCTGCCAGGACACCGGGACCGCCACGATCGTCGGCAAGAAGGGGCAGAAGGTGTGGACCGGCGCGAAGGACGAGGAGTTCCTCTCGAAGGGCGTGTTCAAGACGTACACCGAGGAGAACCTGCGCTACTCGCAGACGATCCCCCTGACCATGTACGAAGAGGTCAATTCCGGCTGCAACCTCCCCGCGCAGATCGACCTGTACGCGACCGACGGGATGGAGTACAAGTTCCTCTTCGTCGCCAAGGGAGGCGGCTCCGCCAACAAGAACTACCTGTACCAGGAGACGAAGGCCCTCCTGAACCCGGCAAGCCTGGAGAAGTTCCTCGTCGAGAAGATGAAGACGCTGGGGACCGCCGCCTGCCCGCCGTACCACCTGGCGTTCGTGGTGGGCGGGACGTCGGCCGAGGCGTGCCTGAAGACGGTGAAGCTGGCCTCCACCGGCTACCTGGACGCCCTTCCCACCTCCGGTAACAAGGGAGGGCAGGCCTTCCGCGACCTGGAAATGGAGAAGAAAATTCTCGATGCCGCGCACAAGTGCGGCCTCGGCGCGCAGTTCGGCGGCAAGCACTTCGCGCTGGACGTCCGCATCGTCCGCCTGCCGCGCCACGGCGCCTCCTGCCCGCTCGCTATGGGCGTCTCCTGCTCCGCGGACCGCAACATCAAGGCGAAGATCAACAAGGACGGGATCTGGCTGGAGGAAATGGAAAAGAACCCGGGACGGTTCATCCCCGACAAGTACCGCGGAAAGCACGAGCACGGCGTGGTGAAGATCGACCTGAACCGGCCGATGAAAGAGATCCTCGCGGAGCTGAAGAAGTACCCGGTCACCACGCAGCTTTCGCTCACGGGCACTATCGTCGTCGGGCGCGACATCGCGCACGCCAAGATCAAGGAGCGGATCGACGGCGGGAAGGGGATGCCGCAGTACCTGAAAGACCACCCGATCTACTACGCGGGCCCCGCGAAAACCCCCAAGGGGATGCCCTCCGGCTCCTTCGGGCCGACCACCGCGGGCCGGATGGATTCCTACGTGGACCTGTTCCAGTCGAAGGGCGGCTCGCTCATCATGATCGCCAAGGGGAACCGCAACCAGCAGGTCACCGACGCCTGCAAAAAGTACGGCGGCTTCTACCTGGGCTCCATCGGCGGTCCCGCCGCGCTGCTGGCGCAGGAGAACATCAAGAAGGTCGAGGTGCTGGAATACCCCGAGCTGGGGATGGAGGCGATCTACAAGATCGAGGTCGTCGACTTCCCGGCGTTCATCCTGGTGGACGACAAGGGGAACGACTTCTTCAAGCAGCTCGGGTAAGAACCGGCGCAACGGGCGGGGGACGTAAGGGCCCCCGCCCGGTGCTGCGCCTCCGGGGCTCCCGGAAGGGTGTTTCCGAGGCAACGTTTTCCCGTAGTTAGCCCACTGAGCGGCAAAACAGTTTTATAGATCCGCCTTTCCTTCCGGTTTTCCATATAAAAGGCTTGACACAATTTCCCCAGCATTTAAAATGGCCGTCAGTGGGTAAACGTGGGGAAAGGTGGGTCAGACGGTCTTTATGATCTTCCGTGGAAGATTCGAATATACCATCGATCTTAAAGGCCGGGTGAACATCCCCGCCCCCTTCCGCGAGCTGCTCCAGAAGTCCGGCCAGGAATCGTTCGTCATAACGAATTACGCAAACTGCATTTACGCCTATCCGGCCGACGATTGGACCCGGATCGAGGAGAAGCTTTCCTCCGTTTCCAGCGTCGACAGGAAGCTCAACACCTTCTTGCGATTCTTCATCGGCGGGGCCGTGGAGGTCTCACCCGACAAGCAGGGCCGGGTCCTGATCCCCCCGTCGCTTCGCACGTACGCGGGACTCGACAAGGACGTCGTCATCACCGGGATGCCCAATCGGTTCGAGATCTGGGCGCGCGAGCGGTGGGCGGAAGAGATCGCCCGGTTCGAGAAGGAAGGATTCGAGGATCCCGAGCTCGAGCGGGAGATCAAGTCGCTCAGGATCTGATCGTTGCCGGCGGGACATACCCCCGTTCTTTTACAAGAGACGTTGAGACTGCTATCCCCCGCCCCGGGGGAGGTTTTCCTGGACGGGACGGCCGGCGCGGGCGGGCACGCGGAGGAGATCGCCCGCAGGATCGGACCGGACGGGATCCTGGTCTGCGCCGACCTGGACCCCTCGATGCTGGCCGTCGCCTCGGAGCGCCTGCTCGCCGTGCCGTTCGCGCGGTTCGTGCCGGCGGATTTCTCCGAGCTGGAGACGCTCCGGGAAGCGGCGGACGGGAGGCCCTTCGACGGGATGCTCCTCGATCTCGGGATCTCCTCCCTCCAGCTGGACGATCCCTCCCGCGGCTTCTCGTTCCGTGAGGACGGCCCGCTGGACATGCGCAGGGACCCCGGGTCCGGCGATCCCGCCGCGCGGGACCTCCTCCGGAGGGCGACCGAGAAGGAGCTGGCCGACATCTTCTACCGTTTCGGCGAGGAGCGGTTTTCCCGGAGGATCGCGAGGGCGATCGTGGAGCGAAGAAGAAGGGACCCGGTCGAGCGGACCCTGCAGCTGGCCGACCTGGTGAAGCGCGCGATCCCGCGGAAGGCCTGGCCCAGGGAGATCCACCCCGCCACGCGGGTGTTCCAGGCGCTGCGGATCGCGGTGAACCGGGAGCTGGAGTCGCTGGCGGCCTTTCTCGACGGGTTCGCGCGGCACCTGGCGCAGGGAGGGAGGGCGGCGGTGATCAGTTTCCACTCCCTGGAAGACCGGCTGGTGAAGACGGCCTTCCGGGAGCAGTCGGCAGGGGAGGAAGCGGTGATTTCGGTGTTGACCCGCAAACCGGTCGTGCCGGAAGCGGAGGAGATCGGGACGAACCCGCGGGCCAGGAGCGCGAAGCTTCGCGCCGCCCGCCGCGACAAGTAGGAGGAGAGACGATGCAGAGGATCATGGTCGGAAACGGCGTGTGCATGATCACGGAGATCCGGAAGGAGGCGCCGCTGTTCCCGTCGGTGCCGAGGCGCCGCCGCCTGGCGGCGCTGTTCGTCTTCCTCCTCGCCTTCGCCCTGTTCAACGTCTGGCTGTCCGGCCAGTACTACCGGATGGGGTACGCGGTGTCCTCGTCCCTGGAGGAGCATCGGAACCTGAAGAAGGAGAAGGACCTCCTGAAGACCGAGATCCTCATGCTCCGCAGCCCCGCGCGGATCGAGGCGATCGCTAGAACTCAGCTGGGGATGGTGGCTCCGAAGACGGAGAGGATCCTCCAGGTGAGATGAACCCTCGCGCCCGGATCATCCTCGGCGGGCTGGCGTTCTTCTATGCGCTCGTCGCGCTCCGGGCGTTCCACATCCAGGTCCTGGGCGTCCGCAACATCCGGGAGAGGGGAAACAAGCAGTACTGCGCAAAGATCCCCCTCGTGCCGCAGCGCGGCGCGATCCTGGACCGGACCGGCAACGAGCTCGCGGTAAGCATCTCCACGAAATCGATCTTCGTTCAGCCGGCGAAGCTGAAGTCGCCGGACGCGGCGGCCGCGATCCTGGCCCGCCGGCTCTCCCGCCCCGTTTCGGAGCTGCGCAAGCAGTTCTCCTCGGAGAAGGGCTTCCTCTGGGTGAAGCGCCAGATGCCTTCCTCGGCGGCGGAGGAGGCGGTGCGGGAGATCCGCGAGGCGCAGGGCAAAGGGAAGGGGCACGGGTGGGGGGACGAGGGGATCGGGCTCGTCGAGGAGCCGAAGCGGTTCTACCCCAACCGGGAGCTCGCCTCGTCGCTTCTGGGCTTCACCGACCTGGACAGCGCGGGGATCGAGGGGGTGGAGCTCTCCTTAGACAACTGCCTGCGCGGCGAGCGGGCGTTTCTCATGTGCGAGCGGGACGCGCGCGGCCGGATCTTCGTCCCGTCGTCGATGCCGATGGAGGTGAACTCCAAGGGGAGCTCGGTTTCCCTGACGATCGACCGGAACGTCCAGCACACCGCCGAAAGCGAGCTCAAGGAGGCGGTGGCCAAGTACAGCGCGCGGGGAGGGGTCGCGCTGGTGATGCGGCCGAAGACGGGGGAGATCCTGGCGCTGGCGACCCTTCCCACGTACAACCCCAACGCGCCGACCACCGCCATCCCCGAGGCCCGGAAGAACCACGCGCTCACCGACGCCTTCGAGCCCGGCTCCACCTTCAAGGTGTTCACGATGGCCGCCGCCCTGGAGATGGGGAGCGTGAAGACCTCGGAGAAGATCTTCTGCGAGAACGGCTCCTACCGGTACGCGGGCCGGGTCCTCCACGACGCGCACCCGCACGGCTGGCTGACCGTCCCCGAGGTGCTCAAGTATTCGAGCAACATCGGCGCGTCGAAGATCAGCGAGCGGATGGACTCCGAGCGCTTCTACGACATGATCCGCTCCTTCGGGTTCGGGACGAAGACCGGAGTCGAGCTGATCGGGGAGATCGGCGGGATCATGCCCCGGCGGGAAGGGTTCGGGGGGATCCGCCGCGCCACGGTCTCCTTCGGGCAGGGGATCTCCGTGACGCCCATCCAGATGGTCACCGCGCTCTCCTCGGTGGTGAACGGCGGGAAGGTGATGAAGCCGTACATCGTCCGGGAGATCCGCGACCCGGAAGGGAAGATCGTCTACCGCGGGGAGCCGAAGGAGCTTCGCCGCGTCCTCTCCCCGAAAACCTCGGAGACGATGCGCGAAATGATGGGGCTGGTGGTCCAGGAGGACGGCACGGGGACCCAGGCCCGCATCAAGGGGTTCCTCGTCGGCGGCAAGACGGGCACCGCCCAGAAGGTCGAAGTGGGGACGGGGAAATATTCCCCGAACAAAAGAGTCTCCTCCTTCATCGGCTTCCTGCCGCTCCAGGACCCGGAACTGCTGATCCTGGTGTTGATCGACGAGCCGAAGGGGCAGGTGTACGGAGGGGTGGTCGCGGCCCCCGCCTTCAACCAGATCGCGGTGAAGACCGCCTACTACCTGGGGATCTCCCCCACGGAGCCCGTCGCGCGCGCGACGGCCGGCAGGGAGATGAAGGGCGCGGCGAAGGTACCGATCACCCGGGTTTCCACCGCGCCCGCGGAAAGCGCCCTGGTCATGCCGGACATGCGGGGATTGAGCATGGGGAGGGTGGTCGATGTCATGGGGCGCTATTCGGTCAAGCTGAACCTGTCCGGGACCGGGGTGGCGCGCCAGCAGAGCCCCGCCGCGGGCCAGGTCCTGGCGCCGGGCACGGAGTGCAGCGTGATCTTCGGAGGAAAATAGACAAAGGGGATGCAACTGTCGAGGGTCCTTGCCAACGTGCCGTCGGCGGAAACGCCGCACGGCTCTCTCGAGATCGGCGGCATCGCCGTCGATTCCCGGAAGGTCCGGAAAGGAGACCTGTTCGTCGCTCTGCGAGGAGAGCGTACGGACGGTCATGCGTTCCTGGCGCAAGCGGCGCGCGCCGGGGCCGCGGCGGCGCTGGCCTCCCGCTCCCCGCCGTCCTTGTTCCTTCCACCGCGGCGGCGCTTCCCGCGGCGGCGGCCAGCTTCCACGGCGATCCGACGTCGAGGCTGGCCGTGACCGGAGTGACGGGGACCAACGGGAAGACGACGGTCACCTACCTGCTGGAGTCGATCTTCGCGGCCGCCGGGCGCAAGGCGGCGGTGATCGGCACCATCAACTACCGCGTGGGAGGGGAGACGCTCCGCACGGGCCTCACGACGCCGTTTCCCCACGAACTGCAGGAGGTGATGGCCGAAGCGCTATCCCGCGGCGCCGCCCACGCGATCATGGAAGTGTCCTCCCACAGCGCCGCGCAGGGGAGGATCGCGGGGGTCCGGTTCGACGTGGGCGTGTTCACCAACCTGTCCCGCGACCACCTGGATTTCCACGGCGACATGGAGTCCTACTTCGCCGCCAAGGCGAGGTTCTTCCGGGAGTATCTCCCCGCGGGCGGGAAGTTGCCCCGGATCGCGATCAATGCGGACGACCCGTACGGAGCGCGGCTTGCGCGCGAGTTCCCCGACGCCCTCACCTACGGATTCCAGCGGGGCTGCAAGGTGTCTCCCGCGAAGGTGGAGACGGAATGGACGGGGACCCGCATGACGCTGCGGACGCCGTGGGGAAACCTCGATCTCAACTCGCGGCTCGTCGGCGCCTACAACGCATCCAACGTCATGGCGGCGGTCTGCGCCGCCGGCCTCCTGGGGATTTCCGCGGAGGCGATCCGGGCCGGCGTGGAGCGGCTGGCCGTCATCCCCGGAAGGATGGAGGAGATCCCCAACCGGCGGGGGCTGCACCTCTTCGTCGACTACGCGCACACGCCGGAGGGGCTGGACCGGGTCCTTTCCACCCTGGAAGGCCTGGGCGAAGGACGGCTCATCACGGTCTTCGGATGCGGCGGGAACCGTGACCGCGGGAAGCGCCCGGAGATGGGGCGGGTCGCCGCGCTCCGTTCGGACGTGGTCGTGGTGACCTCCGACAACCCCCGCAACGAGGACCCCGGGGCGATCATCTCCGACATCCTGCCGGGCCTTCGGTCGGAAGGGTTGCTGGAGGAAAACGGAGAGGTGGATTGGGAGGACGGATATTTCGTGGCGCTTACCGACAGAAAAGCGGCGATCGCACGGGCGCTGTTCCTAGCACGGCCGGGGGACACGGTGGCGATCGCAGGGAAAGGACATGAGAATGTACAGATCATCGGGGACCGGAGCCTGCCGTTCGACGACCGGGAAATCGTCCGGGGAATTCTTTCCGCCGACGGGTAGGATGACCCTGGAGGAGGTCGTCGGCGCGGTCCAGCCCCTTCGGGGGGGCGGCTCGTTCCCGGCCCGCACGCCGATCGGCGCGGTGTCGGCCGACAGCCGGGAGATCGCGCCGGGCGGGCTCTTCGTCGCGCTGCCGGGGGAGCGCGTCGACGGCGCCGACTTCGTCGGGGAGGCCTTCCGGAAGGGGGCGCTGGCGGCCATCGTGTCGGAGGAGGGGGCGAGGAAGGTGCCCGCCGAGGTCCTCTCCGGGAAGCCCGTGTTCGTCGTCCGCAACTCCGTGGAGGCGCTGGGCGACCTGGCCCACGCGCACCGGCTGCGGCTGCGGCGGGTCCCCCTCGTGGGGATCACCGGGAGCTCGGGAAAGACCTCCACCAAGGAAATGCTCGCGGGGCTTCTCGCCCCGGGAAGAAACGTCCTGCGTAACCCCGGGAACCGGAACAACCTGATCGGGATGCCGCTGGCGCTCCTCGAACTGTCCGAAGAGCACGACGCCGCGGTGATGGAGATGGGGACGAACCAGCCGGGGGAGATCGCCCGCCTCGCGGCGATCGCCGCCCCCGATGTCGGCGTCATCACCAACATCGCCCCGGCGCACTTGCAGGGGCTGCGCAGCCTCGAGGGGGTGGCCAGGGAGAAGGGGGACCTCTTCCGCGCCCTTCCCGAGTCCGGGACCGCGGTGGTGAACGCGACCGACCTGCGCGTCGTCCGGGAGGCCGGCCGTTGCCCGGCGCGCAAAATCTACTTCGGGGCCGCCCTCAACGAGTTCTCCGGCCGGATCCTGTCGATGGACGACCGGGGGATGCGGATCGCCGTCCGGACCCCCTCCGGCTGGCGGCCACGGCGGCCGCCTACGTTCTGGGAATGCGCCCGGAGGAGCTGGCGGAGGGCTTCCGCGCATTCGCGCCCGTGCGGGGGAGGTTCCATTCCGTCGCGCTGCGGGGAGGAGGCCTCCTCCTGGACGACACGTACAACGCGAACCCCGCCTCGACGGAGGCGGCGCTCCGGAGCCTCCGGCTCCTGCACGGGACCCGGCGCTGCGTGGCCGTCCTGGGGGACATGCTGGAGCTGGGCGAGGTGTCGCCCGCCTCCCACTTCCGGATCGGACATCTCGCCGCCGCGTCTTCCGTGGACCTGCTGTTCGCGTTCGGAGAGGAA
>JACRMU010000036.1 GCA_016219515.1 Deltaproteobacteria bacterium
TTAGCAGTCGAAGTAGAGGAAGAACTCGTGCGGGGTCGGCCGCATCTTGATCGGGTTGACCTCGGCGTCGATCTTGTACTCGATCCACTTCTCGATGACGTCCATCGTGAAGACGTCGCCCTTGAGCAGGAAGTCGTGGTCGTTCTCCAGCGCCTTGAGCGACTCTTCCAGCGCGCCCGGCGTGGTGGGGACGTTGGCGAGCTCCTCCGGCGAGAGGGCGTAGATGTCCTTGTCGAGCGGCTCGCCCGGGTTGATCTTGTTCTGGACGCCGTCCAGGCCCGCCATCAGCATCGCCGCGAAGGCGATGTAGCCGTTGCAGGACGGGTCGGGGGTCCGGAACTCCAGGCGCTTGGTCTTCGGGTTCGCCGAGTACATCGGGATACGGACCGCCGCGGAGCGGTTCCGGCTCGAATACGCCAGGTTCACCGGGGCCTCGAAGCCGGGGACCAGCCGTTTGTAGGAGTTCATCGTGGGGTTGGAGAAGGCGCAGATCGCCGGGGCGTGCTTGAGGATCCCGCCGATGTAATGAAGCGCCATCTTGGAAAGGCCGCCGTACTCCTCGCCCGCGAAGAGCGGCTTGCCGCCCTTCCACAGAGACTGGTGGCAGTGCATCCCGCTGCCGTTGTCCGCGTAGAGCGGCTTCGGCATGAAGGTGACCGTCTTCCCGAACTTGCGCGCGACGTTCTTGCAGATGTACTTGTACCACTGAAGCGCGTCGGCGATCTTCACCAGGGTGTCGAACCGCAGGTCGATCTCCGCCTGCCCCGCCGTGGCGACTTCATGGTGCTGCGCCTCGATCTTGAGCCCGATCGACTCCATCACGCGGACCATCTCGTCCCGCAGGTCGTGCTGCGAGTCGGTGGGCGGAACGGGGAAGTACCCTTCCTTGTGGCGCGGCTTGTAGCCCAGGTTCGGCTTCTCCTCGCGCCCCGAGTTCCAGACGCCCTCGTCGGAATCGATGGAGTAGTAGCCGAAGTTCGATCCGGTGGCGAAGCGGATGTCGTCGAAAATGAAGAACTCGGCCTCCGGGCCGAAGTACGCCTGGTCGGCGATGCCGGTGGATTTCAGGTACGCCTCGGCCTTCCGCGCGATGTTCCGCGGGTCGCGGGTGTAGTTCTCCTTGGTGATCGGGTCGACGATGTTGCAGATGAGGGAGAGGGTCGGCCGGGTGATGAAGGGATCGATCACGGCGGTGCCCGCCTCGGGGATGACCAGCATGTCGGACGCGTGGATCGGCTGCCAGCCGCGGATGCTCGACCCATCGAATCCGAACCCTTCCTCGAAGCTGTCGTCCTTCAATTCGTAGATCGGCACGGAGAAGTGCTGCCAGGTGCCGACGAAATCCATAAACTTCAGGTCGACCATCTCGATCTTCTTGCTCTTGGTGAACTCCAGCACTTCCTTCGGGGTCATGTCTCCCTCCTTGGGTATGGTCCTGCGGATTCGATCTGCTTCAGATGGTGATTTCTACATCAGATGGCGTCGTGACCGCGCTCGCCCGTGCGGATCCGGACGATTTCCTCCACGTTGGTCACGAAGATCTTCCCGTCCCCGATGCGGCCCGTGCGCGCGAACTTCTCGATGGTTTCCACCACCTGGGCGACCAGGTCGTCGGCGACGATGATTTCCAGCTTGATCTTGGGGAGGAAGTCCACGACGTATTCCGCCCCACGGTAGAGCTCGGTGTGCCCCTTCTGGCGGCCGAACCCCTTGACCTCGGACACGGTCATCCCGTGGATACCGATGTCGTTCAAGGCCTCCTTGACCTCGTCCAGCTTGAACGGCTTGATGATGGCCTCGATCTTCTTCATGGGTCACCTCCTCGACTGATGGATAACAGCAATGGCCGTACCAACTTGCGGGATGCGGCGCGATTCCTGCGCTCCGGACGGAAAACGCTTGTCGTTTCGATGCGATTAGCGGGAAGGACGCTTTCCGGCGATGGCGCCCTCCCTTGGCAGATGCTACTATGATTGCCTATTCGGCATTCATCGTGTGCCTTTTCCTTAGGCAAAGGAGGGGATCGTGGTCGCCGGCCTGCTGGACGAGTTCCGGGCGGAAGTGGAGAAGATCTTCGGGGAGGACCTGGTCTCCCTCACCCTGTACGGGGCTCACGCGGCGGAAGAGCCGGAAGACGTGGGCGGCGAGGTCTCCGTCCTCATCGTCGTCCGGGAGCTTAGCAGGAAATCGCTCTCGGCCTACCGGAGCATCGCGCACCGGTACGCCCGCCGGGGGATCCCCGCCCCGCCGATCTTCACCGAGAGCTTCCTGAAGGAATCGTCCGACGTCTTCCCGCTGGAGTTCCTCGGCATGGCCGAACGGCGGCGCGTCCTCTCGGGGAAGGATGTCGTGGCGGACCTTGAAATCACGACCGGCAACCTGAGGCACCAGGTGGAATTCGAACTGAAGGGGAAGCTGCTCTCCCTCCGCCGGATGTTCGTCGGAGCCTTGGGCAACAAGGAGATGCTCGCGGTGGTGCGGGACACCGTCGGGTCGGTCGTCTCCGTGGCGCGGGGGCTGCTGCTCCTCACGGACCACGGTGCGCCGCACGAAAAATCGGAGATCCTGGAGGAGATCGAGAAGCGGTTCGGCGTCTCCCTGCCCGCCCTGCGGGAAGCGCTTGCAGCGAGGCGCGGGGAGAAGATCGCGCCCGCCCGGGCCGAGGACCTGTTCTTCGGATACCTGGAGGAAGTGGAGAAGCTCTGTTCCCTGGCGGACGCCTTCCCGACGGGGACCGATAAATAGATGTCTTCCCGGCGGACATCCCTCGTTGCGGTCTTCGCGGTATTCTTCCTCGCGCTGGCTGCACCCCTCTTCTGCGCGTCCGAGGAACCGAAGGTCCCGCCCCACGCCGGCTATGTCACCGACGCGGCGGGCATCATGGGGGAATGGGCCGCAAGGACCGAGGCGCTGTGCCGCGAGATCGAGCGGCAGACGACGGCGGAGGTGGCGGTCCTGACCGTGAAGAGCACCGCCCCCCTCGAAACGCAGCAGTACGCCCAGAAGGCCTTCGACGAATGGAAGATCGGGAAAAAGGGGAAGGACAACGGCATCCTGTTCCTCGTGGCGCATAGCGACCGGAAGATGTGGATCGCCACGGGGTACGGCGTGGAGGGGGTGCTCCCCGACGGCAAGGTCGGCGAGATCCGCGACCGGATCCTGCGCCCCCTGTTCCGCCAGGATCGGTACGGCGAGGGGATCTACATGGGCGTCAAGGCCGCCGGGACCGTCCTTTCCGGCGGGAAGATGGAAACACCGAAGGGGAACGCGCGCAGAAAGGCCAGAATCCCCTTTGAGCTCCTGCTCCTGCTGATTCTCGGCGTGCCGTACCTGATCTTCCGTTCGATCTTTTCCCGCTCGCGCGGATCCCGCGGCGGGGGCATGTGGTACGGTGGCGGCGGGGGATTCGGTGGCGGCGGGTTCGGCGGGGGCGGGTTCGGAGGGTTCGGCGGCGGCATGTCGGGTGGCGGCGGCGCGGGCGGGGGCTGGTAGAATATCCATTATTCGAAAATACGGATCGAACGAAAACGGAGGGGACCGATGAGCAAAAAGATCCTGATCGCGGTGGTGGTCGTCGCCGCTCTGCTGGTGTTCCAGGGAGTCGGCGCCTACAACGGCATCGTGCGGAACGACGTGGCGGTGAACGAGAAGTGGGGGCAGGTCCAGAACGTGCTCCAGCGCCGGGGCGACCTCATCCCCAATCTCGTCCAGACGGTGAAAGGATACGCCGCGCACGAAAAGGAGGTTTTCGAGTACGTTGCGGCCGCGCGCGCGAAGCTGGCCGGGGCCAGGACTCCCGAGGAGATGATGAAGGCCAACGCGGAGGTCTCCTCCGCCCTCTCCCGCCTCCTCGTCGTGGTGGAGAACTATCCGCAGCTCAAGGCCGACCAGACGTTCATCCGGCTGATGGACGAGCTCGCGGGCACGGAGAACCGGATCTCCGTCGAGCGGATGCGGTACAACGAGGCGGTCGGAACGTTCAACACCTCGATCCGGGTCTTCCCGAACAACCTCGTCGCGGGATTCACCGGATTCAAGACGAAGACGTTCTTCGAGGCGGAAACCAAGGCGAAGGAAGTCCCCAAGGTCGACTTCGGGAAATAAGCAAATCGAAAAACGGGGACGTTCCTGAACATTTTTTTCAGGAGCGTCCCCGCTTCCATGCCGAAAGTCCGGGCGCGAGGAAACCGCTTGGGCGGACACCTGATTGTGGACGGTTATAACCTGGGGCGGTCGGGGGCGCTCCCCTTCGAGGCGGACCCCGCGAGCGCCGAAGGGCGCAACGAACTCTGCACGCTACTCTCCGCCTATTCGAGGGAGAAGGGGCTTCGGCTCACGGTCGTCTTCGACGGGCGCGGATCCGGAAATCCCGAACGGACGCGCGCGGCGTTCAAGGGCGGAACGGCCGTCTACTCTTCCCGCTCCGAGACGGCGGACGACGTGATCCGCGACCTCGCCCGCGGCGCGTCTGCGGGGACGATCGTGGTCACGTCCGACCGCGGCCTCGCGGGGACGCTGCCTTCCCGCAATATCCCCGTCGTCTCCTGCGAAGAGTTCGCCGGGCGTCTTTACGGCCGCTGGCTTGCGGACCTCAAGGGCGGCCCGGAGGAGGAGCCCAGCCCGGACCGCGCCGGCGTCAAGAAGGGCGAGGGCCACCGGCCGAAAAAACAGGAACGGAAACGGGACCGCCTCCTGCGGAAGTTGTGATCGGATCGGGGGCGTAGCGCCCATCGCGTGGGGCAGAGTTCTTAGGAACGTCCCGGTTCTGAGGGGGCGGGCGGTTTCGGGGCGCCGAACTTGCTCTCCTGGCCGGTCAGCAGCCGGTGGATGTTCTCCCGGTGCTTGTAGATCACGACGAACGAGACCACAAGACAAAGCGTCACGACGTTGCGGGAGGGGGGGCCGAGGAGCGCCATCAGGATCGGAAGCGCCACCGCCGCGCAGGACGCCGGCGGTCTTCCCCGCCGCGCGCACGACGTTCGTCGCGCCGATGTTCCCCGATCCGGTCTCACGGAGACTCACGTTCTTGTCGAAGATCCTGGTCACCAGGATCCCGAAGGGAACGGACCCCAAAAAGTAGGCGAACAGGACCAGCGAGCCGCCGCGCATCCAGGAACCGTCCATCCGCCCTCCCAGCCCGTATTTCCATCTTGGGAATTCTCCGACCCTCCCGATTCTACATGATAAAATGACTATCGTGAAACGGTTATCCCCCGCATCGTTTCTCCTTCCCATCCTTCTTGCCGTGTGCTGCCCTGTATCTTCGACGGCGGCCGACGGGAAGGATTCACGCCCGCCGCCCGAGCCGCGCGCTTATCGTTCGGCGACCGCATGCGCCTCCTGCCATCCGGAGATCTACAAGTCATGGAAGTCCTCCAGGCACGCCACCTCTTTCACCGATCCTGTGTTCCAGCTCCCCTACGACCGGATCCGCCGGAGCCATCCCCGGAAAGCGGTGATTTGCGAGCAATGCCATAACCCGGGCCGGTTCCTGTTGCCTCCGAACGCCCCCCTCGCGGCCATTTTCGCCCAGGAGGGGGTCACCTGCGACTTCTGCCACTCCATCGAATCGGTGCGTCTCGAGGGGCCGTTCCCCCGGTATCATGCGAGCCCCGGCGTCATGCGCGGCCCCCGCGGGGGGGAGCCGGGGAAGCGCGTCCACGCCACGACGTTCTCCGGCCTGCACGTCACTTCCGAGCTCTGCGGGGGGTGCCACGAGTTCCGGAACGAGTTCGGAATATTAGTCCTGGGAACGTACAGCGAATGGGCGGGAAGCTTCTACCGCGGGGAAGGGATCCACTGCCAGTTCTGCCATCTCCCGCAGATCTTCGACGCGAAGTTCATGGCCTCCAAGCAGAAGAAGGGCCCTCTCGACCACGCGATGTCGGAAGGGCGGAAGCGGGAGCGTCTCGCCAAGGCAATCCCCATGCGGGCCGTTCTCAGGGTGTCGGAAAACGAGGCGAAGCTCACCGTGACCCTGAAGAACGAGACGGTCGGGCACAAGACCCCGTCCGGCATCCCGACCTCCCGGCTGCGCCTGGTCTCCACGCTGTACGACGCCGAGGGGAAGGTCCTGGGCCGGAAGGAAGAGGTGTTCGAACAGGTGGTCGGAGACGGCGCGGGGAAACCGCTGGAGAAGCCGGAGCTGATCTTCACCGCCGCGCGGGAGGTCCTGAAGGACAACCGCCTGGGTCCGAAGGAGACCCGGCGGATCGAACAGGCGTTTCCCCTCGGCGGAGCGAAGGCCGCCAAGGCGGAGGTCGCGCTGCTCTACGAGGAGCCCCTGACCGACATCTCGCTGCGGATGCGCGAGATCGACCTCCCCGTGTCGAGCGTCGTCGTCCCGGCGAAAGCGGGGAATTCCGCGCTGCGCGCGGCCCTGATCGCAATCGTCGCGATCCTCCTGCTCCTGGCGGCGGTCGTCTATGTCCGAAGAAAGGGCCGGTAGAGGGTCCGGACCCGAATCAGGTTTCCTCGATCTCTTCCCCGCGGGTGCGCGCCACGCCCGACTCGAACGCCGCCCGCTCCACCGCCTCCGCCACCTTCCGGTGCATCTCCAGGTCGAGGATGGGGGGAACCAGCTCCCCCGTCTCCGCGCAGGCGCTGATGGCCTTGGCGGCGGCGATCTTCATCCGGTTGTTGATCTTCCGCGCCCGGGCGTTGAGCGCACCCCGGAAGAGGCCCGGAAACGCGAGCGCGTTGTTGGCGCCCCGGCCGTCCGCGGCGAACGAGGCCCCGGCGGCCCGCGCCTCCTCGGGGAAGATTTCGGGCTTGGGGTTGGACAGCGCCAGGATCACCTGGCCTTTGCGGATCATCTCCTTCTTGATGAGCCCGGGGACGCCGGTGGTGCAGATGACGATGTCGGACTGCTCCATGATCTCGGAAAGCGACACGGGCTTCCCGCCGTGCTTCGCGAAGATCTCCCTGGCGTTCGGGTTGATGTCGCCCCCCAGCATCTTGCGGACGCCGTAGGCCATCAGCAGCTTCGAAATCCCCATCCCGGCGGCGCCCAGCCCCACCATCCCCACGGTGTCGTTCTTCACCTGCATGCCGACGTACTTGCTGGCGTTGAGCAGCGCGGCGAGAACGACCACCGCCGTTCCGTGCTGGTCGTCGTGCATCACCGGGATGTCGAGCATCGCGTCCAGCCGGTCCTCGATCTCGAAGCACTCGGGCGCCTTGATGTCCTCCAGCTTGATGGCGCCGAACGTGGGCGCGATCGAGGCCACCGTCCGGACGATCTCCTCTGTGTCCTTCGACTGGATGAGGATCGGGACCCCGTTGATCCCGACGAGCGCGTCGAACAGCGCCGCCTTCCCCTCCATGACCGGCATGCCGGGAACGGCCCCGATGTCCCCCAGCCCCAGGATGGCCGTCCCGTTCGTCACGATCGCCACGGTGTTGCAGATGGCGGTGTATTCGTAGGCCAGTTCCGGCTTCGCCTGGATCAGCTTGCAGACCTTCGCCACGCCCGGCGTGTAGACCTTCCGCATCACGGAGATGCTGTCGATCGCCATGCGGGCCTTGGTGGAGATCTTGCCGCCCTTGTGGAGCTCCAGGACGGGGTCGATGATGTCGGAGATGATGACGCCCTCGACCTTCCCCACCTCCTCGAGCAACGCTTGAAGGTGGGCGTCGTCGTCCACGAAGACCGTGACGTCGCGGGTGTTGTATTCGAGGCCGTAGCCGACCAGCCGGATGTCCCCGATGTTGCCGCCGGCCGCGCCGATGGCGGAAGCGACTTTCCCGAGGAAGCCGGGCTGATCGAGAATCATCATCCGGATCGTCTTGACGATCTTGTCGATGCCCTTTTCGATCTGCATCCGGCCATCTTATCTTCGGGGAATCTTCTTTGTCAAACCTGCGCGGGAAAAGGTAAAATGGCGCGCATGATTCTCGTTTGCTCCGCCTGCGCGTCGCAGAACTTCGTATCCGCCGAGCGGCGGGCCGCCGCGGAGATTCCGCCGAGGTGCTGGAAGTGCGGGGAGCCGCTGCCGCCCGCGGATGAAACCCTCTCCGGGACGGGGGAATCCAATAAGCGCATTGGGAAAACCAAGCCGACAGGGGACACGGGGAATGCGTAAGATTCGGGTCGCGATCGCAGGCGTGGGGAACTGCGCCAGCGCGTTGCTCCAGGGGATCGAATATTACCGGAACGTCGCCGGGACCGCCGCGGAGGATTTCATCCCGGGCCTGATGAACCATGACGTCGGCGGATACCTGCCCGGGGACATCGAGATCGTCGCTGCGTTCGACATCGACCGCCGGAAGGTGGGCCGCCCCGTCGGAGAGGCGATCTTCTCCGCCCCGAATTGCACAAAGCGGTTCGTGGCCGACATGCCCGCGGGCGGCCCGGTCGTCCGCATGGGGCCCGTCCTCGACGGCGTGGCGCCGCACATGAAGGAGTACCCGGAGGACCAGACGTTCCTCCCGGCGGACCTCCCCCCATGCGACGTCGAGGCCGTCCTGCGCGGCTCCGGTGCGGAGATCCTGGTCAGCTACCTGCCGGTCGGCTCCGAGGAGGCCGCGCGGTTCTACGCGGAGGCATGCCTCGCCACGGGGGTTTCCCTCGTGAACTGCATCCCCGTGTTCCTGGCCTCCGACCCGGCGTGGTCCGAGCGGTTCCGGCAGCGGGGGATTCCGATCATCGGGGACGACATCAAGTCGCAGCTGGGCGCCACGATCGTGCACCGCGCGCTGGCCCGCCTCTTCTCGGAGCGGGGGATCCGGGTCCGCCGTACGTACCAGCTGAACACCGGCGGGAACACCGATTTCCTCAACATGCTCTCCCGGCGGCGCCTCCAATCGAAGAAGATCTCCAAGACGGAGGCGGTCACCTCGGTCCTCACCCATTCCATCCCGGACGAGGACATCCATATCGGTCCGTCCGACTACGTTCCCTGGCAGAAGGACAACAAGCTCTGTTTCCTGCGGATCGAAGGGGAGGGATTCGGAGGCCTTCCGATCGAGGTGGAGCTGCGGCTCTCGGTGACCGACTCTCCCAACAGCGCCGGGGTGGGAATCGACGCGATCCGCCTCTGCCGCCTCGGCAGGGACATGGGGCTTGCCGGCCCGCTGCTCGCCCCTTCGGCCTACTTCATGAAGCACCCGCCCGTCCAGCTTCCGGACGACGAGGCGAGGCGGGAGCTCGAGGAGTTCATCGCGGATTACCGGGCCTGGCGCATCTCGAAAGAAGCCGCGCCCACGACGCCGTGCACTTCTCCCGCGTAAACGCCGCGGCGGCCCGCTTCCCTTCCTCTCCCAGCCGGTTCCGCAGGGCCTTGTCCCTGCAGAGGGCGCGCATCGCATCGACCAGCCCGTATTCCGCTCCCGGGGGGTAGGCGACCCCGCCGCCCACGGAACGGATCCGCTTCCCCCAATACCCCCCAAGGGGAACGATCACCGGCGTTCCTGCGGCCATCGCCTCCAAAGGCACGAGCCCGAACGACTCGTACGTCGATGGATGCAGGACGGCGTCGGCCGCGGCGAAAAGCGAAGGCATCTCCGCGTGCGGGACCGCTCCCGCGCAGGCGACCCCCTCGGGCAGCGCCGCCTGGGAAATCTTCTGCCCCGCCACGAGAAGCCGCACTCGCCCGCCTTCTTCCTCGCGGAGCGCGCGGAACGCTTCGAAAGCGGCATCGATGTTTTTATCGGGGTCCGGGCGCGCGGCGAGAAGGAAGAGGAAGGCGCCCGCAGGTATGCCGGCTCTCCGCCGCGCTTCCGCTCCGGACGGGGGATGCAGGAAGGCGTCGCCGAGGCCCGGCGGAGCGATCGAGCTCTTCCCCGTGACGGCGGGAAGGACCCTCCGCGTCCGCGCGAAATCGTGCCGCGAGAGGAAAACCACCCGGCCGCACTCGCCGGAAATCCGTTCTTCCTCCCGTTTCCGGATGACGGAAAGCTTTCGCCGAGCGGCGTCCGCGGGAGCAACCTTGCGCGCCTCAACCGTGTGGTACATGAACGCAACCCGGCTCATGGCAAGGCGGGAAGCTCCCCGCGGAGGAGTCCCGCGGAGGATCCCGCGCGCCGCAACGCCCGACATCCAGTAGTGCGCGGAAACGGCGTCGTATTCCGTCCGGGTCGAGGCCAACAGGTCCCTTGCCTCCGCGATGAACCGCGGAAGCGCGTCGTGCGCCGTCTCGCGGGTGGGCGGTTCCCTCCACCCACAGGGGACGTGGAAGATGCGGACGCCCGGAAAGGGATGCGTCGTCTCGATCCCCTTCCCTTTCCCCCGCGTCAGGACGTCCGTCCGGATGCCGCCCGCGGCCAGCCCTTCGACAAGCCCCCGCAGGAAAACGTTCATCCCTCCCGACAGACCGACGCCTGGCTCTTCCAGCGGACAGGTATGGTAGGAAACGAGAAGGTGGTTCACGGCAGGCCCAGGACGGCCCGGTAGACGACCCGGTCCCGTCCGCCGAGGTCGTACTTGTACCTTTCCTTCCCGCGGAGAAAGTCGTATTCCCCAAGACCCCGGCGGATCGCGTCCTCGATGCAGCGGGCGATGAGGACCAATCCCGGGCTCATGCCGGCGGCCGCTTCGGGATCGAAGCCCGAATTGTACAGGAAGAGCGCCCCGTCGGATTCGATCTGGAACGCCGCCGCGACGTCACCCTTCCCTCCCCGGAGAAACGCCAGCCGCAGCCTCCCCGCGGAAAAGAGCCCCTCCGCAACCTCGCGGAAGAACCGCTCCATCCGGTCGTCCATGAATTTCCGCTTGTCGGGATGGCTTGCGCGGTGCAGCGCGACGAAGGAGGGGAAATCCCTCGCCAGTTCCTCCCTCGTGCCGGTCACCCGGAACGAAAGGGACGGGTCGCTTTCCGCCGCCCGCCGAAGCTTTCGCCGCAGCTCGTGCCGCTCCTTCTTCCCGAGCCGCTCGACGTATTCCTCGAAGCTCCCCGGAAGCGGAAGGTAAGGGGAACGGTCGGTTTCCTCGAGGAGAAATTCGATCCCCAGCTCCCCGCAGATCTCCGGGAGGAGGGAAAGGGAGGGCGACCCCTCCACCAGGTTCGGCATCCGCAGCGGCCCGCCGGCGGGCGATTCCCGGGCAAGGCGCAGGAATTCCTTCCAGAACCTTTCTTCCTCACCCGCGGCCACCACCGCATCCAGCGAGTCGGAGACCTCTTCCCCGCCCAAAAACTCCCAGCCGCCGTCCGGGCGCCGGCACAGGAAAAGAAACCCTTCGGCCTTCCCCTCCCGCTCCCACCTCGCGATGCGCAGGGGACGGTCCGCCGCGAAGGCGTTCGCCCAGGGAACGAGGAAACCGGGGAGAAAAAGGGAGAGGGGCGGAAGGACCGCGCCAGGACATCCTCCCACTCCTCCCGGGAGACGTCCTCGATCCGTTCCATGTAGCGTAACACCGGCCGCTCCCCGATCCGCCCCGTGGCCTATCGCACCGGGATCAGGACTGCGCGGGCAGGGGGAGGACGACGAGGAAGGTGGACCCCTTGCCCGGATCGCTGGACACCCGGATCTCGCCGCCGTGGTGCTTGACGATGCCGTAGCTGACCGAAAGCCCCAGCCCCGTCCCCTTCCCGACGGGTTTGGTCGTGAAGAACGGCTCGAACATGCGGTGAAGGTGCGCCGGATCGATCCCCGTGCCGTGGTCGACGAACTCCGCCTCCAGGACGTCCCCGTTCCTCCGCGTGCGGATCTCCAGCGTCCCGCCGCCGGGCATCGCCTGGATCGCGTTCAGGATCAGGTTGGTGAAGACCTGCTGGATCTGCAAACCGTTTCCCCGGATGGAGGGGATGTCATCGAGAAGGTCGGCGACCACCTTCACGTTGGCCTGGCCAAGCTGTTTCTCCAGGAAAGCCAGCGTCTGCCGGATCACCTCGCTCAAATGGAGATCGGCGAACTCCTCCGTGTGCTGCCGCGCGAACTTGAGCATGTCCAGGATGATGGCCCTGCACCGTTGGGACAGCGCCTCGATGTGGCAGAAGTAGGAGATCATCTTGGCGTTATCCTGCGGCGTGATCTGCTCGGACGGCTTGTTCTTGAACAGCTCCAGGGCGATCTCGGAATACCCCATGATCCCGCTCAGCGGGTTGTTCAGCTCGTGGGCGACCCCCGCGGCCAGCTGCCCCATCGCCGCCATCTTCTCGACTTCGACCATGCGCCGGTGGATCTTCTCCAGCTCGTCCGACTTCTCCTCGATGCGCCGTTCGAGCATGCGGTTCCATTCGGAGATCTCCTGCATCGCCTGCTGAAGGGAAACGCTCATCCGGTTGAAGGCCTGCGCGAGGTCGGCCACTTCCCCCTTCCCTTCCACGGGAACCGTTTCCCCATACCGTCCCTCGAGGATCCCCCCGGTGATCCGCGTCAGCTCCGTGAGGGGACGGAACGCCCGCGAGGTCAGCAGGAAGAACGCCGCCCCCATGGCGAGGGAGAACGCCAACGTCCCCCCCGTAACGCCGAGCGTTGCGTGGTAAAGCGCCTTCTCCTCGTCCGCGCGGGAGCGGGTGATGACGATGGCGGCCGTCTTCCCGTCGAAGGTCCTGATCGGAGTCGCTACCGCCGCCTGGGGCGCCGGCGTGCAATCGAAGGTGAAATAGACCGATCTTCCCGACTCGAGGACCGGCCACTGCCGGGGGTCGAACAGGATTTTCCCCAGGCATTGCTGGCATTCCTGGCAGGAGGAGGAGGAAGCGATGAACTCCCCCTTCGTCACCAGCGTGACATCTCCGCCAAGGCTGGATCGTTTCTGGCGGAGAAATTCCCGACCCAGCGAAATGGAGGCGGTCGACACCCGCCGGTCGTTCCCGACGGACCCCGCCGGCGCGGCGGCGATGAGATTCAGCCGTCCGGCTCCCTCCCCGAAAAATGCGTAGTCTACCGTGGAAATGCCGGCGAACGCCCGGTCCAGGATCCCCGTCGGGGGGACGTTCCTCCCCCCCCAGACGTAGGTGTCCATCTCGATCCCCCGGTCGCGCGACTTCTCGACCAGGTTGATCTGGACGGTGGCCTCTCCCGGGTCCCGCGCCCGCCCCTGCATTATGGTGGTGCGGGCGGAAAGCTCGGAGAACAGCGACAGCTCGTGGCGGAGCTGGAAAAGTTCCGACTCCAGGCGCCCCATGGACCCGACGAGGTTGCTGCGGGTCGACTCCTCCAGGTCGCGCTGGACGAAATACCGGAGGGTGAAGACCACCCCGACGGTCGACACGAGAAGCAGGACGAGGAACACCCCCGTGATGCGGAAGGCGATGCTGTGGCGAAAGCGCTTGAGAAAATGTTTCATCGTTTCCGGAAGGAGTAGCCGGCTTCCCGCGCCATTTCGTACAGCTTCTCATATTCCCCGTTCGAGGTCGGCAGGAACCGGTCCGCCCCCATCGCCTTAAGTGCGGCCTGCCCCCCCTCTTTTTTGTCGCAGGAGAGGAGGATGTCGCGCAGCTTCGCGCTCTGCTTCGCGTCGAGCGACGGGCTGACCACGAAAGCGTTCTCCGGGAAGGAGGGGGATATTTCAAGAAAGCGGAGGTTCTCCTTCAGCCCGCCCTTCCCCCGTTCATCGATCATCCGCTGAAGAACGAGGTCCTTCACCGCGGCGCCGTCCACCTTCCCTTCCGCCACCATCTGCACGGCATCCGCATGCGTGGAGACCTTCACCACACGGGAGAAGAATTCCCGCTCCGCTGCCCGGCCGTTCCTGCTCAGCAGCAGCCGGCAGAACAGCTCGCCCGCCGAAGTGTTGGGGACGTAGGCGAAGGATTTCCCACGGAGGCCGGCAAAACCGCGGATCCCGCTATTGGACCGGACGATGACGACGCCCTTGTAATGGGACACCTTGCCCGACTCGGGGCGGACCAGCGGCACCACGCCCAATTGCTCGTGAAGCTGCCCGTACCCCAGGCTCCCCACGAAGGCGGCATCGACCCGCCCCTCTTCGAACTCGCGGAGGACGCGCTCGTACGTCTCCATGTGCTTCAACTGCGTCCGCACGCCCATTTCTTCCGCGATGAACCGGGAGATGCCCGCATAGCGGTTCTCCTGCTGGATCGCGCCGAGCTCGGGGACCACGGCGATGGTGAACGTGCCCGCCAGCGACGATCCGCGGGAGGGACTGAACGTTCCCTCGGTCGCCCGGCAGTGGCAGGAGGAAAGGGACAGTTTGCCGGCCGCGGGTACCAGCGCAAGGGACGCCAGGAGGTGCACCGCCTCCACCGACTGCAGATGGTTGGCGAATTCGGTGACGGCCGCGGGAGCGTCCCTCGGGATCAGTAGACTGTACTCCAGCCGGGAAGGGTATTTCTCGGCGGGCACGTTGGTGATCAGGGGAGGCATGCCGTCGATGGTGAGCGGGACGGCCGGGAAGTGCTCCACCGAGATCCGGGAAAGCGGGGAATACGCAAGATACGAAGAGAGGCTTTTCAGCGCCTGGTAGGTGTTTTCGCTCGTCTCCATCGTCAGCTTCGCCTTCGCCCTTGGGAACTCCCCGCCGAACAGGGCGGTTCCCATGGACAACCGGACCGCAGAGTAGGGGGGACGGTCGACGATCGTGATCTGCTTGTCCGCTCCGCCCACCTCTTTCCAGTTCACGATCTTCCCCTGGAGGATCTGCTGCACCTGCGGCAGCGTGAGCGACCGCACCTTCGCGTCGGGAGCGGCCAGGAAGACCACGCCGTCGTAGGCGTACGGAATGTAGCTGAGATTCGCGCCGATCGCCTCGGGAGACAGGCGCCGCGCGGTGACCCCGATGTCCACGGTCTTTTTCTCGAGCAGCCCCGGGATGTCCTTCCCCTGGGTCTGGGAGATTTCGAATTGGACGTCGTTTTTCAGGGAATAGGCCTCGGCCACCTTCAGGAAATGGACATACGTCTCGTCCGAGGCCGCCACGCGGACCAGCTTCTTCCCCGGCGCGGGACCGGACAGGACCTCCACTTTCGTCGAGCGGCCGGAATCGCATCCCGCGAAGGCCAGGAGAAAAACGAAAGAGAGCAGGGATGCGAACGTTCTTTCCGGCGACCTCATTGCTTCGGTTCCGCTCCTTTACCCTCCGGGGCCGCGGGCGCGGAGACCACGCCCGCCTCCATCAGTTGACGGACCGCTTCCTCGGCGGCGTCGTTGGCGGCACGGTTGACCGCGTGAAGGACGTCTCCCGACAGGAAGAACAGGGGCTCCGGGTACCTGTAGGAGGAGGTGAGGTCGGTGGCCCATCCCGCGGATGCGCCCGGCCCGGATCCCTGGACCTTCAAGGCGGTGACCGCCTCGATTTCCACCAGGACAAGGCCGGTGCGCTTGGCATTGACGCGGAACTCCTTCACGTTCCCCCAGATCTTCGTGGAAAATCCGTCATGGACATCCGCCTCTCTGGCGGCCCGCACGGAGGGGATCCCCTTTTCCGCAAGGACCCCGGCGATCAGATCGGCCACCGCTTTCCCCGGATTCCCCTTCCAGACGATCGACCGGACGTTGTCGTAATCGCGCCCGATTTCCGAAGCGGGCGTTTCCGTCCACGAAAAGTCGATCACGGCGACCTTCGGGACGCCTTCCGCCTTCGCGACCGCCTTGGCCGCGGGGCGCGACGGACCGTCGGGGAGAGTAAGCACGTTCCCCGTGGCGCAACCGTACATCCCCAACGCGAGGAGAAGGAACGGAAGGAAAGATAGCAGCCGACGTCTGTTTTTCATGCGCATCGCCATTGCCTCCTGAAATAATCTTATCGGCAGGACATTCGGGAATCTTCCCTCAATTTAGGCCATGCGACCGAAGGATTCAATGGATTATCACCCCTTTCGCCTTGAAATCCGGCGCTACGATGACGTATCGTGAAAGTCGTCGAAAACGGCCCGATGCGCGTTTGCCGTATCACCTGTTGCCGGAAGGAGAAACCATGCCCGCTTCGCCGGAAATCCGGGAAGCGATCCGCCAGGGATCCTGGATCCGGAAAATGTTCGAGGAAGGCGCTTTTCTGAAGGCGAAAAAAGGCCTGGAAAACGTTTTCGATTTCACCCTCGGTAACCCGTACGGCGACCCGCCGCCCCGGTTGGCCCAGGAGCTCGTTCGGCTCGCTACGGAGCCGGCCCCGGACCTCCACAAGTACATGCCGAACGCGGGGTTCGCGGACGTGCGCCAGAAGGTTGCGGAATGCATGGAGAAGGAGACGAAGCTCCCCTTCACCGCGGGGCTGATCGTGATGACCGTCGGCGCCGCAGGGGCCATCAACGTGGCGCTTCGGGCGATCCTGTCTCCCGGCGACGAGGTCGTGGTGATCGCCCCCTATTTCGTCGAATATTTTTTCTATATCCGGAACGCGGGCGGCGTCCCCGTCGTGGCGGAATCCACGGAGGAGTTCCAGATCGACGTCGAGGCGATCCGCAAGGCGATCTCCCCCCGCACGAAGGCCCTGCTCCTCAACTCGCCCAACAACCCGACGGGCGTGGTCTACACGGAGGACTCCCTCCGGGCGCTCTCCCGCGTGCTCGCGGAAGGGGAGAAGCGGACACGAGGGCCGATTTACGTCCTTTCGGACGAACCGTACCGGAAGATCGTCTACCCCGGATCGACGTTTTCGCCGCCGGTCGCCGCGATACGGAACACGCTGGTCGCCTACTCCCACTCCAAGGACCTGAACCTCCCCGGGGAGCGGATCGGATACCTCGCCATAAGCCCCCGGGCCGCCGACGCCGCGGAGCTGGCCGACGCCTGCGTGTTCTGCAACCGCGTGCTCGGGTTCGTCAACGCCCCGTCCCTCATGCAGCGCGC
This sequence comes from Deltaproteobacteria bacterium, assembly GCA_016219515.1. GTDB lineage: Bacteria > Desulfobacterota > Deferrimicrobia > Deferrimicrobiales > Deferrimicrobiaceae > JAENIX01. Next base: position 16,693 of record JACRMU010000036.1, read on the forward strand.
GGTCGCGGGTTTCCAGGGCATCGAGGCCGACCTCTCCGTCTACCTGAGGAACCGGGAACTGCTGGTCGCCGCTCTCCGCGACGCGGGTTTCTCCCTGGTCCCGCCCGGGGGGGCGTTCTACCTCTTCCCGCGGACCCCCTCCGAGGACGAGATGAAGTTCGTCGCCGCGGCGCACGAGGAAAACGTCCTGGTGGTTCCCGGCAGCGGGTTCGGACGGAAGGGGCATTTCCGCATCGCGTATTGCACCTCCCCGGAAACGGTCGAGCGTTCGCTGCCGGCCTGGCGGCGGCTGGGGGAAAAGTTCTTCGGAAAAAAGAGGGCGAAGGGATGAGCGTGGCGTTCCGCGGAAACATCGCCCGCATGGTGGCGTACCAGCCCGGCGAACAGCCGCAGGAGGGCGGCTACGTCAAGCTCAACACGAACGAGAACCCGTACCCTCCCTCTCCCCTCGTTCGGCGTGCCGTCCTCGCGGAACTTACGGACTCCCTCCGCCTCTATCCCGACCCGGGCGCGACGCGCCTGCGGCGCCAGGCCGCGATCGCTTACGGCTTCGACCTTTCGCAGGTGATCGCGGGGAACGGGTCGGACGACCTGCTGGCCATGATCGCCCGCGCATTCATCGGGGAAAAGGACGCGCTCTGCTGCCCCGTCCCCACCTATTCGCTCTATGAGACCCTGGTGCGGATCCAGGGGGGGAGGGTCCTGGGCATCCCCTATCCGGACGACTACACGCTCCCGCCGCGCATCTTCCGCAGCCGGGCGAGCGTCACGATGGTGGCCAGCCCCAACTCCCCCTCGGGAACGACGGTCCCCTTCCCGGTTCTCTCCCGTCTCGCCGACAGCGTCCCCGGCCTGCTCGTCGTGGACGAGGCGTACGCCGACTTCGCCGAGGAAAACGCCTTGTCGCTGGCTCGGGAGAGGAAGAACGTGATCGTCCTTCGGACCTTGTCCAAGTCGTTCTCCCTTGCGGGAATGCGGATCGGCGTGGGGTTTGCGCACCCCCGGATCATCGAGGGGCTGAACAAGGTGAAGGATTCCTACAACATGAACCGGCTGGGCATCGCGGCGGGGGAAGCGGCGCTCAAGGACATCGCATGGATGGAGCGGAACGCGGCCCGGATCCGCAAGACGCGCGATCGCCTGGCCTCCGCGCTGCCGGGAGCGGGGTTCACTCCGTATCCCTCGCAAGCCAACTTCATTCTGGCAAAAAGAGGCGGGGGGAAATCGGCGAAGCCGGTGTACGAAGAGCTCAAGAAACGGAAGATCCTGGTTCGGTACTTCCCCACACCGCGGCTTTCGGGCTGCCTGCGCATCACCGTCGGCACGGACGCGGAGATCGACGCGCTTCTTACAGCGTTACGGACCAGTTCCCCCCGTCGCGGTTCCTCCAGCCGGCGGTGACGGAGCCGTCCGGCCGCCGCAGCAGTACCTGGAAACAGTATTCGACGACGCTCCCCTCGGGGCCGAAGACGTACGCCTCGAACGTCCTGGGGAGCGGATGCCGGGCAAGGGCATCCGAGCGGTCCCGCAGGAAAGCGCCGCGGTCGGCGGCGAAGTAGTTGTCGGACGCCTTCCCCCCTTCGGAGGCGAAGTTCTTCACCTCCATCGGAGAAAGGTTCTGCGCCGTCCATGCCGGATCGCTCCAGAGAAGGCGGGCGCAGAGGACCTCCCCCGCGTCGTCCTTCAAGGTAAGCCGCGCGCAGTTGATCTTGTCGGCCGCAAGGGCGCCCTTGTCGCCGGCGACGTGGTACAGGAAAAACGGCATCGGCCGGTTCTTGAGCACCGAGAGCGCCGCCGGAATTTCGACCACGGGGGCGGCCCCCTCCATCGGATATCCCGCCCGGCAAAGGTCCGGGGACGGTTTTTTCCGCATCGCCCCGAATCCGTAGCGCACCGTTCCCGTCCGGGGCTCATCCTCCCGCAGCGGCAGCCGGAGCCGGAACATCCCGAGCCCGGCGGCGGGAGTCAGGTTCCCGCGGCCCTCCTCCTCCACCAGGATCCAATCGCCCGGGCCGTCTTCCCCGGGAACCGACGTCTCGTAGACCGGCGAGAACCACTCCGCGCCGCTCCCAACGCTGGAGAAGAAATAACGGACGAGGAGACGCCCGCTCGGCGGCGGAGAGGGGAGAAAAATCCGCGTCTCCCTTCTGCCCGGCTCGCCCGACGGCGGAACGACCACGGTGGAGCGGGCAAGGACCCGGTCCGGAGTTTCTTCCGAAACGGCGGTGTAGTGCAGGAGGACCAGCTCGGGGCGGGCGGCTCCATCGATAAACAGGCGGCGCAGTGCAAGCATCCCCTTCCCCCTTTCGCCGGGCACGGTGGCAAGTTGCGGTGGGAAAACCCGGCGCGGCGTCCCGGCCCCGCGCCGTTACAAATTCCGGTTTTTCGCATACTGTATACCGAAACGGAGATCCGGAGGAAAAAATGTCGCCTCCCGGCGATGGAAAACGGCCGCCGCAGGGGTCACCGGTAGCCGAGCCGGTCGAGTTCCTCCTCGTCCATCCCGAAATAGTGCCCGATCTCGTGCAGCAGCGTCAGCCGGATCTGGCGCCGCAATTCCCGCCGGTCGGGGAAGTCCTCCTCGAGCGGTCCACGGTAGATGGAGATCTTGTCCGGAAGGTTGCCGGAGAGGGAAACCGAGCGCTCCGGCAGGGGGACTCCGTGGTAGAACCCGTAAAGGGTGTCGTCGGGAGGGACCTCCAGCTCGTCCAGCAGCCAGTCGGGTGGCCACTCCTCGACGACGACCGCCACGTTCTCCAACGCCTTCCGGAACAGCTCCGGCAGATCGTCCAGCGCCTGCCGAAGGATCTCCTGGAAATCGTCCCGTGCCAAATCGGAGCCGTTATTTCCGCCGGACCGGCATGCCGGGGCGGATCCGCGCAACCATCTCGTCCGGCAAGGCCGCCGCGAGGGTGTATCCTCCGTCGGGGACCTGGGTGAGGAGGACGATGGGGATCTCCTCTTTCCCCGCCGGATCGACCGCGATGTAGAGGATCTCTTCCTGCTTCATGAAAGGCGGAGTGAACGTTACGGCCACCCGGTTCCCGTGGACCCCCAGGACCTTCCCCTCGTTGACGAACCGGTCGACCGCCGGGCGGTCCTTGATGAACGGATCGCGGAAATCCCTGAACCGGACCAACTGCTTCAGGTCGACGTCGAACTCCTGGCGCTGCAGGTAGAGCGCGCAAAAGATCGTCGCGCCTTCGATCGTCACATTGGGGTAGAAGTCGGTGAAATTTTCCGGCTTCGTCGTATCGAAGGGAAGCAGGTTCCGAACCGTGGAAGGCGCATCGAACACGTAATCGACCAGGCCCTCGCCGACCCCGAACTGCTGGGTGAGGATCCTGTGGACTTCCCAATAGATGACATCGCGGACATCGTGAAAGGAAGCGATCGGGGATTTGGATGTGTAATTGCCGAAGGGGTTGAACCCGATCCGTATTCGGAGCGGCACGAAAAAGTCGTTGAGTTCGTCCCTTTCGCGCGCGATTTTCAGCGATTCCGCGGCAAGGACGGCGGCGATCCGGTGGAACTTCTCGATCTTGTTGAGGGTCAGGCGGGAGGTCACCCTGATCCCCTCTCCCCCTTCCTCCAGGAGGGCCCTCCCCAGCTCGCGCCGCAGCCCGTTCTGGTACTCGTAGATCGCCGACAACCGTTCCCGCAGGGCATCCGGATCGTCGGGGATCGTCCAGATGACGTATGGGGACCAGTCGCCGGGCTCGATCGGCCCGATGACCTCGGCCGCCAGCGGCTCCGTGTAGCTTATGTCGGGGTAGACGGAGGAGAGCGCGACGCTCTTTTTTTCCCCGGTCTTCCGGTTTTCAAGCTCCACCCGCCGCATGCCGGAAAGCTCGAAGGAGGAGAGGGAAAGCACCAGTTTTCCCGATGCCTTCCGGAGGATCTTGCCGTCGACGCGGACCCGGAATTCATCCCCCTACGCGGCCTCCGCCGCGGCAAGGCGGAACAGAAGAACGCAGGCCGTCGCGACGATACCGTATCGCAAAGTCGACCGCTCCAGTTGGTTCCACGGTGGATTGATCTTATTTTAACGTAATTCGAGATGGGCGGGCGGGGAAACGATCAGCGGAGACGGCTGCGGAGCTCCCGGACGGCGTCCTTGACGATCTTTTCGGCCACTTTCCGCGATTCCACGCGGTAGTTCCCGCTGTCCACGGCCTTTCGGAGGGCCTGGACCTTCCGTGGGTCGCTCCCCTTCTTTCCGCCGTTTCCGGAAAGAGGCGGAACGCCCCGCAGGCATCCTCCCTCCCGGTGAGATGCACTGCCGTTTCCCTTCTTGTCCGATGGTTTCAAGCGCGGATTGTCTCCGGATGTGGTTTCTCCGACTGCAAAATGCCTATCGACCGATTCCCCGCGAAACTTTACGCAAAGAGAGGTAATATTATCCCATGTCGAAATCGCTCCTGATTGCCGACGACGAGGAACTGACGCTTTCCCTCCTGAAGGAGGTGTTCTCCTCTCCGGAGATCCGCCTCCACCTCGCGAAATCCGGCAAGGAAGCGGTCTCGATCCTCAACCAGACCGACATCGACGTCGTGCTGACGGACTTCATGATGCCGGGGGTGGACGGGCTCGGGGTCCTCGCCCACGCGAAGAAGGTGCACCCGAAGTGCGAGGTCATCATGATGACGGCATTCGGGACCGTGGAGAATGCGGTGCAGGCGATGAAGCTGGGCGCCTTCCACTACATCACGAAACCGTTCAAGATCATGGACGTTTCCAACCTCGTAGGCCGGGCGCTCGAGCTCACCAGCATCCGGAAAGAGAACATCCACCTGAAGACGCAGGCCATCCACCACCACGCCTTCGAGCACATCGTCGGGGTGAGCGGGCAGAAGGTTCGAGATGGCCCACCGGGGGACGATCTTCCTCGACGAAATCGGGGAGATGAGCTTCCCCCTCCAGGCGAAGCTTTTGCGCGTGCTGCAGGAGCAGTCCTTCATCCCCGTGGGGGGGACGAAGACCGTGAACGTGGACGTCCGCGTCATCGCCGCGACGAACAAGGACCTCGAAAGGGAGATCGCGGCGGGGCGGTTCCGCCAGGACCTCTTCTTCCGGCTCAACGTGATCCCGATCCGCATCCCCCCCCTTCGCGAGCGGATCGACGACATCCCCGTCCTCGTCGAGCACTTCCTCCAAAAATGGAACCGCAAGATGGGGCGCCACGCCCAGGGGTTCCGGCCCGAGTCGATGGAATTCCTGATGCGTTACCCCTGGCCGGGAAACATCCGGGAGCTGGAAAACCTGGTGGAGCGCCTCGTGGTGCTGAAATACGAGGGATGGTTCGAAACGGGCGACCTTCCCCCGGCCATGCAGGCGCATGCCCACGGACCGGCGCTCGCCACCGGCGGACTCGACCTCGGCGCGGGGAGGATCAATCTGCGGGAGGCGACGGACACCTTCCAGTACCGCCTCATCGAGAATGCGCTGGCGATCACAAAGGGGAACAAGAACAAGGCCGCCGCCCTTTTGGGGCTCAAGCGGACGACCCTCCTGGAGATGATCAAACGCAGAAGACCGGAGTGCCAAGAATTGTCAGATGTCTGACTCTACGTCAATTATTTGACTGCAATACCGCTCCCCCCTTCCGGCCCATAAAAAATAATCCTCTTGTTTTTTAATTAGTTTCACGCTCTCCCTCCATTGGCATGGCAGTTGCTGTTACCTTCTGCCAGCAACCCCCCGATACACAAGAAAGAGAGGAGGCAAATATGGCCCCCAGGGAAGCCGCGATGGCCTGCGTGAGTTACGATGCCCCTCCCCCCGTGGCGATCGACCGGGACGCGCTGGTGAGCGAGTTCATGACGACCATCAAATACCACGCGGCGCGCATCAAGATGCGGGTCCCCCCGAATATCGACATGGAGGACCTCGTCAGCTCCGGGGTTGTCGGGCTGCTGGATGCCATCGACCGGTTCGACCCCTCCCGGGGGATCAAGTTCAAGACCTACGCCGAGTTCCGCATCCGCGGAACGATGCTCGACTATCTCCGCGAGATGGATTGGTTCCCGCGCTCCATCCGGCAGTCCTCCACGAGGCTGCGGAACGCCTACGCGCGCCTGGAAGGGCTTCTGGGACGGCCTCCCGAAGAGGAGGAGGTAGCCGAAGAGCTGGAAATCCCGCTGGAGGAGCTCCGGAAAAAGCTGGCGATGCTGTCCGGGCTTTCGGTCCTCTCCCACGACGAATACCAGGAAGACGGCGACGGCTCCGGCATCCAGCGCTTCCTGTGGGAAGCCGCGAAAGACGATGCCCGGGAAGAGGAGCTCTTAAAGGACCTCAAGGAAGTGCTCGCGAAGTCGATCGACACCCTCCCCGAAAGGGAGAAACAGTTGATCGCCCTCTACTATTACGAAGACCTCACGATGCGGGAGATCGGCGAAATTTTCGGCCTCGGAGAGCCGCGGATCTGCCAGCTTCATGCGCAGGCGGTGCTTCGGCTGCGGGGGAAACTGCACACACAGATGGAACGCTGACCACAAGGGGGGACGCTCCTCACCCCTCCGGGAGCTCCCCCTCCCCGCTTTTCAGCGCGCCGATCCGCGCGCGGAACCGCTCCACGTCCCTCACCGACTCCATGTACTTGGCCTGGGCGTTGTCCAGGTGCCTGCCGAAAATGCGGAAGTTGTCCGCGAACCGCTCGAAATCCTTCCCCACGCGCTCCAGGAGGCCCTGGATCTCCTTGGTCTTCTGCTCGATCCGGAACCCCCGGAAGGCGAACGCCAGGGCCTGCAGGTAGGCGTAGAAACCGTTGGGCGATGTGGGGACCACCTGCAGCCGCAGGAGCTGCTCGTGGAGCGACCGGTTGCGCAGGACGAGGTAGTAGACCGACTCGGCGGGGACGAAGAGAAAGGCGAAGTCGAGCGTCCTGGGGGGACGGATGTACTTCGACCGGATCGATTCGGCCTGAAGGAGCACGTCCCGCGCGAACGCCTTTTCGTATTCCTTCCTCTGGGCGTCGTCGATCTCCCCTTCCAGAAGCGGCTGCGCGTTGGCCATCGGGAACTTGGCGTCCACGCAGACGAACTGGCTTCGGTCCGGCCGCACGAAGATCGCCGCGTCGGCCTTCTCCCCTCCGTCCATCAGGTACTGGAGCTCGAACATCTCGGTGTGGTCCCCGAACAGGTCGGAGAGCATCTGGGAGAGGGTCAGCTCCCCGAAGGCGCCGCGGGCCTTGGGCTGGGTGAGCAGGACGTTGAGCTGGTTGATGTCCCGGGAGAGGAGGACCACCTGTCCGGTGGCCGCGGAGAGCTCCTTGAGATGCCCCGCCACCTGGTCGAACCCTTTCAGGTTCCGGTCGGCGGTTTCGGAAAGCTCCCGCGTCACTTCGCCCCGGATCTCCGCAAGTCGCTCCTCGATCCGCCGGGAGATGCCGTCGAGTCCTTTCAGGAGATTTTCCGATACCTCCTGGCGGATCCGCGCGGCGGCGTCGGCCTGCGCGCGCGCCAGGTCGGCCGCGCTGCCGCGGAGGGCGTCGGAGAAATTTCTCTCGAGCAGGTCGATCCGTTCCTGCATCGGTGGGGGCCGGCGCAGGAGAACCGCGAGGAGCGTCGCGGCGGCGACGGCCAGCGTCAGGATCGCAAGGAGTTCCATGGTAGGATGATTCTACCTTAAAAGGCGGAACGGGGGATGCATGCAGGTTCCAAAACCGATGGCCATCTTCGGATTCCATTTCTGCGTCACCATATTCATCGGCCTGTCCCTGTACGGCATCGTGCAATACATGAACGAAGGTCTCCTGCAGTCCGGCTCCGAGCTGGCATCCGCCTCCTATGCCACCGCCGTCCTCGCCTCCATCGCGGGGATCTGTTATTTCGGGAAGGAAGCGGACCGGCGCAAGGCGGAGGAAGTCGCCAAACTCCCCGTCGCACCCCCGCCGCCGAAGAAAAGGAAAAAATCCTGAAACCACCTTCCGCTATGTCTTGTCTAAAGAACATCATGGGGGTTGATCCCGGATAATTCCTCGGCAGACCGGCACGTTGCGGCCCGGGTGAAATTCGTCCCGGGCGGCCCGGAAAGAGGAACCGTTGTGGCAACCCTTCCGAAAAAACTCGTCATCTTCTGCTTCAACCTGTGCGCGTCCCTCTATATAGGGATCGGCGGTTACGGAACGGCCATGGGGCTTGGGTCCAAGCTGCTGCAGACGCTCACCATCTGGCACTCCGTGGCGTACTTCACCGCATCCATTCTCCTGATCCGTGGAATCTGCTACTTCGGGCAGATGTGGGACCGTATCTCGGCGCAGGAAGCGGCAGCCGTCTAAGTACTCCGCTTCCGAAGCGGAGCATCAGGCAAGCGTTCGTTTCTCAAGCATCACGCGGATGGACTCGGGTAACGTCTCCCGCGCGTGAAGAGGCGGGCCCGGGATCGCCGGGTGCAGCTTTTCGAAAGCAGGCCTCTCCGTACGGTAAAGGACGCCGATGGGGATCCGCTCTTCCCACTCCAGCGCCAAGGCGAACGCCTTCATCCGGTCCGCGGCGTCATGCTCGGGCGGAACCTTGTAGATCATCCTTCCGTACCACTGGTAGGTGTTCTTCTTGTTGAAGGTGACGCACGGCTGGAGGATGTCCACGAGGGCGAACCCCTTGAAGCGGATCGCCTGGAGCATCAGGTCCGCGGTGAAATCGATATCGGCCGCGTAACCCCTCGCAACGAAACCGCACCCCAGGGAGAGGGCCACCGCCAGCGGCGGGAACGGCCCGGAGATGACGCCCGACCGGTTGAGCGAGCCGGTCCATCCCGGGTCGCTGGTGGGAGAAGGCTGCCCCTTGGTCAACCCATAGACCTGGTTGTCGTGGACGAAGAGCGCCAGGTCGACGTTCCGCCGGATGTTGTGGAGGAAGTGGTTCCCTCCTTCGCCGTAGATGTCGCCGTCGCCGCTCGTCACCACGACCGTCAACGCGGGGTTGGCCATCTTGATCGCCGCGGCGGCGGGGAGCGCCCTGCCGTGCAGGCCGTCGAAGACGTTCACGTCCACGTAATGCGGCAGCTTCGCGGCCTGGCCGATGCCGGAGACGAGCACGATCTCGTGCTTCTCCCTGCCCAGCCGCTCCAGCGCCCTCTTGACCGCGTTCAGGATCCCGAAGTTTCCGCATCCCGTGCACCACGCGTTCTCGACGTCCGTGTCGAACGGGCTTCCCATATCCTCTTCCTCGCTTCCGGCGCCAGCGACCCGGGGGTGAACGGGAGGCCGTCGTACCGGGAGACCGTCCCGTCGATCTCCGCTCCCGATTCCCTCCGGATCAGCCGGGCCAGCTGGCCGGTGATGTTGTTTTCCACGGTGAACGCAGCGTCGTAGCGCTCGACGATTTCCGCCATCTCCTTCGCCGGGAACGGCCAGACCTGCCGCAGGTGCACAGCGGCCGCGGCGATCCCCTCCCGGGCAAGGATCCGGCGCGTCTCCTCGATCACTTCCTTCGTCGAGCCGAACCCGATGAGCACGGCGTCCCCGTTGGGCGGGCCCGACACCAGCGGCGGAAGCGCGTGCCGCGCCAGCGCGTCTCCTTTCCTTTTCCTCTTCTCCACCATCCGGATGCGCGCGGCGTGGTCTTCGGTCAGGTGGCCGTCCTCCGTGTGCTCGTCGCTTCCGGCCACGACGGCGATCCCCGGCTCGCCGGGAACCGCCATGGGGGACACGCCGTCCTCCGTGACGGCGTACCGAAGGTATTTTCCGTCCGCCGTCCGGGGGACCTGCGCCCCATGCACCAGGTATCGCCGGACGGGCCGCACCTCCAACGTTGCCGGGTTCACGTCGACGATCGTGTCCGCGAGGTACTGGTCGGTGAGAAGGATCGCGGGGACCTGGTACGCCTCGGCAAGGTCCATCGCGCGCTGCGCCAGGTCGAACGCCTCTTCGGGAGAGCCGGGGGAGAGGACCAGGCGGGGGAACTCCCCGTGCCCCGCGGACAGGACGAAGTCGAGGTCTCCCTGCTCCGTCCGCGTCGGCATCCCCGTCGCGGGCCCCGGGCGCATCCCGATGGCGATGACCACCGGGGTCTCCAGCACCCCTGCCAGGGAAAGCGCCTCCACCATCAGCGCGAACCCGCCGCCGGAGGTGGCCACCATCGACCGGGCCCCCGCGTAGGAAGCGCCGATCGCCATGTTGAGCGCCGCGATCTCGTCTTCCGCCTGCTCGAAGACCAGGCCCACGGCGGGGCCGTTGTCGGCCAATACCGAAAGGATGCCGGTGCCCGGCGTCATCGGATACCCGGAGGCGAACTTGCAGCCGCCCGCGATCGCTCCCAGCGCCAGCGCCTCGTTGCCGGACAGGACCACCCGGGGCGAAAACGGCGCGCGGGGAAGCCGGAAGGATCCCCCCGCGTGCTCCCGTCCCCATTCCCATCCCAGGGCAAGCGCTTTCCGATTCTTTTCGAGAAAATCGCCCTTGAAATCGGCCGCCAGCAGAGGGTCCAGGACATCGAGAGGAATCCCCAATGCACAGGCGACGATGCCCGCCCCGGCCATGTTCGCCAGGATGGAGCTGCCGGCGGATACGGCCATTTCTTTAAGCGGCGCCGCCAGGACCGGCGGAGCCGCGGAAGGGACGTCCGCCAGGGCGAGCCCTTCCTTCGACAATCGCGGGAGAAAGTAAGGAAGATGACCGGCGGATAGGCAGAGCAGGATCTCCGCCTCTTCCTTCCCGGCGCGCACCGGGTCCGGCCCGATGCGGACGGAATACGAATTCCGCCCTCCCCGGATCCGGCTCATGTAGTCCTGCGTGGCGTGGAAATGGTAGCCCCACAAGACCGCCATCCGGGAAACGATCCCTCCGACCGTGTGGACC
>JACRMU010000037.1 GCA_016219515.1 Deltaproteobacteria bacterium
TCGATTTTCCGAAGGGGGAGCGGAAGCGCGTTTTCCTCTACACGGAAGGAGGCATGCTCAAGGCGGACGCCGTGGTCGGGGCGTTCGGGCTCGACGAGGGGATGGTCGACATCTTCGAGACCGCCACGGGGGGGAGATACCGCCGCCCCGGGAAATTCATCCAAACTTACGTCGTCAAGATCCACGCGGACCCCTCCTTCATCGAGAAGAAGCTGGGGAGCATCATCTACGCGTACCTGTTCCCGCCCGGCATGCCCAACCTGGAATTCGGGGCCATCACTCCGAAAGGGGACCACATCATCGTCAACGTGGCGGGGACGCACGCCGCGGTCGAGGACATTTTCGCCTTCCTCTCCCTGGACATCGTCCGCGATCATCTCCCGCCGTTTTCCCTCGATGACCAGGAGGTGTACCGCGGGAAATTCCCGGGCGCGCCCGCGGAGGGGACGGTGGGGGAGTGCTACCTCACGGTGGGGGACTCCACGGGATGGCTTCGCCCCTTCAAGGGGAAAGGGATCAACATGGCGATGGAGACGGGGATCCTGGCGGCGGAGACGCTGGCGGACCACGGAATCTCGCTGTCGTCCTTCCGCCGGTACGAGGAGGTGACGGGACCTCTCCGGGAGGATTACATGTACGGCACGTGGATGCGCAACCTTTGCAGGGTCGGATACGCCGCCGGGACGCTGGGGACCGTTCTTTCGATGGCCAAGGTCGACCAGGGGATCCACGACGCCCTTTTCAACGCTGTGTCGGGCCACGATTCGTTCAAGAACATTTTCCGCGGGTACGCCAGGCCCTCGGTGCTCGCCGACGTGGTCCGGAACTACGTAAGAGACCGCAGGAGGAAACGATGAACGTGACGGTGCGGCGGATGAGCCCGCAGGACACGGATGCCATCCTCAAGATCAACGAGAAGATCACCGGACGGCCGCACGAGGCGCAGTGGGAATCCCGGATCATCGACCTGCTGGCGAGGAACCCGCTCGGCTGCCTCGTCGCCGAGGCGGATGGAAAGGTCGCCGGATTCGTCCTGGGAGACATCCGCGGGTGGGAGTTCGCCATCCCCAAGAGCGGATGGATCGAGATCGTGGGCGTCGACCCGGACTTCCAGGGGAAGGGGGTCGCGCGGGCGCTGATCGAGAAACTGGGGGTTTATTTCAGGAATCACAATGTCGAGCAGGTGCTGACGATGGTCAACTGGAACGACGCCGGGCTCGTGGGGTTCTTCCGCACCCTGGGGTTCGAGCGATCGGAATTCATCGTCCTGGAAAAGGGAGCCGTTCCGAGGTAAGCCGATTTTGATGCGACGCCTGATTGCGCTGACCGTCGTCCTGGCCCTTCCGCTTTGCGCGGGCATGCCCGGTGCCGAGGCCGCCGGGAAGCCGGTTTCCGCCGGCTCCACGGCTCCCGGGACGATCCGGGAGATCGCCATGGAAGCGGTCTACGAACTGGACGTGTCGGCTCCCATCTGCGGCGTGTACCGGGACGGGAAGTGGCTCCGCCCCCTGGATCCCGACGAGTCGGGGAGGCCCGAGGCGATCGCGCGGGCGAGAGCGGAGGGAGAAGAATACCTCCGTCGGGAGGCGCTGAAGCGATCCCTTTCGCAGCTGGGGTTCGCCCTGTATTCGCGGGACCGGCTCCCCGGCTGTTCCGTCCGTTACGGGCTGGAGATCCGCACGCCCCAGTGGGAGAAGGACCCCCTCGACCTTCTCATGGAGCGGCTCAGTTACCCCCGCCTGTTCGAGGTGCTTTCCCAGGAGACCGTGGAGCGGAACCGGGATCTGCTGCTGTATCGCCGCATCCGGATCGGGCTCGACGTTTTGAAGGGCCAGCTCGACGCGGAGGGGTACACGCGCGAGAAGAGCTCGCTGCGGGTCCGGTTCGTGCGCGGCACGCGGCTGGAGGAGCGGACGTTTCTCGATGCGGTCCGGACCCGGTTTCCGTACCTGTCGAATATGGAACCGCAGGCGCCGCAGAAGGGGGGAGCGGAAACCCTGCTCGTCTCCCATGCGCCGGCGGACAAGGTGGTCGAAAAGCTGAAGGGGATGGATACGGGGCTTATGAAATTCTCCGTCGAGCTGCTTCCCGGCGGCGTCGTGGAAGTGGCCCTGTGGCGGTAGAGAACGGATTCTTCTCCCGCCTGCAAGGGATCCTCCGGCCTGCAACGCTTCGTGTTGCGCCTCCCGAGGGGTTGCGGTCCGCCGGGGTGCTCGTCCCCTTGCGGGCAAGCGGCGGCGAGGTGACGGTGGTGCTTGCCCGCCGCACCGAACGGGTGCCGCACCACAAGGGACAGATCTGCTTTCCCGGGGGGAGCCGCGACCCCTGCGATGCGGACCTCCTGGAAACCGCCCTCCGGGAAGCGGGGGAGGAACTGGGAATATTGCGCCAAGACGTGCAGGTCCTCGGATCGATGGATCCCGTCCTGACCGTTACGGGGTTCTGCATCCAGCCGTTCGTGTCCCGGCTTTCCTCTTCCGCCGTCTTCCGCTTGGACGATTTCGAGATGGCCGAGGTCTTCGAGGCGCCGCTTTCCGTTTTCGGACAGTTCGACCGGTACCGGTACGCGGAATCGATCTCGCGGGGCGAGCCGCACCGGGTATACTTTTTCGATTACGGGCCGCACACCGTCTGGGGCGCCACCGCGACCATCCTGCGCCGGCTTGCCGAGCTTGCGAGCCGCGTCCAAATCCCCGGTTGAATGCATTATTCTCTACGGTTAATATAAAAAGTTACATCCGAACGTTATCGTCCGGGAAGAGGGGAAGGGAATGCCCCACAGGAAAGAGGCCGGCCCGGTCGGGCTGGTCAAGAAGAAGTTTTATACCTTCTGCGAGCCGCCCCACGAAATGGCGCTGGAAGGGGGAGGCCGGCTCGGGCCCGTCACGATCGCCTACGAGACCTACGGAAAGCTGAACCGGGACAAGTCCAACGCCATCCTGATCCTGCACGCGCTTTCGGGAGACTCGCACGCGGCGGGGAAATATTCCGCGGAGGAACCCAAGCCGGGCTGGTGGGACAACACCATCGGACCGGGCAAGGCGTTCAACACCGACCGATTCTTCGTCATCTGCTCGAACGTGATCGGCGGATGCCAGGGGAGCACCGGTCCTTCTTCGGTGAATCCGATGACCGGGAAGCCGTACGCCCTCTCGTTCCCGATCATCACCGTCGGCGACATGGTGGAGGCGCAGCGGCATCTTATCGACCACCTGGGGATCGACCGGCTCTTCGCGGTGGCCGGCGGCTCGATGGGAGGAATGCAGGCGCTGCAGTGGGCGGTTTCCCACCCCGACCGCGTGCTCGCGTCGATCCCGATCGCCACGACGGCGAAGCACTCGCCGCAGCAGATCGCCTTCAACCAGGTCGGGCGCGCCGCCATCATGGCGGATCCGAACTTCAACGACGGGGATTACTACGGAAAGACGGTCCCGAAGGACGGGCTTGCGCTCGCGCGGATGGTCGGGCACATCACCTACCTTTCCGACGACTCCATGCACGAGAAGTTCGGCCGCCGTCTCCGGGGAAAGAAGACGCTCGGCTACAGCTTCAACCTCGACTTCGAGGTGGAGAGCTACCTGCGGTACAAGGGGGACGCCTTCGTCAGCCGGTTCGACGCGAACTCGTATCTTTACATAACGAAGGCGATCGACTACTTCGACCTCTCCCTGCCGTCGGGCGCGCTCGTCAAGGCGGTGGAGAAGGTGAAGTCGAAGTTCCTGGTGATCTCCTTCAAGTCGGACTGGCTCTACCCCCCGTACCAATCCAAGGAGATCGTGAAGGCCCTGATGGTGAACGGCGTCGACATCACGTATTGCGAGATCGACTCCCGGTACGGCCACGACGCCTTCCTGATGGACGAGGGAGAGATGCATAAGATCGTCAAGAACTTCCTGGAGAACGTCGCCGCGCGCAACGGGATCGCGGCGCCGGCGGGCGGATCGTGACGATGAGGGGGTCGCGGATCGATTACAGCGTCATCCTCGATCTCGTCCCCCAGGGGACGAAGGTGCTGGACCTGGGGTGCGGCGACGGGTCCCTCCTGGCGGAGCTCGTCCGGACGAAGGGGGTGACCGGGAGAGGGATCGAGATCTCCGAGGAGGGAGTCGGCGCCTGCATCGCCAAGGGGCTGACGGTCCTACAGGGGGACATCGACGAGGGGCTGCGCGACTACCCCGACCGCTCGTTCGACTACGTCATTCTCAACCAGACGATCCAGGCGGTGAAGAAGCCCGACAGGGTCCTCTCGGAGATGCTCCGCGTCGGGAAAAAGGGGGTGGTCGGCATCCCCAACTTCGCTTTCTGGCGGATGCGCCTCTACCTGATGTTCAACGGGCGGATGCCGAAGACCGAGTTCCTTCCCTACGAGTGGTACGACACGCCCAACATCCACTTCTGCTCCCTCCTCGATTTCGACGAGTACTGCGGGAAAAACGCGATCGCCGTGGAGAGGCGGGTATATCTTTCCACCGACCGCGGCGGACGGGTGCTGAAAGGAGCGCGGCCGAACCTGTTCGCCGAGAGCGCCGTCTTCCTGCTCTCCCGGCGCGGTTGATTTTTCGGAGAGGCTGGGGTAAATTCTTACATCCATAACGTGGGGCTGTAGCTCAGCTGGGAGAGCGCCTGAATGGCATTCAGGAGGCCGACGGTTCGATCCCGTTCAGCTCCACCATTGCAATCCGCGGCCTGCGGGGCGATCCGCAGGCCGTTTTTCTTTTACGGCCGATTTCCCCGGGTTTGCCCGTTCCGGAAATTGACGAATCCCCCTTATTGATGTTTCATTGAGGTTTGGGGCGATTTGCGCGGCCGATGCCGTTGCGGCGCCCGGAAACGCAAAATACGATCGGGAAAGGGCGTCCCGCATGCGCATCCGGCATTTCCACGTACGGCCGAACATCCCCCAGGAGCTTCTTCCGCTCATCGATCTTGCACGGAACCTGTGGTTCTCCTGGAACTGGGACGCCGTGCAGCTGTTCATCCGCCTGAACCCCGTCCTGTGGGAGAAGTCGTACCAGAACCCGGTCCTGATGCTGGGCTCCCTCACGCAGGCCGAGCTGGAGGCCGCCGCGCGGGACGAAAGCTTCGTCGCCAACCTGAAGCGCGTGCACGAGAACTTCGCGAACTACCTCAAGGCCCCCGGCTGGTTCCAGGAGACGTACGGCGGAGAGAAGGGATTCCTCGCGGCGTACTTTTCCTGCGAGTTCGGCATCGACGAGGGGCTTCCCATCTACTCGGGCGGCCTGGGCGTCCTCTCCGGGGATCATCTGAAATCGGCCTCCGACCTGGGACTGCCGCTCGTGGGGGTGGGGCTCCTGTACCAAAAGGGATATTTCCGGCAGCAGTTGAACCTGGACGGCTGGCAGCAGGAGCTGTACCCCAACAACGACTGGTACAACATGCCGGTCGCTTTGGAATACGACCCGGAAAGGCGGCCGCTGGAGATCAACGTGCCCATGGGCGGGGAGCAGGTCAAGGCGAGAATCTGGCGCGTCCAGGTGGGGCGCACGCCCCTCTACCTGCTCGACAGCAACGTGAAGGACAACTCCCCCCGCATGCGGGAAATCACGTCGACCCTCTACGGCGGCGACCGGGAGATGCGGATCCGGCAGGAGATCCTCCTCGGAATGGGGGGGGTCCGGGCGCTCCGGGCCCTGAAGCTGTCTCCCACGGTCTATCACATGAACGAGGGACACTCGGCGTTCCTCGCGATCGAGCGGATCCGGACGCTCGTGAAGGAACAGGGTCTCTCCTTCGCGGAGGCGCGGGAGCAGGTGTTCGCGTCGAACGTGTTCACCACGCACACTCCCGTCCCTGCGGGGAACGAGGTGTTCTCCACGGACCTCGTCCGGAAATACCTCCAGCCGGTCGCGGAAGAGCTGGGGCTGCCCTGGCAGGAATTCCTCGCGTTGGGCCACCAACGGAATCCACACGCGCACGTGGCTGAGCCACGAGGTGGGGGAGCTCTTCCTCCGCTACATGGGGCCGCGGTTCCTGGAGAAGCCGGGCGATCCGTCGGTCTGGGAACGGGTGGACGCGATCCCCGCCGGCGAGCTTTGGCGGATCCACCAGGTGCGCAAGGAGCGCCTGGTCTTTTTCGTGAGGAAGCGGCTCACGGCACAGCTGCAGCGGCAGGGGGCGGGCTCCGCCTCGCTGCGGGCGGCGGAGGAGGTGCTCCATCCGGAGGCGCTGACCATCGGCTTTTCGCGGCGCTTCGCCACCTACAAGCGCGCCGGCCTGCTGTTCCGCCAGCCGGAGCGGCTGGTCCGGCTGCTCACCGATCCGAAACGCCCCGTGCAGATCCTCTTCGCGGGGAAGGCCCACCCGCAGGACCAGCCGGCCAAGGAGCTCATCAAGTCGGTCGTCCACTTCGCGTCGGATCCGCGCCTCCGGGAGCGGCTGGTGTTCATCGAGAACTACGACATCAACGTGGGAAGGTACATGGTGCAGGGGGTGGACGTCTGGCTCAACACGCCCAGGCGCCCCCTCGAGGCGTCGGGGACGAGCGGCATGAAAGCGGCCGCGAACGGGGCGCTCAACCTCTCGGTGCTCGACGGCTGGTGGTGCGAGGGGTACGCGCTGGACACCGGATGGGCGGTCGGCAGCGGCGAATTGTACGACGACCCGGAGGTGCAGGACCACATCGAGTGCGAAGCGCTCTTCAACCTGCTGGAGCAGGAGATCATCCCCCTCTTCTACGACCGCGAGAAAGCGGGGCTGCCGCGGAACTGGATCTCCATGATGAAGTCCTCGATGCGGAAGCTGGGCGCCCGCTTCAACACCCACCGGATGGTCGAGGAATACGCGGAGTACTGCTACCTGCCGGCCCACCGGGCGGGCGAGAAGCTCAAGGGGAACGGGTTCGCCGGCGCCAGTGCGCTGGCGGAGTGGCGCGCGCGCGTCACGGCCGGCTGGTCCCATCTGTCGATCCGGATCGACGATGTGCGGAAGGAGAAGGAGGTGCCCGTCGGCGCGGCCGTGGGGGTCGCGGTGCGCGCGAACCTGGGCCCGCTGTCTCCGGACGACGTGTCCGTGGAGGTCTACCACGGGCCGCTGGACACCGCGGGGGAGATCCGGGACGGGGGGATCGTGCGGGCGCGGCACGACGGCCGGGACGGCGACGGCGACATCTTCCGGGCGGAGATCCCGTGCAGGGTCACCGGCCGCTACGGCTACACGGCGCGGGTCCTGCCGAAGCACCCCGACCTCGTCAACCCGTTTACACCGCTACTGCTCACATGGGAATAGCGACAGCCAATGCCCATCCGTGAGCATGATGCGGTGTACCCCAGGGAGTGATTTACGTCAGGGAAAGGGGACGCCGCTGCTCCTCACCTGGGAGTAGGCGGCCCGCTCAGGCGGCTCTGGGCATGCTCGCGGGCTCGGTCCGCTTCGGCGGTTTGGGTGGTTTGACGGTCGCGACCAGGAGCGCGGCCAGCAGCGCGAGCAGCGCGGCGATGCGGAACGCCGACGCGTAGCTCTTCGCGGCGTCGTAGATCCACCCTCCCAGCATCGGCCCGATGATCCCGGCGGTCCCCCAGGCGGTCACCACCACTCCATAGTTGTTCCCCAGGTTGCGCACACCGAAGAAGTCCGCCGTCGCGGACGGGAAGACGGCGAGCTGCGATCCGTAGCAGTACCCGATCAGGAACACCGAGCCGAACAGGAACCAGCGGGTGGACACTCCCGGCTCGAGCAGGAGCAGGACCGCCGTCACCCCCATGACGAGC
This sequence comes from Deltaproteobacteria bacterium, assembly GCA_016219515.1. Classification (GTDB taxonomy): domain Bacteria; phylum Desulfobacterota; class Deferrimicrobia; order Deferrimicrobiales; family Deferrimicrobiaceae; genus JAENIX01. Next base: position 7,728 of record JACRMU010000037.1, read on the forward strand.
GACAGCGTTCTGGTCCTCCCGATGTGATCGGACAGCCATCCCGAGCCGATCCGGCCGCACCCGTTCCCCACGGACAGAATGCCCACCGAGATGGCCGCGTCCGGCCGGGAAAACCCCGCGCCCTGGGCAAACGCCGCCAGGTGCCCTATGACCATCAGCCCCGCCGTCGTCCCCAGCGCGTACGCCGGCCACATCCGCAGGAACGTCCCGGTGCGCATCATCTCGAGGGGGGCGTAGTCGTGAAGGGTTCGGAACGCGCCCTCCCCGGGGAGCGGGGCGGTCCAACCCTTCGGCTTCCATCCCTCGGGGGGATTCCGAAGGAAGAAGGAGCCGGCGACGGTGACGAAGAAGCACCCGATGCCGAGGAGCGCGAAGGTGTGCCTCCATCCGTACCAGTGGATAAGCAGGCCGGCCAGCGGCGCGATCAGCGCTCCTCCCGCGCCGTATCCCATCACCATGAGGCCGGTCACCAGCCCCCGCTTGTCCGGGAACCATTTGATCCCGACGGCGAGCGGACAGGTGTACCCGACCCCGCTGGCGAAGCCGACCAGCACGCCGTAGAAGATGTACAGCCACCAGAGGGAGTGGGTGTACTGGGAAAGGAACATTCCCGCCGAGAAGAGGACCGCGCCGGTCAGCGCCACGGGCGCCGGCCCCTTCCGGTCCTGCCATCGCCCGCCGATCAGGACCCCCATGGAGATGCAGGCGATGGAAACGGTGAATGCGACCGACACCTCGGCCCGCGTCCATCCGAACTCGCTCTGGAGGGGGCCGAGGAAGACGCTCCAGGCGTAGGCGGCGCCGAAGCAGAGGTTCATGGCGACGCCGCCCGCAACCCGGAACCATCGGTTCATGACGCGGGGACCCGCAGGCCTCATCTCCCCCGGCTCCATCCGTAGATGTTTGCGCAGGTCGCGGGGGACATCCCCAGGAAGTGTCCCAGGCGCAGCCCCCACATCAGCAGGATGGTTTTTCCGCGCCGGGTGATTCGCCGCGAGAACTCCACGTCCTCCATGAGCGGGGCCTCCGGAAATCCTCCTATCGTGTCGTGAGCGTTTTTCCGTACGAAGATCGCCTGGTCCCCCGTGTAGGCGCGGAAAAGGCGCGAGCGGACGCCGATCATCCTGCCGGTCAGCCGGAGGATCGCCTTCCGGTACGCGGAAGCCGAGGAGGAAACTCCGAGGCGGACGGAGAACGCCCCTCCCAGGAGGTCCCCTTGCCGCATCGCCGCACGGACGGCGCGGATCGACTCCGGGGGGAGCAGCGTGTCCGCGTGCAGGAAGAGCAGCACCTCTCCGGAAGATGCGCTTGCGCCCGCGTTCATCTGCGCCGCGCGGCCGGGGGCCGTCGAAAGGAAAATGTCCGCAAGGAGACGGGCGGCATCCGGAGTCCCGTCCGCGCTGCCTCCGTCGACGACGATCACCTCGTCGGCCCCGGCCTCCCGCGCGGCCCGGATCGTTGCGGGCAGCGCCGTCTCCTCGTTGAGCGCGGGGATGATCACCGAGACCTTCATGGAGGAGGTTCCCCCCCATCCCGTCTTTTCCGTATCCGCTGGAGGAGGGAGGGGAGGAAGAAGGAAAGGACGAGCAGGGCCGCGGGGACGAGGATGTCGGGCTGGAGCAGGTCGGCGGGCCCGCGGAAGGAGGCCGCGATCTCCCTCAGGTTCCCGAAAAAGAAGGAAACGATGGCGATGGCGGGGAGGATCCCGAAGACCGTTCCCCAGAAGTAGTCCGCGAACCGGATGCGCGTCGCCCCAGCGGCGTAGTTGAGGACGATGAAGGGGAACCAGAAAATGCGAAGGTAGAAAATGACGGAAAACCCGTGCTCCCCGGCTTTCCGGTCCAGGTCCGCAAGCCGGCCGGTGAGGAACCCCTCCGCGAAGCCGCGCAGCAGATAACGGCCCAGGAGGAAGGAGAGGGACGCCCCTCCGACGGCCCCCAGAAAATTGCACGCCGTCCCCAGGTATTTTCCGAAGATCAGCGCCCCCGCAGCCGTGAACGGCGTCGCGGGCAGCGCCAGCACGCCCAGCCCGTAGATCGCCACGAAGACGGCCGGCCCCAGCAGGCCGGCGGCCCGCACGAAGCGGTCGAGCCGCGCCACCAGTTCCCTTCTCCCCTCCTGCGAAAGGAAGAGATCGCCTGCGGGAGTCAGGAAGAGAACGTATCCCGCGATGCCCGCAAGGAGGAGGAAGCCGGCGAATTTCAGGAGATTATCGGTTCTGACGGACAATCGGACCCCCCGGCGTGATGGGTTTATCTTACGGGACGGGCGGGTCGAAAGGAAGGCGGGAATCCCCCCGCGCTTGTGCGCATGCCGCCCTCCCCCTACAATGAATGGGAACCCGTGCCCCCGATGCAGGCAGGTCGGGGGCCTTTTCCATCTTCGGAGGCGCATATGAAGTTCCCACGCTTCTCGATCTCCGACCGGGGGCTGCAGTTCAAGCTCACCATGGTCATGATGATCCTCCTGGCCTGCTCCATGGGGTCGGTCTTCATCCCCTATTACTTCGGGAAGGAGAGCCTCAAGCACGATCTCGAGGAAAGCTTCCTCGAGCTCTCCAACGCCATCCGCGTGAGCATCGACCAGCTGACCGCGCCGGCGGCCTCCGAGGAGGACCGGCTCCGCGGCTACGTCGAGTCCCTGAAGAGGACGGGGATCCGCGAAGTGTCCATCGTCGGGGAGGACATGGGGATCATCGACAGCACCGATCCGAAGGCGATCGGGAAAGTGTCCCGCATCAAGCTGCCGCCGGAGAAACTCATCATCAACGCCACCTTCGGGGAGGAAGTTCCGGGGGGGCGCTCGAAGGACCTCGTCATCCCGGTGACGGTGGGCGGCGACACGATGGGGTACATCCATGTCCGGCTGCGGATCGACGACTTCACGGACACCATCCGCAAAAACCTGTACCTCCGGTTCTTCAGCACGCTTCTCATCTTTTCCCTGGGGCTCGTCCTGGCGGTCAGCATCTCCTCCCACTACGTCCGCCCCGTGGAGGAGCTCGCGCACGCAGCGGAAAAGGTGGCGGCGGGCGACCTTTCCCAGGAGCTTCCGGTCACCGGGAAGGACGAGGTGGGGAGGCTGACGCGCTCGTTCAACGAGATGATCGTCAAGCTGCGCCAGAACCGGGAGCTCGAGGAGAAGGTGCGCGAGAGCCAGTACCTGACCCAGCTGGGGCGGCTTTCCTCCGGCGTCGCGCACGAGATCCGCAATCCCCTGAACTTCATCGCGCTGGCGGTCGACCACCTCGATGCGCTGTCCGCGGGAAAGACCCCGGAGGCCGAGAGGGAAAAGGCCCAGGTCGTCGTGCGGGTCAAGGAGGAGATCCAGAGACTCAACGAGCTCGTCACGAACTTCATCACCTATGGGCGGCCCCCCGCGCCGGAACGGGCCGCGGTGCAGCTGCCGGAGATCGTGGACAGCGTTCTCCGGATGGCGGAGAACCGGATGCGGACGCAGGGGATCCGGTGCCGGCGGGAGTACCGGGAGGGGCCGCCGGCCCCGGTGGATCCCGACATGATCCGCCGCGCCGTGGTGAACCTCGTGGGGAACGCGATCGACGCCATGCCCAAGGGAGGGGACCTGTGCGTCTCCGCCGGCCCGCGGGAAGAAGGCGGCTACCTGCTCACGGTCGAGGACACCGGGTCGGGGATCGCCGAGGAAAACCTCGACAAGATCTTCGAGCCGTACTTCACCACGAAGCCGTCCGGCCTGGGCCTCGGCCTGATCCTTACCCGGAAGATCGTGGAAGCGCACGGGGGGGAAATCGTGGTAGATTCGCAACCGGGAAAAGGGACGCGGATCCACGTCCTCCTGCCGGGGGGAACTGCGGAGTGAGAGCGTGAAGGGCACGATCCTGGTCGTCGACGACGAGCAGAACCAGCGGGAGATCCTGGGCTCCATCCTCAAGAACGAGGGGTATTCGCCGGTCCTCGCCGGGAGCGGGGTGGAGGCGCTCCGCGCCCTCGAGCGGGACCCGGTCGATCTCGTCCTGACCGACCTGGTGATGCCGGGGATGACGGGCGAGGAGCTGATCGACGCCGTCCACGCGAGAAATCCGGGCCTCCCGATTCTGCTGACCAGCGCGTACGGATCGATCCAGACCGCCGTCGACGCGATCAAGAAGGGGGCGTACTACTACTTCGAGAAGCCGGTGGACAAGGCCCGCCTCCTCATCATCATCGAGCGGGCCATCGAGACGCTGCGCCTCCGCGAGTCGCACCGCATCCTTTCGGAGCGACTGTTCCCCGGTGCCTCTCCCATCATCGGGGAGCACTCCAGCATCCGCGAAATCAAGCGGATCCTCCCCCGGGTGTCCAAGAGCGACGCCACCATCCTCCTGACGGGCGAGAGCGGCACGGGGAAGGAGGTGGTCGCGCGGAACATCCACTCGATGAGCGAACGCAGCCAAGCCCCTTTCCTTGCGGTCAACTGCGCTTCCCTTCCGGAGAGCCTGTTCGAAAGCGAACTGTTCGGACACGAGCGGGGGGCGTTCACCGGAGCGCACCGCCGGGAGATCGGCCTCTTCGAGGCGGCGGACGGGGGGACGCTTTTCCTGGACGAAATCGCCGAGGTGAAGCTGGACATCCAGGCGAAGCTCCTCCGGGCGCTGCAGGACCGCGAGATCCGCCGCGTGGGGGGGAAGGAGAACATCAACGTCAACGTCCGCATCGTCGCCGCCACCAACCGGGATCTCGAGGAGGCCGTCAAGGCGGGGAAGTTCCGGGCCGACCTGTTCTATCGGCTGAACATCCTCAAGCTGTCGTTGCCGTCCCTGCGGGACCGGATCTCCGACATCCCCGCGCTGGCGGAGTTCTTCCTCGGCAAGCACGGAGAGAAGGGCGTTCCGCCCGTGCGGGAGATCACGCGGGAGGCGATGCGCCTGATGATGCGCTACTCCTGGCCGGGGAATATCCGGGAGCTTTCGTCGCTGATCGAGCGGGCGGTGGTGTTGTCGGAAGAGGGGAAGATCACCCCGGGAGTCCTCCCTCCGGAGCTGCGCGACGAGCCGGCGGCGTTTCCTTCGCGGGGGTTCCAGCTACCGCCGCAGGGAGTGGATTTCGAGAAGCTGGAGGAGAGCTTTCTCCGGCAGGCCGTGGAACGTTCCGGGGGCGTGCATACCCGGGGAGCGGAGCTTCTTCGGATGAGTTATAAAACGTACATATACCGCCTGAAAAAGTTCGGGATCCTCCCCCCTTAAGCCACTCCCCATTTGAGGAATCCGTTGCCCATTTGGGAGGGCGGAGCGGATTTTTTCTTCGGAAAATGTTTTGAATAGCTTGGAATCATAGGGGAATATAGCTGTTTCCCGATTGGCATTAATCTTGGATATTGGATGGACACGAATCATAATCTCTCATGGGAGGAAAGAAAATGAAGAAGATGTTAGCGCTGTTCGTGGCGGTGGCGTTCGCCCTGTCGCTGGCGGTCCTGGCAGTTGCCGCCGAAGAGAAGAAGGCAGCCCCGGCCCCGGCGCCTGCGAAGGCAGCCCCGGCGAAGGCGGAGCCCGCGAAGAAGGCCGAGCCCGCGAAGAAGGAAGCGGCCAAGAAGCCCAAGGCGAAGGTCGTGACGGGCACGGTCGAGGCGATCGATGCGGCAGCCGGGACCTTCTCGGTCAAGGGGAAGAAGGAAACGGTCGCGCTGAAGGCCGGCGAGAAGGTGAAGCTGGACGGCTTCAAGGTCGGCGACAAGGTCACGGCGACCTACGCTGACGGCGTTGCCTCCAAGGTCGTTGCGGCGAAGAAGGCCGCCCCGAAGAAGGAAGCCCCGAAGGCCGAGCCCATGAAGAAGGAAGCTCCGAAGGCCGAGCCCATGAAGAAGGAAGCAGCCCATGAAGAAGGAAGCGGCTCCGGCGGCCCCGGCGAAGAAGTAGCTTCGATAGATAAACTGCAAGGACCGCTCCGCCCCACAAGGGCAGGGGCGCCCCGGGCGGGGGGACACAATCCCCCCGCCTTTTTTCTTCCCTCGCTTCGCATTGACTTTTCCGGTCGCCTTTGGTAGACAATCCTTTGCTTTCGCCAGCCCGGTTGTGCCGAGAAGTGCGACGCAATCACCGCGGCCGCCATGGCCGTGATGAACCTCGACCAGCAAACAGCGGAAGGAGAGCGGACCGATGAAAGTGCTTGCCCTGGATAACCTGCAGAAGGTCGGCATCGACGTATTTGTGAAGGAAGGGATCGAAGTCGACGTCAAGGGGAAGATGACGCCGGAGGAGCTGGCCGCGGTCATCGACAACTACGACGGCGTGGTGGTCCGGGGCGCCACGAAGGCCACCGCCGCGGTGTTCGAGAAGGTCTCCCGCATGAAAGTGATCGGCCGGGCGGGGAGCGGCACCGACAACATCGACAAGCCGGCGGCCACCAAGAAAGGGGTGGTGGTGATGAACACCCCGGGCGGCAACACCGTGACCACGGCGGAGCACGCGATCTCCATGATGATGGCCCTTGCCCGCCAGATACCGCAGGCCACCGCTTCCATGAAAGGCGGAAAGTGGGAGAAGAACAAGTTCATGGGGACGGAGATCACCGACAAGGTCCTGGGGGTCGTCGGCCTGGGGAACATCGGGAAGATCGTCGCCGAGCGGGGCGTGGGACTGAAGATGGTCGTCCTCGGATTCGATCCGTACGTGTCGAAGGAAGACATGGCGCGGCTGGGGGTGGAATACGTCACCCTGGACGAGCTCTTCCGCCGGTCCGACTTCATCACCTTCCACACGCCTCTCACCCCCGAGACGAAGGGGATGGTGAACGCCGCCGCCCTCGCGAAGATGAAGGACGGGGTCTTCCTCATCAACTGCGCGCGGGGCGCCCTCATTGTCGAGGCCGATCTCAAGGTAGCGCTCGAGTCGGGCAAGGTAAAGGGAGCGGCGCTCGACGTTTATCCCGTCGAGCCCCCGCCGACCGACACGCCGTATTTCCAGCACCCCAACGTCATTCTTACGCCCCACCTGGGCGCTTCCACCACCGAGGCGCAGGAGAAGGTGGCGGTCCTCATCGCCGAGCAGATCAGCGATTTCCTCAAGAAGGGGACGATCCGAAATTCCGTCAACTTCCCGTCCGTCTCCGCGGAGCTGCTGCCGATCCTCAAGCCGTACCTCGAGCTGGGGGAGAAGCTGGTCGCCTTCCACGGCCAGATGCTCGACGCCCCGTTGAAGGAGCTCAAGGTGGAGTACATCGGGGAGGTCGGAAAGCTCGCCACCGCGCCGGTGACCATTTCGATCCTGAAAGGGCTGCTCCAGTACCAGACCGAGGAGGTCAACCTCGTCAACGCCCGCATGGTGGCCGAGGAGCGCGGGGTCAAGGTCACGGAGAGCAAGGCCGCCCGGTCGGAGGACTACACCAATCTCGTCCGGGTGCGGGTCGTCACGGAGAAAGGGGAATCCTCGGTGGCGGGCACCGTCTTCGGCACGGCGCCGCGCGTGGTGCGGATCAACGATTTTCCCATCGAGGCGGACCTTTCCGGAGGGGTCCTCATGCTGCAGAACCAGGACGTCCCCGGCGTCGTCGGCCGGGTCGGGACGTTCCTCGGGGAGAAGGGGATCAACATCGCCGGCCTGCAGCTGGGGCGCCGGGAGGTCGGCGGGACCGCCGTCTCCCTGATCAGCGTCGACAACCCCGTGCCCGACCTGGTGCTCAAGCAGCTGAGCAAGCTTCCGAACATAATGGCCGCGAAATACCTGACATTCTGAAAGAGAGGGCTTCTTGAAGAGCATCATCGTTGTCGGCGCCCAGTGGGGCGACGAGGGAAAAGGGAAGATCGTCGACATCTACTCGGAGTTCGCCGACGTCGTCGTGCGCTCCACCGGAGGGAACAACGCCGGGCACACGCTGGTCGTCAAGGGGGACAAATTCGTCTTTCACCTGATCCCCTCGGGCATCCTGCATCCCGGGAAGAAGTGCGTCATCGCCAACGGCGTGGTCGTGGACCCCAAAGTCCTCCTGGCCGAGATCGGACGGCTCAAGGAGCGGGGCTATTTGAAGGACGACGGGCAGCTGAAGGTGGGCCTTCTGGCGAACATCATCATGCCGTACCACATCCTGCTGGATCGCGTGCGCGAGGAGAAGCTGGGGAGCCGGAAGATCGGGACCACGGCTCGCGGGATCGGACCGTGCTATGAGGACAAGATCGCCCGCACGGGCATCCGGGCATGCGAACTGATCCGCCCGGACACCTTTGCCGAAAAGCTTCGGGCCAACCTGGAACTGAAGAATTTCCTCCTGAAGAACTATTACGGCGCGGAGGAGATCTCCTTCCAGGCCGTGCTGGAGGAGTATCTCGGGTACGGGGAGCTTCTCAAGCCGCACTTCGTCGACACTTCCCGCTTCCTCAACGAGGAAATGAACCGCGGCGCGAAGGTGCTCTTCGAGGGAGCGCAGGGGACCCTCCTGGACATCGATCACGGCACCTATCCCTTCGTCACTTCCTCCAACACCACGGCAGGAGGCGCGTGCACCGGGTCGGGGGTCCCCCCGACGAAAATCGGCGGCGTCGTCGGCGTCTCGAAGGCGTATGCCACGCGGGTGGGGGGAGGCCCGTTTCCCACGGAGCTCTTCGACGAAGAGGGACAACGGATACGGGACCGGGGGAACGAGTACGGCTCCACGACGGGACGCCCGAGGCGTTGCGGCTGGTTCGACGCACCGGTGGTCCGTTACGCCCACCGCCTGAACGGGCTTTCCAGCCTCGCCCTCACGAAGCTCGACGTTCTGTCGGGGCTGCCGCGGGTCAAGGTGTGCGTCGCCTACGAGATCGGTGGGGTGCGCCGGGACGAGGTGCCGCTTTCCCTCGCCGAATTCGAGGAGGCCAAACCCGTCTACGAGCAGGTGGAGGGGTGGAAGGAGGACATCTCCACGGCGAAGGAGTTCGGAGATCTCCCGAAGGCCGCGCAAAAGCTCGTGCGCCTGCTCGAAGAGGTGTCCGGCGTCGAGATTTCCCTGGTTTCCGTGGGCCCCGACCGCAACGAGACCATCATGCGGAAGAACCCCTTCCGGGCTTGACACCCCCGGCGACCCGCCGTTAGCATAATACGTTTCCGGGGGAGCCCATAGCTCAGTTGGTAGAGCATCTGACTTTTAATCAGAGGGTCGCAGGTTCAATCCCTGCTGGGCTCACCAGCGTTTCGCGCGTCCCCATCGTCTAGTCCGGCCAAGGACACCGCCCTTTCACGGCGGCGACGCCGGTTCAAATCCGGCTGGGGACGCCATATTTTTTCGTCGCGCGTCTGATCCGGATTTGAACGGGAGCTTGCCGCCGACCGATCAGGGAGGAAAGCCCGACCTTGCGGAGGGCGACAGGCAAGCGACCCGCCGCGGGGCCGCGTGCGAGAACGCACAAGGCTGATCGGTCAAATCCGGCTGGGGACGCCATATTTTTTCGTCGCCGTCCCATTACGGATTTGCCGTGATGGTTTCCCGGGCGGCTAAATCCGAATCGATCCCTGATCGATTCGCCGTGGTGGCGTATGGTGGCATTCACCGGAGCCGGGCGGCGGCTGGGGACGCCATATTTTTTCGTCGCGCGTCTGATCCGGATTTGAACGGGAGCTTGCCGCCGGCGCCATCCTTCTTGCTTTTTTCCGCGACCAAGCCAAAATGGGAAGGATTATGGATTTCCTAAGTCCGGAAAACTTCCTCCGGTTCGGCTACAAGGACTGCATCCTTTGCGAAGTCGAGCGCAAGGGAGAAGAGAAAAGGTGCAAGCGCTGTTCCGGCAGGGTGAACCAGCGCGACCGCCTGCTCTGGGAGATCAACCGGGCGAGAATTCTTCGCATATCGGCGACGTTGTCCCTCGTCTTTCCGGGCCTCGGACACTTCTATGCGGGCCGCTATGCCGAGGGAGTCTTCTGGGCGTCGCTCATTCCCTTGAGCATGGGGCTGGTGCTGAACGTCTGGCAGGGCCCCACGATCGGGCACGCCGTTCTCCTGCTGGAGTTCGGATTGATCTACTACCTTGCCAGAGCCGCCGCGGGCAGGGGGTTCAAGGATACGCCGGCTCCTTGCCATGCCGCCTGCCCGTCCCGGGTGAACGTTCCCGACTACATCGCTCTCGTCAGGGAAGGGCGCGTTCTCGAGGCGCTGGCGCTGGTGCATGACCGGCTTCCCTTTGCCGCCTTCTGCGGGAGGGCATGCCCCCATCCCTGCGAGCAGAAGTGCGTCCGGAACGAATACAACGCCCCGATCTCGATCATGGCGATCAAGCGTTTCGTGGCCGATCTTGGCTACGCCGCGGCGATCGCGCCGTCTTCCGAGGTGAGCGAGGGAACCCACTCGTTGCGGGTGGCCGTGGTCGGTGCGGGTCCGGCGGGCCTCTCCGCGGCCCATACCCTTGCGCGCCTGGGATGCCGTGTGACCGTGTTCGATGCGAACGAAGAGCCGGGGGGGATGATGCGGTACGCCGTCGCCGAATTCCGCTTCCCCCGCGAGGCGGGAGTGGCCGACATCAAGACGGTTTTCGACCGGGACGTCCGCTTCGAAGGGGGGAAGCGGCTCGGACGGGATTTCACCTTGGCGGACCTCGAAAGCCGGGGGTATCAAGCCGCGCTTCTGGCCGTGGGCACGGGCGAGGCGATCCGCCTGCCGGGCGTCGGCGGGGAGAAGGAAGGATTCCACGACGCCCTGACGTTCCTTGCTTCCGCCCGGCGCGGAACGCCGTACCGGACGTACGGAAAGCTGGCGATCGTCGGGGGCGGGAACGTGGCGATCGATGTGGCCCGCGTGGCGGTGCGGCTTGGGACGCACGACGTGACGGTCGTATGCCTCGAATCCAGGGAGACGATGCCCGCCTTCCCCTGGGAAGTGGAGGATGCGATCGCGGAAGGGGTCAAGGTGCTCCCTTCCACCGCCGTCAAGAAGTTCCTCGTGCGGAACGGAAAAGTCGAGGGTTTCGAGGCGCTCGCGGTCGATAAGATCGAGTTCGACGCGAAAGGGCGCATCGTGCCCCGCACGGTCCTCGGAAGCGAGTCCGATGTCCGGGCGGACATGGTCATCATGGCCGTCGGCAGCCGGGCCGAGCTGGATTTTCTCCCCGCCGCCGCGTCCCGGAAGGCGGTCGATCCCGCGCACAATGTTTCCCAGTTGATTTTTCGGGGCAAGGAAATTACAATCCCGGTTCATATGTGCGGGGACTGCGTTCGCGGCCCCGGTTCCGTCGTCGAAGCATCGGCATCCGGCAGAGCGGCGGCTTTGAATATCTACGAGCGGCTCTGCGTCCAAGAGGTCAGGAAGGCGAGGTTCGAGGACAACTACCGCCGCGCGCCCGAGCCCCAGGTTTCCGACCGGCCGGAGTGGCGGATCCGAAGACAGGCGCCGCGGCTTTCGCCGGAGGAAAGCAGGCGGACGTTCCACGAGGTCGAAAGGAGATTGCCCGAGGAAAGCGTTCACCACGAAACCGAACGCTGCGCACGGTGCAATCTCTGGCTATAAACCACACGGGGGGGGGTGAGTTTGGATGAAGAAGTTCGCAGCTTTCCTGGCAGTTGTCGTGGCGGTGATGTTCTCGGCCGGTCTGGTCATCGGCGCGGGCGCCCCGGAAAAGATCTCCATCGATTTCGTCAAGAAGTCGAAGGCGGCGGTGGAGTTCAATCACAAGGGGCATGCGGAGAAGATCAAGAATTGCAAGGAGTGCCATCACAAGAGCGAGGCCGGCAAGGAGGAGAAGTGCTCCACCTGCCACAAGGCCAAGGCGGAGGGCAAGACCGTCGAGTTCAAGGAAGCCATGCACACCAAGTGCAGGGATTGCCACAAGAAGCAGAAGGGACCGACGAAGTGTGACGACTGCCACAAAAAGTAGGTAAAGGCATCGAAAGCCCGGGAGGGCGGGGGACCCCCGCCCTCCCGCTTTTCAAATTGACGCGGCTCCTTCCCGTAAAGTAATATTAATAGATAGTCTTACCCATTCATCCGAAGGTGAATCCCAATGGCGGACGATAAACGCACTCAATCTCTTATGGACAAGGTGTGGAATTTCTTCACATCGCTGAAGCTTGCCATCACGGTCCTGATCATTCTCGCGGTGTCCTCCATATTCGGAACGATCATCGAGCAGAACCAGCCGATGGAGAAATACCAGCAGGTATACACCGACGCTTCCGTTCGGATCATGGATGCCCTGAACCTCTTCGACATGTACCACTCCTGGTGGTTCCTCCTTCTCCTGGTGCTGTTCACCGTCAACCTTTCCTGCTGCACCATCGACCGCCTTCCCCGGGTCGTGAAAATCGTCCGGAACCCGAAAACGACGCTCGACGAAGGGCTCGAGAAAAGCCTGGGGCTGGTCGACCGCTGGAAGAAGAAGGGGGCCCTGGACGCATGGGTCGAAAAGTACGCGGAAGCCATGGGGAAGGAGATCGGCAAACCGCGGGTGACGAGGAACAGCGACATCGTCCACCTGTATGCCGAGTCGGGGGTCGTCTCGCGGTTCGGGGTTTACGTGACCCATCTTTCCATCGTCATCATTTTCATCGGCGCGATCGTCGGGAACGTGTTCGGCTACAAGGGGTACGCGAACATCCCGGAAGGGGGGTCGGTCCGGCAGATCCCGACGCGCGGAGGGACCCGGCCGGTCGATCTCGATTTCGAGGTGCGCTGCAACAAGTTCAGCCTCACCTTCTACAATGACAAGTTCGGGAACCCGACGCAGCAGCCGAAGGAGTACGCATCCGACCTGAGCATCATCGAGAACGGACGCGAGGTGCTCCGCAAGAAGATCGTCGTCAACGACCCGCTGCAATACAAAGGGATCTGGTTCTACCAGTCGAGCTACGGGCCGACGGGCGCCGCCACCGCACAGGTCGCGGTCGTCGACCCTGCGGGCGGCCCGGTGACGGGCCTTGCTCTCGCCGCGGGCCAGAAAACTGCTCTGCCGGGGTACGGGACGATCACCGGCGTGGATTACCAGCCGAATTTCCAGGGATCCGGCCCCGCCCTACTGGTGGTCCTGGAGAAGCCGGGACAACCGCCCGCGCAGGTCTGGCTGCCGCAAGGAAAGCCCGACGTAGACCGCAAACGGAACGACCGGTACTTTTTCTCCTTCGGCGGGCTGACCCAGGGGTTCTTCACGGGCCTGCAGGTGGCAAAGGACCCGGGGGTGAATGTCGTGTGGGTGGGATGCACGTTGATGGTCATAGGCATCATCATCGCCTTTTTCATGTCCCACCAGCGGCTTTGGATCCGCCTTGCGCCATCCGCCGACGGGCGCGTCGAGATCGTACTTGCCGGGGCGGCAAGCAGAAACAGGCTTGCCTTCGAGAAGAAATTTGAGAAAATACAGGACGATTTCAAGGCGGTCTCCGCGTGATCGCCGTTTTTGTCCTGCCATCGCAACGGGAGCCGTAACGCCATGCTGAATGTACGCCTCTTCGATTTGACAACCTTGTTGTTCGGCGCGGCGTCGGTTTGCTACGTCGCCGCCCTGTACGGAAAGAAAGACACGATTGCCCGCGTCGGAACGTGGATCTGCATCATCGCCGCCGTAACGTCCACCGCCGCCATCGGCGTCCGCTGGGCCGAATCGTACAAAATGGGGATCGGCCGCATACCGGTCACCAACCTCTACGAGTCGCTCGTGTTCTTCGCGTGGTCGGTGAACCTCTTCTACCTGTTCGTGGAGTGGAAATACAGGAACCGCACCTTCGGCGCCTTCGTCATGCCGATCGCATTTATCACCATGGTGTTCGCGTTCACCAACGAGAGCAGCATCCAGCCGCTGGTGCCCGCCCTCCAGTCCTACTGGCTCCATGCCCACGTGATCACCTGCTTCATCGGGTATGCGGCGTTCGCCGTCTCCGCCGGCGTGGCGGTGATGTACCTGCTCAAGGCGAAGCGGGAGGAGGCGAAGTCGGACGGCGGCGTGATCGGCCTTTTTCCCCCCACCAAGGCGCTTGACGACCTGGTTTACAGGTCCATAATCTGGGGGTTCCCGTTCCTGACCGCGGGGATCATCACGGGAGCGGCCTGGGCGAACTACGCCTGGGGGACCTACTGGTCGTGGGACCCCAAGGAGACCTGGTCGCTGATCGTCTGGCTGGTCTACGCTGCGTTCCTCCATGCCCGTATCACCCGCGGGTGGCACGGACGGCGGGCCGCGATCCTTTCGATCGTAGGGTTCCTGGCGACCATCATGTGCTACCTGGGGGTCAATCTGGTGCTTTCGGGGCTCCATTCCTACGGAGGCTCATGATAACGACGTAAACGAAACCCTTCACAGTACGGACAGGGGAGGTGCCGCATGCGAAAGTTTGTCGGTTCCATCGGGGTGGCCGTACTCATTCTGGGATTGGGGATTCTCTACAGCGGCGAAGCGCTCGCGGCGGACGCATGCGTGACCAAGGATTGCCACGCCCGGATGGGCAAGGCGGCCTGGGTGCACGGCCCCGTGGGGGTGATGCAATGCACCGTGTGCCACGGCGCCGGGAAAAAGGGACATCCGACGAGGCAGAAGCCGGACTTCCAGCTGGTGGCCACGGGCAAGGCGCTCTGCGAGAAATGCCACCAGCCGGTCGACAAGTTCGAGTTCAAGCACACCCCCGTACGCAAGGGGGAGTGCACCGGCTGCCACGACCCGCACCAGTCCGCGGCTCCGAAGCAGCTGAAGAAGGTCAAGACTTCCGAGCTGTGCTACCTTTGCCACAAGAACACCCAGCAGATTAAGAAATATCTCCACGGCCCCGTCGCCACCGGCGACTGCAACGTCTGCCACAACCCGCACTCCTCGCCGAATCCCCGCCAGCTGGTGGCCCGCGGGAACGACGCCTGCTTCCTCTGCCACGAGGACCGCAAGGCCGAGTTCACCCGGAAATATCCGCACAAGCCGGCGCAGGAGTCGTGCCTGAAATGCCACGACGCGCATAACGCGGACCAGCCCTTCATGCTGTCCGGCGAGGGGACGGCGCAGTGCCTCGCCTGCCACAAGAAGATGGCGGAGCAGCTCGCCGCGTCGCCCGTGAAGCACGGGGTCCTCCTGAAAAGCCCCTGCACGTCCTGCCACACGCCGCACTCTTCCGACTTCCCGCGGCAGTTGAAGGCGCACACCAAGGACATCTGCTACACCTGCCACAAGGACATGGGGGCGAAGGTCCGCGCCTCGAAGCGCCAGCACGGCCCGGTCCAGCAGAACGACTGCTATGCCTGCCACGACCCGCACGGGAGCAAGAGCCCGCTGATCCTGAAAAAATACTTCCCGGCGGAGTTCTACAAGCCGTACGCGACCGAAAGCTACGTGATCTGCTTCGATTGCCACAATAAGGACATCGCCCTGGACAAGATCACGACGAAGCTCACGGGCTTCCGCAACGGCGACGTGAACATGCACTTCCTCCACGTGAACAAGGAGAAAGGCCGTTCCTGCAAGGCGTGCCACGAGGTCCACGCGGGCGACCAGGACAAGCACATCCGCAAGGAAGTGCCGTTCGGGAAGGCGTGGATGCTCCCCGTGCAGTACACCAAGACCTCGAACGGAGGGACCTGCGTGGTCGGCTGCCACAAGCCGAAGGACTACAACCGCGTCAACCCCGTGAAATACGAGTAGGAGAAGGCCGTGGGCCGGATCCGATATCGCGTTCCGCTGTTCGTTTTCACGGTGCTTCTGGTCCTGTTCTTCTCCACGGTGCCGGGCACGGGATCGGCGTTCCGGAACCTGAAGGAAGGCGCGCCGGCGATCCCCTTCATCCTCAAGGATTCCGAGGGGAAGGAGTTCGAGTTCAAGCCGGGCTCGGGAAAGATCACCGTCCTGTCGTTCGTGAAGCTTGCGCAGGAACGGTCGCGGGACCAGATCCGGGACCTTGTCGATCTTCAGAAGGAGCTCGAGGCGAAGGGGGTGGACTTCCTCATCGTCTCGGCGTACACCGATACCCCCGACGACGCGAAAAAAATCGCCGGGGAGCTGAATGCAAGGTTTCAGATCATCCTGGACAGGGAACAGAAGGTCTACGGGGACTACGGGCTGTTCATCCTGCCTTCCACCGGCATCAGCGGGAAGGACGGCAAGTTCGTCTTCGAGCATTCCAGCCACGGACGGGACTTCAAGGACGTGGTGGGGGGGAAGGTCAGGGTGCTCGTCGGCCTGTTGACGGAGGAGGAATACAGGAAACGGATCACCCCCGTGGAATCCGTTTCGAAAAGCAAGGAGGAAAGCGAGGCCGACCGCCAGATCGCCTTGGGAAGGGCGTTGTCCAAGCGCGGGATGCACGACAAGGCGGCGGAGAAGTTCCTGAAGGCGCTCGAGCTCGATCCGAAGAACCTTTCCGGACGCATCTCCTACGGAGAGTCGCTGGTCGCGATGAAGAAATACGACGAGGCGCTTCTCCAGTTCCAAAAGGCGAAGGAGCTGAGTCCCTCGAGCAAGGAGGCCCAGCTGGGCGTCGGCACGGTCTACCTCGAGAAGGGGGAGGTCGACAAGGCGATCCAGGAGATCTCCGGGGCGGCGATGCTCAACCCCAGGCCCGAGAAGGCGAACTACTGGCTGGGAGTCGCCTACGAGAAGAAGGGGGACCTTCCGAACGCGGTAAGGTATTACCGCAAGGCCGTCGAAAAGATGATCAAGGAGTAGCGACGGGGTTGCGCGCATGAAGATGGGAAAAGGGGCCTTGCAGGCCTTGGTGATCCTCGCGCTGATGGCGGGGGGGGGCTTCCTCCCCGCCATTTCCATATCCGGCGATCCCGGAACGCCGGGCCTTGCGATCCTTGCGCCGTCCAAGGGGGCCCCGATGTCCGCGGGGCGCGCCCTGGTGATCGGAAAGGCGACGGGGGAAGGAATGAGGCGGGTGGAGATCGACGTGAACGGCAAGGGGAAGCAGTCCGTCGCGGTGGCCGGGGGGGGATTCTCGGCGCCGGTGCACCTTTCCTCCGGCAGGAATGTCATCCGCGCGAGGGCCGGGGGGGCTTCGGCCGCCCTGGAGGTCGCCGTCTCCGCGAAAGGCGGGTACGCCTACCACAAACCGGTGGAGAAGTGCGCCGAATGCCACGGCTCGGCGGGAAAGGGGTATTCCGTGAAGGCGCCGAAGGACTCCGTGTGTTACCGGTGCCACGGCCGGATGGACGGGAAGAAGCTGGTCCACGGGCCGATGGGGAGCGGCGAGTGCACGGCATGCCACGACCCCCACGGATCGGCGAACAAGGCGCTCGCGGTGTCGCGGCACGACCTGCTGTGCGTGTCCTGCCACGACCAGAAAAGCTCCGCCGGGCACATCGCGAAGTCCAGGGGGAAGGCGTGCACGGCGTGCCACGATCCGCACTCGTCGGACAAGGTGTATCTGCAGAGATAGCGATTCGGGGGGGGAATGGGGAGGTTGGGAAGGGCGGGGAGATTCCTCGCGTCGTTGCTGCTGTTCTTCGCCGGGGCCTGTTTCGCGCCGAAGGCGGCGGCGGCTTTCAGGAACGTCCAGGGAGGGATGGAGGCGCCCGCGTTCCGCCTGACGGACGTCGGGGGGAACGAGGTTTCCCTGGATGCCTACAAGAAGGAGAAGGCGGTGGTTCTCGTCTTCTTTGCGGTCTGGAGCAGCCGGTCGCTCGAGGAGCTTAAGGACGTCCAGAAACTTCTTTCGGGGATGGGACCGTTGGGGCTGAAGGCGATCGCCGTCAACGTGGAGCACGAACAGATGACCGAGCAGGACCAAAGGGCGGTGCGGGAGAAAGTCGCCGAGCTCAAGCTCACCTTCCCGGTGGTCTTCGACAGGGGGCTGGAAACGTTCCGCGAGTACGGGGTGGTCGCGGTCCCTTCCACTGCCATCCTGGGCGAGGGAGGGCAGGTCCGAAGCGCCTTCAACGGCTATCCCACGTTCGCCTTCGCGGAGATGAAGGAGCAGGTGGAAACGCTGTTGGGCCTGAAGAAAACGGAAGAAACCGCAACGGCGGCCAGGAAGGAAACGGCGCATAAGCCCAACCGTGTTGCGCTGTTGAACTACAATCTCGGGCGGCGGCTCTACCGTTCCGGGATGGCCGACAAGGCGGAGCCGAAGCTCAAAACCGCAGCGGGGGCGGACCCGGAGTGGGCGGCCCCGCACATTCTCCTGGGGGAGATCCACCTCGCCAAGGGGAAAAAGGACCCGAAAAAGCTGGAGGAAGCCCGGAAGGAATTCGAGGCGGCGGTCGCGGCGGAGAGGGGAAACGCGGTGGCGAGGACGGGGCTGGCACGCGTATACTTCAAAACGGGCGCAGTGCCGGACGCGGAAAGGGAAGCCGGCGAGGCGCTGAAGGCCGCCCCTTCCTATCCGCCGGCCCTGCTGCTTTCGGCCGCCGTGCTCGCACGGAAGGGAAACCTTCCGGAGGCGGAGAAGCGGATCCGCGGCGCTCTCGAGCTTTCCCCCCGGGACGCGGAGGCGCATGCCCTTGCGGGAAGCGTTTTCGAGGGCGCGGGAGAGCTTCGGAAAGCGGCGGAAATGTACCGGAAGGCATGGCAGCTGGGCGGCGAATGACGGAGGCGGCGCGACGGGCATGAAGAACCGATGGCTCGCGTTTCTGATCACCGCGGCGGCGGGCGGCGCTCTCCTGGTGTACGGAATTTACCGCGAGGAGATCGGCGAGGTGCTGTTCAACGCCGCGATGCTTTGACTGTCCTGCATCGGGGTCGGGTGATCCCGTGAGATTCCTGAAGCGACGGATCTTCCAGGCACTGGGGACGCTGCTGCCCAACTCGTATCTCCAGGGGTTCTCCCTTTCCGTGGCCAACGGGGCGCTCAAGATTTCGCCCGCCCTGTACCAGGGATCGCTGAAAAGCGTCTGCTCCCCGCTGTTGAACTGCTATGCCTGCCCCTCGGCCCTGTTCTCCTGCCCGATCGGAACGCTCCAGCACTTCATGGTGACCGGGAACTTCCCGTTCTACGGCGCGGGGACGCTTGCCCTCATCGGCGCCACGGTGGGCCGGATGACGTGCGGCACCCTCTGCGCCTTCGGGTTCCTGCAGGACCTTCTCTACAAGTTCCGCAGCTGGAAGGTTTCGATCCCGGTCTGGACCCGTTATCTCCGGTATGCCGTCCTGGCCCTCCTCGTTTTCCTGATCCCCTACCTCACGCACGAAAACTGGTTCTCCAAGCTGTGCCCCATGGGTACGATGATCGGGGGGCTGACGTGGGTGACTCTCGACCTGAACGTCCGCTCGATGATCCGCTACCTCTTCTGGATAAAAATCTCCATTCTGCTCTTCTTCGTGACCACGTCGCTCATGGTCAAGCGCCCGTTCTGCCGGGCGATCTGCCCGCTGGGGGCGGTCTTCTCCGTTTTCAACAAGTCCAGCTTCCTCCAGCTCGCATGGAACCCCGATACCTGCACCCGTTGCGGGAAGTGCCGGAAGATCTGCCCCGTCGACATCCGGCCCGACCGGAACCCGACGAACCCGGATTGCCTGCGGTGCCTGGACTGCACCCGCTGTCCCAGTCTGAAGCTTACGACCGTATTACATAGAAACCCGTTCGCCGCGCCTGCGGGGGGAGGCCAGGGGCCGGCGGGGATCGAGGAGGTACTTGCCCGTTGAAGTCCGCGAAATGGTTCCCGTATCTCCTGCTACTCCTGTCTCTTGCGCTGCCGACCGCCGCCGCCGAGGACACGGTCGTCCTGTTCCCGCCGGATTTGACCCTGGCGAAGGAGGGGAAGATCAAGATCTTCGCGTTCCGCGCCGGCGGGGGCCCTGTTCCCGTCGCGGTGAACGGGGCAGGGAAAGATCCTCTGAAGGGGGACGCGCTGCAAAGCGGCCAGGCGGACCTGTCCCCCGGCATGAACCTCCTGGACGTGGGGGGGAAGCCCATCCGGGTCTACTACATGGCCAACGCCGGTGCGGACCGGCTTCGCATTCTCCCTGAAAAGGGCGACGCTACGCTGGAGTTCCAGGCGTATCGCATCCACCCCGCCCTGGAAGACGGCTGTGAGGGGTGCCATGCCGTCGACGGCGGAAAGTTGAAGGCGAAGGGGCAGAAAGAGGCATGTTACGCGTGCCACGATAATTTCGAAAAGCAGGAAGAGGGGAAAAAGAAATACGTTCATTCCCCCGTCGCCGCCGGGGAGTGCACGGGGTGCCACGATCCTCATTTTTCCGCCCGCTCCAAACTTCAGAAGCTGGAAAAGGGATGTCTCGAATGCCACGATGCGCCGGCGGAGACGGGGTCCGTCCATTACCCCGTCCGGGAACGGCAGTGCATCGCATGCCACGGTCCCCACGCAAGCAACGCTCCCAGGCAGCTCGTCCGCTCCGGAAACGACCTGTGCCTGGGGTGCCACGGGAATCCGCGCTCGCATCATCCGTTCGGAGCCAAGGGGAAGCAGCAGGTGGTTGCCCTGGTACCCCCGGACATTCCGAGGAACAGCGAACAGTTTTCGTGCCTTGCCTGCCACCTTCCGCATCAATCCGCGGAGCGGCGTCTCTTCCGCAAGAGCCAGGGGGATTTATGCAGAACCTGCCACCCGATCTGATGTGCCGGGAAGAGGGCGCGTTGTGAGAAAGAAGTTTCCGTTTTCAATATTTCTCATTCTGTTTATTGTATCTATTGCAGCGGCGCCGGCTCCGTGCCCGGGCTTTGCCTCGCCGGATCGGAAAAAGGCCGAACCGGCCGAGAGCGTGAATTTGCCGGAGGGGGAGACGGTCTTCGTTTTCGACAACACCCCGTTCACTTTCGGGGATGTGAAAATATACCACCTTGAGATCGTGAACGACGGGACGAGCAAGCCATTGACGCGGGAGGAGGTTCGCCGCACCGTGGACTCGATGGTCCTCGACCTGGCGCTCTACGATGAGGCGATCGCGAAGAGCCCGAAGATCCTGGACAGCCCGGAGGTGGATTCCCTGGTCGGCAAGTTCCGGCTCCCCCGCCTGAGGAAGATCTTTTTCGAGAAGGAAGTGGCCCCCGGGGCCGACGTGACGCTCGACGAATATGCCGGAACCCTGCCGCTGCCCGGCGTGCGGTACGAGATTTCGATGATCCTTGCGGCGGATCAGGACAAGATCAATGAGATCTTCGGGAAGTTGAAGGCCGGGGAAGATTTCGCCGGCCTTGCGAGGAAGCATTCCGAGGGGTTCACCGCCGAAAAGGGCGGAAAAATGGGGCTGGTCGGGGAAGAGAAGGAGGACATCCTCACCCGCCTCGAGTTCCAGAACGTGAAAAAGGTGCCGGAAGGCCGTTTCACGGAGCCGTTCCACAGCCGCGTCGGCTGGGCGATCGTGAGAGTGGACAGGATCTGGAACCCGGTCGATATCCGCAGGGAGGGAGCGAAGGCCTCGTTCGAGGTGTACCGGATCGAGAAGGAAAAGGAATATTTCCGGAAGCGGATGGAGGAGATACGCGCCGGGGCGACGATCCGCATCGACCAGCCGCTGGTGGATGAACTTGCCTCGCTGGTCAAGGAGGGGAAACGCGTCCCGCAGGATTATTTCGAACGCGAAGTCGCCTCCGTGAACGGCAGGAAGATCTACGCCGGCGACGTCCAGAACGTGCTTGCGACGCACTCCGAGGAATCCGTGAACCTTTATCTCGACCGCAGGATCCACCAGGAGCTCATCGCACAGGAGGCGGAGAAAACCGGGCTTCCCGACGCGAGGTACGGAAAGGTCCTCGATATGAAGAGGAGGCACGAGGTTGCCCGTGTTTTCCTTCGGGAAGCGGCGGAGGCCGCGGTCCGGGTCAGCGACGAGGAGATGGCGGACTATTACGGAAAGAACAAGGGGAAGTTCGCCGTCCCCGAGCGAAGGATGCTCCGCGCCATCGAGACGAAGGATGCCGCGAAGTCCGGGAAAGCGCTCGACCGGATAAAGAAGGGAAAGGATTTCAAGGAGGTGGCGCGATCCTTCAACGACGGGAAAGAGGCGAGAGAAAAATCCGGAGAGGTCGGCTTCGTGCGAAGGGAGGACCTCATCGGAGAAATCGCCCAAAAAGTGTTTTCCATGAAGACCGGCGAGGTGTCCGGGCCGCACCGGATGGCGACTCGGGAGGGCGGATCGATGTACGTGGTGCTGAAGGTCGAGGAGATCCGCCCCGCCAGCATCCTGCCGTATGAACAGGTGGACAAGGATGTCTTAAGGGACCGGATCGTTTCCCGGAAACGGTCCGGAGTGTACGACGAAATATTCCGGCGGCTGCTTGAAAAACACGCAGTCGAACTCAAAGGGAGTGCCGGAGAAGGGAAGAGTCATGAAGAGAAGCGGTAAGTCCGCCGTGGGGGGGTCGGGGCATTCATTTCCTTTTGTCGGGTCAAGCGTATTGAAAACGTCGGTTCCGCTGTTCCTTGCCGCATGCCTGTTCCTGGCGGTGCCGGCGGGCGATTCCGCGGCGGCCGGCCCCAACTGGCTGCCGGGGTTTCCGCTGCGCGCGGGGGAGAACGTCCTTCTGATGTGGATGCCGTTTCCGGGCGCCGGCTCCTACAACCTTTACCGGGGAGAGATCCCTGGAGGTCCCTACCGGAAAATCGGGACGATCAACATGAACAACTACATGGACCCGTCCGTCCCGACGAGCAAGACCTTCTATTACGTCCTCAAGCCGGTGGTCGGCGGAAAAGAGGGGGAGGCATCCCCCGAGGTCGTCATCGTGGGGGTCGAGCCGATGAAGGCGCCGCGGTTCACCGGCCACCTCCTGACGGCGGAAAACAAGATTTCCCTGATGTGGGACTCCGTCCCGTCGGCCGCCTTCTATAACCTGTACCGGTCGGATGCGGGGAAAAACCAGTTCAACCTGCTCTCCTCGGTCCAGGACACCAAGTACACCGACACCGCCGTCCAGGTCGGAAAAGGGTACGACTACAGGGTTTCCGCCGTGAGCACGACGAACGTGGAGTCGGCCAGGTCCTCCGCCTACAAGGTCATGATCGAGATCAAGAAGGAGGAGGTGCGGCAGAAGGTCCTGCCGTTCGTGAAAAAACCGGTCAAGTTCCTGAACAGCGCATACGGGGACGAGAAGGCGGAGTTTTCCGCGCCCCAAAAGATCGACTTCGATTCGAAGGGGAACTGGTACGTCGTGGACGGCAGGGGCGTGATCCAGCTGCTGGACCGCGACGGAAATTTCGTGAAGATCTTCGGCGAAGGAGAACGCGGAAAGCCGATGCGGGGGAGCCCCACAGGCATCTTCGTCCACCGTGCGGGAGGGGACGACGTCTATGTCTCCTACCTGTCCCCGGGCATCGTGAGGAAATTCAGCAGCGAAGGGAAGCTCCTCTTCGAGTTCTCCCCGGGGAAGCCGGACGAAAGGACGGCCCCCAATACCGGGTTCGACCCCGCTCCCACCGATGTCGCGGTCGCAAAGGACGGTACGATCTGGGTCGTCGAAAACGCCTATTTCCAGATCGTCCAGTTCAACCAGGAGGGGAAGGAGCTGAAGCGGATCGGGCTTCCGCGCGGAAACAGCAAGCGGGATGTGAAAAACAGGGACATGACCGTCCCCACCTTCATCTATATCGGCCCCAAAACCGGGAAACTGTTCGTCTCCGAGACGGCGGGCCAGCGGGTCTCCGTCTTTTCCCCGGAAGGGGCGCGCCTGGGAACGTTGGGCGGTTCCGGCACCGGCGTCGGGAACTTCCTGAATCCCAACGGGATATCGGCAAGCGACGAGGGGGACCTCCTCGTGACGGATTCGGTGACGGGCAAGGTGGAGGTCTTCGACGAGGACGGGACGTATAAATATACCTTCCATGATGCTGGAAAACCCAATGGAAAGGAGACGGAGCTGGGGACGTCGGTTTCTTCCGTGCAGTTCAAGGGGAGGGTCGCAGTTTGCGAGAATCTCGCCAGCAAAGTGAGTTTTTACGAAATCCTGAAGTAGTAACGAAAGGGGGTAGAAAAGTCGCCGCACCGATGGGAGAATACGACAGAAACGATAAAGGAAAGGGGGAGGATGATGAGGCGATTGCTGTATTTCCTGCCTGTATGCGTGTTCCTGATGATCGCCGCCGCGCCGGCCTTTGCGGTGATCGACAACACGCACCACGACATGAACACGTACCTGAGCGGCAGTTTCACCTGCTACGCCTGTCACGGCTATCGCCAGGGGTTGGCTGCCGACAACAACCTCGGGACCGTGGGGTCGTTCTGCTACAACCAGTGCCACCGGGGGTCGGGCGGGATCGCGGGCGCCATTCCCATCGCGAGCGATTTCCCCAACACGGGAAATGAAAACGGAGCGTTGTGGCCCGTCGGCACCAGGGTCGCCAGGGGGGCCATCTACAACGGAGGGACCGCCTCCACGCTGAACAAGTATGCCAACGGCCACATGCGAACGTGGAGCAACATGCCCGCGATCGATAACGTGACGACCAAGCCCGCGCAGACCAACAACTGGCCTCACGTGGGCAGCGGCGACATGCAGTGCACGGGCTGCCACGACGTCCATTCGAACACGTACGCCCCGTTCCTGCGGGCGCCCCTCAGTGTGGGGACCGGGGCGGCCTCCGCCGCCGCGACCTTCTGCGTCCAGTGCCATACCGGGTCGGACACCACGGCAGGCAACGGCCGCTGGCATTACATCACATCCAGTTCCAACGCCAACGGCGCGCACCCGATCGAGACGGATTCCGCCACCGCATCCACCCGAGCCGCCGGTACCGGCACTCCCACCCGGCACGGCCGGCTGATCAATATCAAGGGGACAAGAGGCGCGGCCCGGAACGACGCAAACGACAACTCCTCCATCTTCAAGGCGCTCTCCCTGTACGCGACCGGCACGGCGGGACTGGGCAACCCGGCGAACCACTACCGGCCCGGCGGAAAACTGGGCGCCATGAACACTCCGGCGGACAACGGCGCGGTGATCTGCATCACCTGTCACGGCGTGCACCTCCCGGGCAACGTCGCCGGGACGAACAACCTGACCTACGTCACCATCGGCGACCAGTCCGCGGACACGGAAAGCGTCAACCCGATCTGCGTCGCCTGCCACGGCCCCGGCCCGACGCCTACCGGGACGACCAACGCCAACCCGGGGGTCAGCAATTACTATCACCCGGTAAACGGCGAAGCCCTTTCCGTCAGCGGCAGCCGGCCGGAACCCAACTACACGGCTTCCACCGGCACCTTCACCTTCACGGTCAACGTGGGTACGGGCACCGGCGCATCGGATCTCGGCTTGAACCTGCGGCTCGTCTGCACCTCCTGTCACACGTACGCCCACGGCGGTCCCACGGGCACGATGCTCCTGACCTCGCGCGCCCGGACCTGCGGCGGCTGCCACAACACGACTGCCGTCCAGACCGGGAGCGCGGCCAACTCGCACCACCGGTACGGCGGAACCACCGACTATACCCAGGCGGCCGGCGGGGGGTACACGAACCCCTCCTACGCTTCAACCTATACGACGGTGAACCTTGCCAATGGGCTCGGCTGCGAAGACTGCCACGTCTTCAACGGCACCGCCCATAACTGGTAGGAGGTGGGACAATGAGAAAAATCATAATCATATCGCTCTCCGCGTCGCTGCTGCTCTCCCTGTGGGTGTATGCCCTTGCGGGGATCGGCCCGTCCAAGGGGCTGCCGACCGTAACGGTCTCCGGAAGCAATGCGCAGAAGTGGGTTCCTTCCGGTCTGAGCAATTCCGCCGTCACCATGAACAACGGCTCGGTCATGTGCGTGGACTGCCACACCCGGAACCCAAGCCCGTTTGCGCCGCCGGCGAGCTTCCCCGGGGGGGCGTACAGCCTGAACTTCGTCGGTTCCCATTTCGTGACCAGCACCTTCGCCGACACGAACACCGGCGGGGGTTACGCCGGATCCGTCAGCGGCATACGGGCCACGAACGACTACTATGTCAAGCGGGACGCATGGACGACGGCCAACGTGGGTTCGAAATACGGCCGCATCGTCAGCGGTTCGCTCTTCAGCGACAACGCCTCGGGCACCTGGTCCCGGCAGCTGATCTGCGAGTCGTGCCACAACATCACCCGGAACTTCGGAAGGTACAAGCTGCTCGGAACCGTGGATAACGTTTACCTCTCCGGCGACTCCAACATCTGCTCCGGCTGCCACGCGGACATGCGGATGGCGGTGAACAACGAACCGAGCTTCTTCGACAACACGACCGCGGGGAACCATCACCACCGGAACTATCAGCCGACCGCGCTCTACGGCGGCGCTGCAACCCTGGGGACGCACGACGCCAAATTGATCTCGGTGACCGCCGGCTACTACGGGCCTCCCTCCAAGCTCTGGGCGGCAAGCTACGGCCAATTGACCGGCCTTCCCCGGAATGCCGTGTACGTCAGCGCCACCAACCCCGGCATCAAGAACTTTACGGTCGCTACGGATTGGGGGATGATCCACGTCGACAACAATGCGTCGCTCTACTGCCTGTCGTGCCACCGGGCGCACAACGCCGTCTCGTCGACGGCGGGGCTGATTCTCAAGACCGGCGACAATACGTTGTATACATGGGGTGGGTCCACCATCCCGACCAGCAAGGACACAACGTCGGGAAACACCTGGCAGGCGCTGCGGCGCCAGAGCGATTTCGGGGATCCGTCCAATTACACGAACCGCATCATCAAGGACGACCGGCCGCTCTGCAACGGCTGCCACCAGAACCGGTAACCGGGAAGAAAGAATCGGATGGGGACCGGAGGGGTAATCTCCCCCTTCGGTCCCCCGAGGAAAATCAAGAAGGCAGGGGAGGAAATGCGATGAAAAGAGTCCTGGTGATCCTGCTTGCGATCGCCTTGACCGCGGCCGTTTCGGCAACAGGGTTTGCCGCGGAGGAGAAGGAGGCGGTGAAGTACGGACCCAACGTGGGCGACAACTTCAAGCCGTTCACGCTCGCGGATCCCGTCAACCACAAGTCGGTGGCCCTGGCGTCGATGCTGGGGAAAAAGAAGAACACGATCCTTTTCTTCATGAACACGACCTGCAGCCTTTGCCTCGCCGAGGAGAAGATGTTCCTGGAGTCCTGGGACAAGATGAAGGACAAGGTGAACCTGCTCCTGCTGTCGGTGGATTTCGACCCCTCCCGGATCGAAGGGTATGCCAAGACCCAGGAGATACCGTTCACGATCCTGCACGATCCCGAAGGGGAGGTTTTGGGGAACGCGGGCTTTACCGGCACTCCGGCTCTCGTGGTGGTCGATCCCGAAGGAAAGATCAAGGAGAAGATCTCCGGGTACGACCAGAACGCCGTCAAGGGATATATAAGGAAATTGACCCGTTAAGACGGGCCTGATCGGGCAAGCGGGGGAGGCCGGCGAAGGTTCGGCCCCCCGTCCTTCGTAACAAGGCGCCGCGGGAGGATGTAGTACTTACAAAAACCGCAGGGGGAACCCATTTTTCGATTCTTGAGATACCTTTCGTTCCCCTTGGCCTTGCTGTGCCTGCCGGCGTGGGCAGGCATCAACCGGCAGCTTCCGGGTCTCCCGACCGTCACCATGTTCGGCCAGGTTTTCGACAACAACAATTTCTCCGTCATCTGCATGGATTGCCACGACAGGAACCCGAGCCTGCACACCCCTTCGGACAACACCGGGCTTGGCACGCATTTCGTCTACGGGGGGGCGGCGAAACGGACCGGGAACACCGGCTGGGAGAAGATCACCGTCTGGACCTCCGGCGGATTCTCCCGGTACGGGAATTTCAGCACGTTGAAGTCGGTCACGGGAGTGGTGGGGGAAATGATCTGCGAATCCTGCCATAACATGGTGACCAACACGGGCGATAAGAAATTGCTGGCGTCGGACAACGTCACCACCGATCCTTCCGCGCTCTGCGAAGGATGTCATGGGGAAACCGCCTCCAGCCATCACCTGATGACGGGCGACGTCAGCACCATTTACGGCCGGCCGCTCCAGACCGCCGACGACGCGTTCGTGCGCAATCCGCCGCTTACAGGGAGCAACGTGGCCTATCCCGCCGCGAACGCGCTGAATTGCCAGAGTTGCCATAAGCCGCACGACGCGCAGACGGCGACGGGAGCCAGGATCCTGCGGCGCGGCTA
The DNA here is from genome assembly GCA_016219515.1 of Deltaproteobacteria bacterium. Taxonomy (GTDB): domain Bacteria; phylum Desulfobacterota; class Deferrimicrobia; order Deferrimicrobiales; family Deferrimicrobiaceae; genus JAENIX01. Next base: position 35,602 of record JACRMU010000037.1, read on the forward strand.
CAGCGCGACCGGCGGCGCCGTGAGGGGCGCGAGCGCCACCGGCCTGGACCGGCAGACCGATATCGACAACACCGGGGCCAGCCGGCTGGTGACGGAATTCGAGCCCCTCTGCAACGCCTGCCACAAGGTCAGTTTCTGATGCTGCGTCCCGAAATTCACCGGTAGAGGCGGAACATGAAGAAAGTGAAAGCCCTTGCATTTCTGCTGGCTCTCCTCCTGTCCGTTTCCGCGCGCGCCGATGCGCCGGGAAAGGAAGGGGGCTTCGTCGGCAAGGCATCCCCGGACTTCGAGGCGGTGGACCTGTCCGGGGCGAAAATCACGTCGGGCGAGGTGTTCCGGAGCGGCAGGGCGGTGGTCCTGAACTTCTGGGGGCTCCGGTGCGGCGCCTGC
>JACRMU010000038.1 GCA_016219515.1 Deltaproteobacteria bacterium
GTCCGCACGACGGCGGGGGCCCCTTCCTGCACGTCGATCTTCACCTTGCCGGCGCCGCTCTCCAGGTTGCAGACGGCGGCCATGGAAACGGATGCGTCTGCGAACCCCTTCAGGCGGAGCGCCTTTTTCACCGCGGCCTCGGCTTCCCGGAAATCGCGGTCCTCCAGCGGGCCGCCGCGCCTCATGCGGGATGCCGACAGGATCTGCGCGGAGGCCACCTTCTTGTTGCCGGCGACCTCGATTTCGTTGATCGCCGGGGTAGGGCGAAGGTGGAACAGGAGATCCGCTTTCCCCCCTTCCTCCCGGACGTAGGCGGAGATCTCCTTGAAGATGGGCTTGGCGTACAACCCCCGGATGGAGCTTCGAACCGCTTCTTCCGTCAGGACATCGCCGGGATGGACGGTGATCAGGCCGGAGAGCTCCCCGTAGGAAATCAGGTAGGGGGATGCCACCTGGAAGCGGACCGCCGCGATAACGGGGCGGGCCTTGCCCTGCCCGGCGTCGTCCGCGCCGCCGTGCCGGGGACCCGTGCAGAGCATCGCCGCCGCCGCGGCCGCCGCCAGGAGCCTCCTATTCACTGCCACGCAGGAAATCCTTGAACTGCCGGTAGCGGTATCGGAACTTGACGTCGGCGCCGATATCGCCCTGCTGTGTGGTGGTTGCGCTCTCCCAGCCGCCCTGGAGGTACACGTTCTCCAGGAGCTTGTACTCCGCCGTGGCGCTGCTGTCCTTGGTCGTCCCGACGCTGGTGGACACCGATACGGAAAACCGGTCTCCGAAGGACTTGCCGACGATGAACTTCGGCTCGAACGATTTCGTCGAGGCGGAGAACGACGGCTCGATGGCGAACTTGTCCAGCTTCACGATCCCGCGGATCTCCTCCTCCACCTTCCCCTTGTAAGGCCCGAGCACGATGGACGACGCAGCCGCCGCTCCCACCGTTCCCTCCGATCCCGCGAGCGCCTGCGTGGTCACGCCAAGGGAAAGGAGGCTCACGATGTCGTTCTTGCTGAGCGGCGGGTCCGAGGAGAGCTCCACCTCGTATTTATCGAGCGTCCCGGTCACGGCGACGATGACCGTGACGTTCCCCTTCTTCGTCTCCGCGCGAGCGTCCAGCCGGGGATTGTTGCGACGGGGATCCTGGAACTCCACCCCGACCCGCTTGAGATCGTACTTGTTCCCCCGATACTCGACGAACCCATCGATCACGTCGAACGCTCCCAGGACGATGACCCGGGAAGCGTCGCCCACGATCTTGAACTCGCCTTTCGCATCCGCATCGGCAAGGTTGTTCTTGATCTTGATCGTCCCGTCGGCGATCCCGTTGATGTCCAGCCGGACGCGGAAGTCGGACTTCTCCCGGCGCGCCGTCACGTCGGCCAGCCGCTTGCGGAAATCGACGAGCGCTTTTTCGGGCCGAAGCGTCTTGGTGTATCGCGCGGATTGGACCTCCGCCTCCCCGGTGACCAGGAAGTCGTCGAACGGACCCAGCAGCTCCACGTGCCCCTGCAGGACGGGGCGAAAATCGTCCGGGTAGGGGAACCGCATGTCGAAGAAATCCACCGAGAAGAAAAGCCGCTGGTGGGCGTCGAAGCGGAGCGGGAGTTCCCCCCTCCCGTCGATGTATCCGCCCCCGCTGCGTCCCTCGAAATGCTCGAAGACGATCTTCTCGCGGCTGATCACCGCGTCGACCTGCATCTCCTCGAACACCTGGGCATAGCCGCGGAAAGAGAGAACTCCCCCCTCGAGGCGGCCGGACCCCACGAACGAAGGATTGTTCCATTTTCCGGAAAGCCGCAGGTCGAGCCGCATCGCGCCGTCCAGCCGGTCGAACACGTCGGTGGCGAGACGGACTGCGGCGGCCGGGATCTTTCCCTCGAGCCGCGCATCCAGCTCTCCTTTCCAGGAGATTTTTCCGGAGACGTTCAACGGATTGCCCGCCGCCTGCACGGAACCTCCCGTCCAGCGGACCCCATCGGCCGACAGCTGCGCCGAGATCCCCTTGCCGGAAAATTCCAGTCCGCCGTTCCGGTAATGGAACTCGCGGACCCGGAGGGCCCCGGAGGCCCTCTCCAGGGCCCGCAATGCCCCGGCGATCTCCGCATCCCCGGAAAGGGTGAACCTCGTCTTCCGGTCTTCCTTTCCCGATCCGTTGGCCGACGTCGCGAAGGAAAAGGGGCCTTCCAACCGGAACCCGTGCGGCTCTTTCAGGCTCACGGAAAAGGACAGCTGCGTGTCGGGTCCGCCGGTGCGGACCTCTCCCGCCACGGCGTCCCCCTCCTTCGATCCGCTCGCGCGCAGCTCCGAGAACGCAATCCCCTCCACCGACGGGGATGCGGCCGAGATCGAAATCCGCAGCGCGGAAACGGCATCCGGGAGGAGGACCCTTTCCGAAACCAGGCCGGCCGCCTTCACCGTCCCTTCCGCCTCGACGCTCCACTTTCCTCCCGATGCCAGGCCCGGCCGCCCCGCTGCGGAAAGGAGGACCCCCGTGGAAACATCGTCGGCGGCGAAAGTGAAGGCCACCGGCCAATCTCCGCCCCTGTGCACGTTCGCGTTCACCCGCACCTTCGGGGAGTTCGCGGTCAGGACAAACCGGCCCGCAGCGGCACCGAGCGATCCTTCCGCAGAGACTCCCTCGAACGTCGAATTGTCGATCGATACCTTGGGAACGGATGCGGCAACCCGGTCCAGCATCCAGAGCTCTCCGGCGCTGCGAGCGGCGAACCGTACGTCTGCGATCCCCCGGATCCGCGATCCCTTCCCGTTGGCGAACAGGGAGGCCGCCTGGCCGAGATCGAGCTTGTCCAGCGTGCCGGAAAGCTCCGCCGAGCCGTTCTTTCCTTCCCCCTCCATCCGGAAGTTCCCGTCTCCCATCTTTCCGTCGGCGCGGCCCTTCCATGCCTCCCCGGCCTCCGAACGGCTCCATCCCCCGTGCATCGACACTTCCCGGAACCCGGCTCCCTTGAGCCGGAGCTCCGCGGAACGCAGGGAGCCCGTGACCGATAAGGCCTGTTTGCCGGCGGAGACCTGGAGGTCGGCGTTCGCGGAACCGGAAAGGCCGGTCAGGTACCGCGCCGCTTTCGCCGGGTCTTTTCCCAGGGATGCAAGGACCGCGGGGATCCATCGCCCCCCCTCCGAAAAATCGATGTCCCGCACCGCCACCGCGGCTTCCATCGCGAGGGGCGCTCCGGAAAAGGGAGCGGCGACCGATCCGGTCGCCGTTGCCTTGGCCACGGAAGCCGGGATGTCGGCCACGAAATAGACGACGTCGGAAGGATCGCCGTCGAACTTGACCACCGCGGGCACGGGGGGAAGAGCCCTGGCCTGCAACTCGCGCGCTTCCAGCCGCATGGCGACGTGGGGCTTCGCGGCGGCCCCCGCCGCTTCCCACTCGCCGGCGACGCTTCCCCACGATACCGGATATTCCCATCCGTATTCCGCAGCCCTTCCCCTCGGGAGGGAGAATTTTCCGTCAAGGCGGATCGTCCGCTCCTCGGGGTCGACTTCTCCGGACCCGGACAGCACGGCATTCCCCGCATGAAGCGTAAACGCCGCAATCCGGAATTCGCCGCCGAAACGGTATTCCGCGGTCGCCGCGGCGGTGACCGGCAAACGGATTCCGCCGGTCCGCTTCCCCTCGTCCATGCGCTCCAGGCCGCCGGGATTCCGGAACGACAGGGTCCCCTGAACCTTCTCCCGGTCCGCCGCCAGGGCGATTTCCGCGTCCCCCGCGCCCGCGGGACGCCATGCGAAGCCCCATCCCTTCCCCCAGGCCGCACCGAAGGAGGCCCGGGCAAGCGACAGCTTCCCTTCCCCCTCGCCGGTTTGCAGGTCGTAGGCGCCGTTTCCCGCCAGGTTCCCGCCCCATACCTTCCCCTTCACGGAATCCACCCGAATCTTCCGCTTCGATACGGATGCGGCAAGTTCCATCTCCACCGCGGTGTCCCCGAGGAACCGTCCGTCGCGCAGCACCAGTTTCCCCGAGCCGGACGGATCTTCCGGGCTTCCCGAAAGGGCAAGGGAGAAATCGAGGACGCCCTTCTCCGCGAACCGCCCGAGCCAGGGGGAGCCCGGGGCGCCGGCAGAGATCCATCGGGCAAGATCGGCGGCGCCGGACAGCTTCACGTCGCCGGAACGCAGGGAGAGGTCCAGGCTACCGGAGGCCTTCAGGGAAACCGACGGTCCCGAAGCGCGGAACTTCCGCAGGAACCTGACCTCGCGGAGGCGCAGCTCCTGGACCTTGGCTTCCCACCGCGCAAGCGGCCCGAACGGCCCCAGGCGAGCCTGCCCTTCGAGAAACAGGATTTCCGGAATCGGTTCCCGCCGCTCTCCCGCGCGAAGGCGGTCGAACAGCGGCCGGTTCTCTTCACCGGCGCGAAGGGAAAAATTTCTGATGCGGATGCGGGAAACCGGCGAATCGCCGGTCAGCAGGCGACCCGGAGAAAGGGAAACATCGACGTTTCCGGCGCGCAGCAGCAGCGTTCCGGCCCGTTCGTCCCGGACCTCCAGGTCCTCCAGCGAAACGTGCGGGTAGAGAAGATGGAAACGGAGATTCCGGAAGGAAACCCGAAGCCCATACCCCGCGGCCTCCTCCCGGATCGCCTCCTCTGCCTTTCGCAGACGGTCGGGGATCTCGCGGGAAAGCCGCCATGCCCCTAACGCCAGGAGAACGACGAGGAGGAGACCGCCGGCTGTCCACCACGCCCATCGTCTCGACATAATGGTTAATAATTATAAAGGAATTCGGGTAAAAAGGATGCCCCTCGGGAGAACCGCAAAAGGTGAAGCGGCGTAGCCCCTCGCGATAAAACCGCTCGGGGGGTGAATCGATGTAGTCCCTCGGAGCTGGCACTCCTCGGGACATTTTTCCCATCTCAGGAGCCCAACGAAAATCAACGGCTCCTGAGTTAAGAAAAATGGAGCGGGCGACCGGATTCGAACCGGCGACGTCAAGCTTGGGAAGCTTGCATTCTACCCCTGAATTACGCCCGCTTGACCCCGTTATTTACCACAGGAGCGAGGGAAAAAGCAACACCGGGCCTTCCGGTTCACCGGCGAAAGCGCTCGACGCGCGACGCCACGTCCATGTATTGGGGCGCCTCTTCGTAGATCGACAGGAAGATCTCTTTCGCCTGCTCCTCCTTGCCGCATTTCGACAGGATCACGGCCTTGTGGTACCGGACGTTCCGCAATTCCTCTCCCGCGAGGATCCCCGCGACGAGCAGCTCGTCGAGCGCCGCCAGCGCCGCCGGGAAATCCTCCTTGGCCGCGAACGTGTCCGCCAGCAGGGAGGAAGCGGCGACGAACAGCTCCGGCTTGCGCCGCGCATGCGTGAATTCACCGATGGCTTCGTCCAGGAGCCCCATCTCCTTGAAAGCGATGCCGAGGTTGTACCGCGCGTCGGGATCCGACTCCCCGATCTCCTCCTCCACCTTCGCCTGGAGCCGCGAGAGCGCATCCTTGACGATGCTTTCCTCTTCGCGATACGCGGACTCCTCTCCCGGAGGGGGAGCCGGTTCCGTCGTGTCGGCGGGGGGCGCTTCGGGCTGCGTCTCCGCGGGCGCGGCCAGCTCGTCCAACGTTCGCGCCGCATCGGCGAACGTAAGGAATTCCATGGGCGCCGTGTCCCATCCCTCGCGAATGGCGGAGAGAACCCGTTCCATCCCGTACGCTTCCTTGAGGTCCCCCCTGTCCCGGGTCTTCTCGACGACCTGCGAGAGGAGCGATAGGCCCTCGGCGTTCATTCCCACCTTCAGCCAGAGGAACCCGCACGGCTCCAAGATCTCCGCGTCGTCCCCCGCCGCCGTGACCACCGACGACAGGCGCTCGGTAAACTCGGAGACCATCCGGGAGGAAACGGCCAGGAGCGCGGCCTTCTTCATCTCGTTGATCGCTTCGTGGAGCTTGCGCTGGGAGCGCAGGATATCCGCGATGAAAAGAGACGGGAGCGGGGACTTCGGCAGGCTCTCGCCGGCCTGCCGCAGGAACTCCAGCTTCTGCTCCTCCGACGGGAACACGCCCTGCCGGGCGATCACGTTCTCCAGCTCCCGCTGCGCGTCCGCCGTGAGCCCCTCCTGCGCCAGGAGACGGATCAGCCACCGGAGGAAGTCGAGGTTGCCGGGGTCGTGCTTGATGATATGCCGCAGGACGGCGACCGCCTTGCCGGCGAACCCGTCCTTTTCGTACATGACGGCGGCCCGCGCCAGCTGGTCGAGACCCTCGACCACCTCCCCCTGCCGGAGGAGATAAATCCCCAGCTTTTGCCGGGCCTGGGGGTCCTGGGGGGAGGCCTGGACGCGTTTCGACAGGGAGGCCCGGTTCTCCCCTTCTTTCGAGGGGAACATCTTCTTGATGGAATCGAGGAAGCCCAAGGATCTATATCCTTCAGCGGAGCCGCGGCCTTCCCGCGCAATGCCCCATTGCGTTCACGTCCGGGCCTTCGCCAGGAAGCTCGTCCAGAGACGCCCCTCGGTAAAGTCGGTGTTGCTCATCATTTTCTTGTGGAAGTCCGTCGTGGTCTTCACGCCCTCGATCTGGAGCTCGTCCAGCGCCCTTCGCATCCGCATGATCGCCTCGTTCCGGTCCTCCCCGTGGACGATCAGCTTCCCCAACAGGGAGTCGTAGGTGGGCGGAACGGTGTAGCCGGGATAGATGGCGGTGTCGACGCGCACGCCGAATCCGCCGGGGAAGAGGCACGACCGGATCGTTCCGGGAGAGGGGACGAAGCTCTCCGGGTCCTCCGCGTTGATGCGGCACTCGATGGCGTGCCCGCGGAGATGGATGTCCTTCTGCTCGAACCGGAGCTTCTTCCCGTCCGCGATGCGGAACTGCTCCCGCACGATGTCCACCCCCGTGACCGCCTCGGAGACCGGGTGCTCCACCTGGATGCGCGTGTTCATCTCGAGGAAGTAGAACTCCCCGTCGGGGACATAGAGGAATTCGATGGTTCCCACGTTGTTGTAGTTCACCGCGGCGGCGGCGTCCACGGCCGCCTTCCACAGGCGGTTGCGGGTCCGCGCGGGGATGAACGGCGCGGGCGCCTCCTCGATCAGCTTCTGGTGCCGCCGCTGGACGGAGCAGTCCCGGTCCCCCAGGTGGACGACGTTGCCGAAGCGGTCCCCCATGATCTGGACTTCGACGTGGCGGGATTGCTCGAAATACTTCTCGATGTAGACGTCCGGGACTCCGAAGGCCGACAGCGCTTCCGACTGCGCCGTGAGAAACGCGTTGATGAAGGAGGCAGGGCTGTGGACGATCTTCATCCCCCGCCCGCCCCCGCCCGCCGCCGCCTTGATGATCACGGGGAACCCGATCTCCTTGGAGATCTTGAGCCCCTCGTCCTCCTCCGTGACGGCCGCGTCGCTCCCCGGAACGACGGGGACCTTCACCTTCTGGACCGCCCGGCGCGCCTCGACCTTGTCCCCCATCCGGCGGATCGCCTCGGAGGAGGGGCCGATGAATTTCACGCCGTAGTTCTCGCAGATCTCGGCGAACGCCGGATTCTCCGCGAGAAAGCCGTAGCCGGGATGCACCGAGTCGGCGTCGGTGATCTCGATCGCGCTCAGGATGGAGGGGACGTTGAGATAACTTTCCGCGCTCTCGGGGGGGCCCACGCAGACCGACTGGTCCGCCATGCGGACGTGCATCGCGTGCCGGTCGGCGGTGGAGTAGATCGCCACGGTCTTGATCCCCATCTCCCGGCAGCTCCGGATGATCCGGACGGCGATCTCCCCGCGGTTTGCGATGAGCACCTTGTGGATCATGCCGGCCTCTAACCCACCGCGATGTGGAACAGCGGCTGTCCGTACGCCACGGGCTGGGCGTTCTCCACGAGGATCGCCGTCAGCGTGCCGGTCGCATCCGATTCGATCTGGTTCATGATCTTCATCGCCTCGACGATGCACAGCACCTGCCCCTTGGTCACCCTCGCGCCGACTTCCACGAACGGCGCCGCGTCGGGCGCGGGAGCCCGGTAGAACGTTCCCACGATGGGGGAAACGATCTCCTTGACGTTGGCCTTGGGCGCGGCTTCCTTCGCCGGTGAAGGAGGAGGCGGCGGGGGCGGCGCGGCCGCCGGCCGGATTTCCGCGGGCGTTCCGCGGCGCACCTTCAGCACGTTCTCCCCCCTGGCCACTTCCAGCTCCGTAACGTCGGACCCTTTCAGGAGCTCCAGGATTTCCTTGATCTCCTTGAGATTCATGACGCCCCCTTCGTTATGCTCGCTCGATGTAACACCCCGTGCGGGTATCCACCTTGATCCGGTCTCCCTCGTTGAGAAACAGGGGGACCTGGACGACGGCCCCGGACTCCAGTTTCGCCGGCTTGCTCCCCCCGCTCACGGTATCCCCCCTCACGCCCGGCTCCGTTTCGACGACCCGAAGCTCGATGAAGATGGGAAGCTCGATCCCGATCGGCTCTCCCCGGTAGAAGAGGATCTTGACGGGCAGGTTCTCCACCAGGTAGTTGCCCGCCTCGCCGACGTGGTCCTCGTCGAGATAGATCTGCTCGTAGGTCGAAGTGTCCATGAAGTGGCACGAGCTCTCCATCCGGTACATGAACTGCATTTCCCGGTCTTCCAGGTCGGGCTTGTCGACCTTGTCGCCGCTGCGGAAGGTGTGCTCGAGCACGGCGCCGGTCTTCAGGTTCTTCAGCTTCGTCCGGACGAAGGCGCCTCCCTTCCCCGGCTTCACATGCTGGAAATAGACGATGATGTACGGATCGCCCTCGAACTCGATCTTCAGCCCGTTGCGAAATTCCGCCGTCGTATACATGAACCCTTCCTCCCCTGTCAGACCAGGCGCGAACCCGTTTTGGGAAGGTAGGTAATCCGTTCCCCCCGCGTCCCGGCGATCCGGACCATGTCTTCGAGCCTGACTCCTCCCTCCCCCGGGAGGTACACTCCTGGCTCCACGGTGACCACCATCCCCTCGGCAAGCCGGTCCTTCGACCGCATCGAAAGCGAGGGGCGCTCGTGGATGTCCAGGCCTACGCCATGGCCTGTGGAATGAACAAAATACTTCAAATATCCCGAGCGGTCCAGAGATTCCCGCACGCGGGCGTCCACCTCGCGGCAGGGCACGCCGGGGCGTATCGCCCGGATTCCGGCATCCTGGGCGCGCCGGACGGCGTCGTACGCGCGCCGGATGGCGGCGGAAGGCGCTTCCGGGAGCAGGGTCACCGTCTCGTCCGAACAGTATCCTCCCCGCCTCGCCCCGAAATCGACGATCACGGCCTCCCCTTTACCGATCGGCCGGGACGTGGGGACGGCATGGGGCATCGCGGCGCGGGGGCCGGAGGCGACGATGGGCCGGAACGAAGTCTCCTCCGCGCCCAGCGCCTTCATCTCCCGCTCGATGTCGGCCGCAACGAACGACTCGGCCCTTCCGCGGAACCCCCTGGAGAGCACGGAAAGGAGGGCGCTCGCGGCGGCGACCGCCGCCCTTTCCATCGCCAGGATCTCTTCCTTCTCCTTCCGCATCCGCAGTTCCTCGACGGGGTCCGGCAGCGGCACCCATCGATTTTCGTCGCCGCGGGAGAGGAGCCGGAACTGCTCGACGGTCAGGTGGCGGGATTCGTAGCCGATCCGGGCGGGACGGGCCCGCCGGATCCTCCGCGACACCTCTTTCCACTTCCGGTCGGAAACAGCCACCTCCGCGCCGCGGACCTCTTCGCGCGACTGCTCCTCGTACCTGCCGTCGGTGACGAGCGTCGCCCCTTCGGGAGATGCGAGGAGGAGGCCGTCGCTTCCGCTGAATCCGGTGAGATAGCGGATGTTCGTCATCCGCACGCAGAGGAACAGGTCGATCCTGCGCCGGGACAGAAGGGAAGCCAGCCTGCCGATGCGGGAACTACCTGCCGGCAAGACCGCCCGCTTCCCGTAAAAGATGAAGGACCGCCCTCAGGGCGAGGACGTAACCGAACCCCCCGAAGCCGGCGATGCGGCCCGCCACCACGTCTTCCAGGGTGGACGTCCGCCGGAACGGCTCCCGCCGCGCGGGATTGCTCAGATGGAGCTCCACGGCGGGCACCCCCGCGTAAATCAAGGCGTCCCGGATGGCGACGCTGGTGTGCGTGTATCCTCCGGGGTTGATCACCAGTCCGTCCGCCTTCCCGCGGGCCTCCTGGAGCCTGCCGACGATCTCTCCTTCGTGGTTCGACTGGAAGAACCGAACGTCGGCCCCTTCGAGGCGGGCCGTCTCCTTGACGGCGCGGCGGATGTCGGCGAGGGTCATCCGCCCGTAGACTTCCGGCTCGCGGGTTCCCAGCACGTTCAGGTTCGGCCCGTCGACGAACAGGATCCGGGGACGCCGGGCGGGCCGCATCACAGCATCTCCTTCGCGCGCCTTGCGCATTCCCGAAGCTGGAAACGGCACTTCCCCGGAATGGCGGCGGGATCCGCAACCAGCAGAAGAAGGTAGTCCTCCGTCACGCGGCGCACCAGCACCGTTCCCCGATCGCCGCCGAGGCACACCTCCCCGGCGCTTCCCAGCCCGTGCTCCCCGGCGATCCGCTCCGACTCCTTGAAGAGCTGCGCCATTTCCGCGCAAAGCGCGGAAAGATCGAGGGACTGCGGCGGGGTCTGCCACTCCTCCACGGCCAGTCCGTCCGCCCCCGCCAGGGCTCCCCCCCGGATGCAGGCGTCCTTCCTGTGCATCCCTTCAATGAGGTCCCGAAAGCTCATATCCGTACTCCTTTGCGATCGTCCCCAGGAAGAAGGCAAGGGCCATCTCGGCCGTCCTTTCCTCCCGCGTTTTCTTCCACTCCAGCGCCCGGAGGTCCCCCGGGTCCCGCCGGAGGATCTCGTCGACGATCCGCCGGGCGATCTCCCTTTCTCCCTGATCCCAGCAGACGTCGGCCATCGTGATCGTAAGGACGGCCGGCTCCTTCCCTTTCTTCTCCGCCTCCGGGGCGGCGGGAGCCGGACTCTCCGGAACCGCCTGCGGAAGGTCGGCGGAACGGATTTCGAACGCTCCCTCTTCGAGGAGGATCACGTCTTCCAGGGGAGCGGAAGGCGCGTCTCCTTCCGCCGGGAGGGCTCCGTGGAGCTTCCCCTCGATCTCACGGGCCAGCCGCTGCGCCCGCGCCTCGGCCGGGTACTGCTGAAGGACTTCCTTGATCATCTCCCAGGCCGCGGCGTATTTCCCGGAGAAGAGGTAGGCCTCCGACAGGAGCACCATGGCGCGCAAGTCGCGGGGATTGGACTCCACCCGGCGCTCCAGCGAGGCGGTCGCGCCCTCCAGGTCGCCTTCCTCGATCTTCGCCCGGAGCGTTCGCTCCTCCGCCGCATCGACGGCCGTCCCCCGGCCCCTTCGCCGGATCTCCTCCCGGAGGGCAGGCAGCTCCTTCCGGACGAAAGACAGGGGCACCCGCTTCAGCGCGCAGACGCCGGGCGCGGTCACCATCGGAAGGTCCACGTCCGAGGCAAGCCGCTTCTTGTCCGCGCCGATCGCGGAAGCGATCGCCGCCAGCGCAATGCCGGGATCGTCCAGGGCAAACCCGATTTCCTTCAACAGGGAGCAGAGCCGGTCCTCCACCTCGGGGGGGGTGACCCCCATGCGACGGGACAGCGCCGCTTCCCATGCGATCCCCATCGCCACCGCTTCTCCGTGGAGAAGGTTGCCGTACCCGGCCGCCTGCTCCATGGCGTGCCCGACGGTGTGCCCCAGGTTCAGGATGCGGCGAACGGAGGATTCCCGTTCGTCCTCCGCGACGATGGACGCCTTGAACGCGACCGACCGCCGGATGACGTCCTGCCACTCCCTCGCGGACATGGACCTCCACCGCCCTCCCAGGGAACATAGCGTCTCCCAGAGGACCGCGTCGCCCGCCAGGGCGCATTTGACCACCTCTCCCATGCCGGCCCGCAGTTCCCGGTCGTCCAGGGTCCGGAGGAACGTGTTGTCGATGAACACCGCCCGCGGCTGATGGAACGCCCCCACGAGGTTTTTCCCTTCCGGGAGATTGAACCCCGTCTTCCCTCCGACGCTGCTGTCCACCTGGGAAAGCAGCGTGGTCGGTATCTGGACGCAGGGGATGCCGCGCAGAAACGTGGCCGCCGCAAAACCGGCAAGGTCCCCCACGACGCCGCCCCCGAAAGCGACCACCAGCGCGTCGCGTCCGGCGTTCCCCCGCGCAAGGAAGGCGTAGATCCCCAGGACCGTCTGCCAGTTCTTCGTTTCCTCCCCCGGAGCGATCACATGGATGTGATGGGGGATGCCGGCCAGCCAAAGGCGGATGTCCTCCCCGTAGATGGAGGCGACGTTCCGGTCCGTGACCACGAACACCTGGCCTTCCGGGTAGAAGCGGCAGATCCACTCCTGGAAAAAAGGATAGATGTTTTCCCCGAAGAAGATGTCGTACGTGCGCTCGCCCAACGCGACGGTGAGAATGTCGGGAGTCACCCGTTCCCTCCTTCCCGCCGTGCGCGGGGACGCCGGGCCATCAGGCCGAGGATCCCTTCGGCGATCTCCGGCGCGGTGCGGCGGTCCGTCGCCACGGTGAAATCGGCCAGCAGGTACGCCGGGCGTCGCTTCTCCATCAAGTCCCTCATTTTCTTCGCCTCGCCGGGAAGCAGCGGACGGGACCGGTCCCCCGAGAGCCGCTCCCGCACGGATTCGCAGGAAACGTCGAGGAAGAAGACCGGCCCGTACGCCGCAAGCGCCCTCCGGTTTCCTTCGTCGAGAAACGCCCCGCCCCCGGCGGCCACCACCCGCCCGGAGACGGACACGGCATCCCGTATCGCCTCCTTCTCCATCCCGCGGAACACGCTTTCCCCGAGAGACGCGAAGATCTCGCGGACGCTTCTCCCGGCGGCCTTCTCGATCCGTTCGTCGACGTCGACGAACTCCGCGCCCAGCCGATCCGCAAGGATCTTCCCCACGGTGCTTTTTCCCGCCCCCATGAACCCCACGAGTACCGCCCCCCGGAAACCCTTGTCCCGCCTCATCCGGCGCACCGTCCCGTCGCTATCCCGGCTTTCGGGCGCCGATTCCGCGCAGGTAACCGGCATAATTATAGGTAATTTCCTTCATCGAATCGCCCCCGAATTTCTCGAGGAAGGCGTCCGCGAGGACCAACGCCACCATCGCCTCGACGACCACGGAGCAGGCGGGGACCGCGCAGACGTCGCTGCGCTCGCGGTGGGCCAGGTCCGGTTTCCACGTGCCGACGGAAACCGTGCGAAGAGGGCGGGACTGGGTCGGTATCGGCTTCATCGCGGCGCGCACCAGGATCGGCTCCCCGTTGCTCATTCCCCCTTCCACTCCCCCTCCCCGGTTGGTCTTCCGGTGGAAAGGAAGCGCCACATTCCCCCGGAGGGAGTTCCCCGTCTTCCCCCCCGGGAAGACCTCATCGTGCACACGGCTTCCCGGAAGTGAGGAGAGGGAGAAACCTCCCCCGATTTCCACCCCCTTGACCGCCGGGCCGCTCATCACCGCGCCCGCCAGGCGGCCGTCCAGCCTGCGGTCCCAGGAGGCGAACGAACCCAGTCCCGGCGGGACTCCCTTCGCGATCGTCTCCACGGTCCCCCCCGCGGACGTGCCCGCTTTCCCGGCCCTGTCGATCCACCGGATCGCACGCCCCTCCGCCCCCGGGTCGGCCATCCGCAGCACGCTTTTTTCCGCACGGACCGCGCCGTCCCAGTTTCCCCGGAATTCCTCGGGGACGCGGACGCTCCCGATGGAGAGAACGTGGCCCGCGATCCGGACGTCCATCCCGCTCAGGAAAAGGCGCGCCAGCGCGCCGGCGGCGACGCGCGCCGCGGTCTCCCTCGCGCTCGCCCGCTCCAGGACGTTGCGTACGTCCTTGTGGCCGTATTTCAGCACGCCCGCAAGGTCGGCATGTCCCGGCCTCGCGGTCAGCAGCGGGGGGATCCCTTCGCCTTTCCCGTCCTGCGCCATCTTCTCCCGCCAGTTCGCCCAATCGCGGTTCCGGATGAGCAATGCGACGGGGCCGCCGAGCGTCCGTCCGAACCGCACTCCCGACAGGATCTCCACCTCGTCCCGCTCGATCTTCATCCGGTCTCCGCGGCCGTGGCCCGTCTGCCGCCGCGCCAGTTCTCCATTGAGGATCTCCGCCCGGACGGCCAGCCCGGCGGGCAGGCCCTCCACGACGGCAAGAAGCGCCGGTCCGTGCGTCTCCCCCGCGGTATGGAAGATCAATCTGCCGATGACGGCGCCCTCCTCTCAATAAAAAAAGGAGCACCCGGTCTCCCCGCGACCAGGTGCTCCGGTCTAGGCGTAAACCCGCCGATGCCCGATCAGGACGCCTTGGCTGGCGCCGGCTCCGCCTTCAGGATCTTCGGCGTGATGAAAATCAGCAGCTCCCGGTTGGTCGCCTGGTTGGTGTCCTTCTTGAACAGGTACCCCAGGATCGGAATCTTGGAGAGCCAGGGAATGCCCGCCTCGGTCTCCTTCCGGGTGATCTGGAGGATCCCGCCGATCACGGCGGTCTCCCCGTCGCGGACCAGCACCTCGGTGGTGGCCTTCTTCTTGTTGATCGCCGGCTGGCCGGTCACCCCCACTTCGCCCTGCGAGTCGTTCTTCGCCTCCAGCTTCATGATCACGCCCCCGTCGGGGGTGATGTGCGGCGTCACCTTGAGGCTCAAGGTCGCATCGACGAACTGGGTGTTCGTGCCGGAGGCCGAAACCGTGGAGTACGGGATCTGCGTCCCCTGCTCGATGAGCGCCTCCTTGTTGTCGATGGTGATCACTTTCGGGGAGGAAATCACCTTCCCCTTGTTGGCCGCCTCCAGGGCCGACAGCGAAAGGTCGAGCCGCAGGTTGTCCCTCAGGATGCCGAAACTGATGCCGCCCCCGGCGCCCAGGCCGATCGTGGCGGGCAGGTTCACCGAATAGCTTGCGGGCGGGACGGACGACGAGAACGGCCTCGATTCCGTGTTGGTGACCGCCAGGCCCGCGTTGGTGCTGCCGGTGGAGTCCTGGATGCCGGAGACGCCGACCTTCGTCCTTCCGGTAGTGCCGGCATAGGAGCCGCCCCACTGCACTCCGAGCTCCGTCGAAAACGACGTGTCGACCTCGACGATCCGGGCCTCGATCAGCACCTGGGGCGTCGCGGTGTCGAGCCGCGCGATCAGCGACTTCGCTTCCGCGATATTTTTCGCAAGGTCGCGGATCACCAGGGTGTTGGTCCGCTCATCGACCTGGATCTTCCCCCCCTCGGACAGCAGGTCCTTGATTTTCGGCTGAAGATCGGCCGCCTTCGTATAACTGACCGGGATGGTCTCCGTAACGGCTTCCAGGGTGGCCTTGAGCTTCTCCACTTCCTTCTGGGTGTCCAGCCGGTTCCTCTCCTCCGTCCGCAGCGTGGCCAGGGGCGCGATGCGGATCACGTTCCCTTCCTGCTTCGCACCGAGCGCCTTCGACTGCAGCACGAGATCCAGCGCCTGGTCCCAGGGAACGTTGATGAGACGGAGGGTGACTTTCCCGCGGACGTCGTCCGATGTGATGATGTTGAAGTTGCTCACTTCCGCGATGATCCGGAATACGTTCTGCAGGTCCGCATCCTTGAAGTCCATGGAAATTCTCTGGCCCACGTATTTCCGCGCGGCTCCCCCTCCCCCGCCGGAAAGGAACCCGTACTGGGCCACGCCCTCGGCCGGCCCGTTCCCCTTTTCGATGCCTCCCGCCGCCGCCGTCCCGGCCGGCATGGTCTCATTGCCCTCGGACGCCCGCGCGACGATCGCGGATTGCGCTTCTCCGGAGGCCTTCTTCGGGAAGGAAACGACGACGGCATCGCCCCGCTTCTCCACCGTGTAGGTGGATCCCGGGGCGTACGAAATGGCGACCCCGACCCCCTTCTTCTCCGCGGCGGGAAGAATCCGGGTCACCGGGACGCCCAGCTTCCGCGCGTCGATCAGCCGCAGCAGCCCCTTCTCGGCGGAGGCCCCGGGAAAGAACAGAGTGACGCTCCCCGCCTTCTTCCGGACCTCGTGGCCGGACTCTCCCGCGACGGTGACCACCACGTTGGAAACGTCGGGCAGGTCCTCGAGGTCGATCCCCACGACGGCCGGCCCCTTCGCCGGCGGTTTCCCTTCCTCCATGCGCTCCATGCTGGTCACTTTCTCTTCCTGGCCGCCTCCGACGGAAACGACGATCTTCCCCCCTTCCGAAGTCACCAGGAACGGAAGAGGGCGGTCCTCGGGAGTCTCCACCAGGATCCGGAGCTTGTTCTCCTGCTGGGCCAATTTCACGGTCTTGACCTGGGGTGTGTCGACTGCGATCTCCGATGCCGCCGCGCCCCGGGATGCTCCCCAGACGTCGACGACGATCCGGAAGGGGTCGTTGAGCTTGAACGAGTTGTAGTTTTCGATCTTCCCTTCGAACCTCGCCTCGATGTTGGTGTAGTACGGCGTCCGGGATACCGTCACCTCCTTGACGCTCCCCCCGGAAACGCCCGGCGGGGCCTTATCGGCGGCCAGGAGCCAGGACGGGGCTGCCGCGGCGATCGCCAGCAAAACCAGGGCGGCCGGCCAGGCCGGAAAACGCTTGTTTGCCCGTGTGCCCCGGAAAAAGTCCATCGTCATTTCCCTCCTGCGCTTTGTAGCTTCATGGAACTGCGGCGTACGACCTTCGTCCCGGTATTGTCGCGGAACTCTTCCTTCACGACGATTTCTCCGTCGAGTATCCGAAGGACCACGCCTCCCCCCCGCCCGATCTTCGTGCCCACGGTCACCGTGTACCCTTTCCCCTCGGCGTCCTCGACGAGGGCATACGCCGCCTTGGGGGCCCAGATGACCCCGACGAACTTGAGCTCGCCCAGGTCGTACCGCTGCAGGGGGGGAACGTTCTCATTCCCCGCGCGGACCTCCTTCGTCTCCACCTTCAGGAACGGCACGAAGGGGTCCCGCTTCCCGGCGGAACTGTACAAGACCACCGCCGGTTTGGAGGCCTGCGCGTCCGCCGGCTTCCCGCCTTCCGCCGCTTTGGGCGGCTCCTTGGGAACGGCCTTTCGCACCACCGGCTGCGGGGTCTGATCCTCCTTCGAGCACCCCGCGATCCCTCCCGCAACCAGGCCGGCCGCCATCGACAGGACCAGCAGCGATCGCACCATCCTCCGCGTCATTTCGCTTTTCCTTTTCCGGCTTCGGGCGCCTCCGGCGGCTTCTGCTCCAGGAACCGGTACGTGGTGGCGGTGAAGGCGACGTTGACCATGGCCTGGCCTTCGCCGATAGGCTTCGGGTTGCCGAAGACGACATCCGAGAGGTTCACGATGCGGGGAAGGTGGCTGACCTTGTCGGCGAAGAGAAGAAAACTGTGGAAGTCCCCGTTCACCGCGATGGTGACCGGTATCACGGCGTAGAAGTCCTTCCGCATCTCCGCTCCCGGCGCGAACTTGAGGAATTCGAGGCCGGACTCCTTCCCCAGGTCCGACACGTTCTTCAGAAGGCTGGGGATCTCCGCCGAGTTCGGAAGCTGCTCGAGCAGAAGGCCCAGCTGTTCCTCGAGCCGTCGGACCTCCGCCTTGAAGGAGGGCAGGTTCTTCGCGATGTCGCTCTGCATCTTGATGACGCCGTCCAGTTCGTTCAGCTTCCGCTGCAGATCGTTTTTCTGCGCCCCCATCTCCCGGTGGTAAAGATAGAAGTATCCCGCCCCCATCAGGAGGCACACCAATACCACCAGGAACGCCTTCTGCTTCGGCGGGACTTTCGAGAGATCCCCGAGTTTCAACGCCATCCCTGCACCTCGTCCGCGCGACCGGTCAATTGGGTGAAATATCGAACGTCAAGTTGAACTTCATCAGCTTGACGCCCATGGCCGTCGTCTGCTCCGCCGTTCCCAGCGACACGTTCTGGAAGCGTCCGCTCTGACCCAGCGCCGTCATGAAGTTGGCGATCGTGTGGTTGTTCAGGGCGACGCCGGAAAGGGTGACCTGGTTGCCCTTCATTTCCATCCGGTCGATCCAGCACTTCTCGGGGATGGAGGAGGATACCGTATCGAACACCTTCACCGGGAGGGTCCTTCCGGTCTGCAGGTTCGAGATGATGTCCACCTTCTGCTGCAGCTCCGCTTTCCGCTGCTTGAACTTCTCGACCTCCCCGATCTCCTTCTTCAGCCGCTCGATTTCCGCGTTCTTCCGGACGATATCCGCCTGAAGCTCCTTGATCCGGTTCGTTTCCATCCGGTGGAAGAGGAACAACGCCGCAAGGACCAGAAACGGGATGAGGAGGTAGGCGGTGTTGAGATCCAGTTCCCTGCGCTTCTTCCGTTTGCCCCGGATCAGGTTTATCCGGATCATCGGCGGTCCTCCAGGTTCCGAAGCGCAAGGCCGATGGCCACCGTCGCAGCCGTCGTGTGCTGGGCGACCACCGCGGGATTCACCAGGCGTTCATCCACCGTCAGCCCTTGGAAGGCATTGAAGATCTCCACCTCGATGCCGATCTTCTCCGCCATCATCTCCTTGAGGAACCGGGATTTCGCGGCGCCGCCGGTGAGGAAGACCTTCGTGACGAGCCGGTCCGGGTAGGTGGCGGAGAAGAAGTTGTACGACCGCTGCGCTTCGGTGGCGAGAACGCTCGAGACGGTTTTCATGACCTCGGCGAGCTTCTCGGCGCGGTCCCCGGCGTCCTTGGCCCCCACCTTCAGCGATTCCGCCGCCTCGAAGCCCACGGCAAGCTGCTTCTGTATTTCCGAGGTGTACATCCCTCCTCCCATCGGAACGTCCCGCGTGAAGAGCGGCACTCCGGCATGGAGGATGTTGACGTTCATGAAGGAGGCCCCGACGTTGATCACCATGGGGACCTGCTCGTCGGAGACGGGATGGCAGAACTCGAACGCGTTCCCCGCCGCGATGGAGTCGATATCCACGATCGTCGGCGAAAGGCCCGCGTCCTTGACCACGGAGATGTAATCGTTGACGAGGTCGGTCTTCACGGCCACGAGAAGGACGTCCATCTTGGAGGGATCTTCCTTCAGGGGGCCGATCACCTGGAAGTCGATCTTCACGTCCTTGATATCGAAGGGGATGTACTGTTCCACTTCCCACTGGATCGACTCTTCGAGCTCTTCGGGCGTCGTGGTGGGCAGGACGACCTTCTTTATGATCACCGAATGCCCGGAAAGGGAAGTGGCCACCTCCTTTTCCCGCACCTTGAGATCCCGCAATGCGGTCTTGATCCCTTCGATCACCGATGCGTGGTCCATGATGGCGCCGTCGACGATCGCGTCCGGCGGGAGGGGATAGACCCCGAATTTCTTCACCCCGTATTCGTTCCCCGCCGCCTTGACGAGCGCCAGCTTGATGGAACTGGAGCCGATGTCCAGACCGATCAGGTCCTTCGATCCGAAGAGTGCCATCGCCTTCCCCACGTTCTCAGTCCTCTTTCTGGAAGACCTTGTCGCGGTCCGAAAGCTGAAGACCCAGGGAAAGGATGATCTTCCGCTTCGTATCCATACGACAGGCCATCCCCTTCTCCACGCGGTCGATGGTCAGGACCGATACTCCCGCACGCCGCGCCAGCTCCGCCTTGCTCATCAGTAACCCTTCTCTTATCTTTCGGACGTTGTTGACTTCCAGTTTAATCCTCTCTTTCTTGAGATTGATCATCGGAGCACCCACCCCCCTGTCGGAAACAGGCCATTAATACAACCCTATGCGCATCTGGGCAAAATCATACCTCCCCGTAAGTTTATGTCAAGCGATTTTTAACTGAATATGAAATTAGCATAATTATACTAAATTAACATCAATTCAATCCGTACGCTTTCACCTTGTACAACAGCGCCGGATGGCTGATTCCCAGCAGTTCCGCGGCCTTCGGACGACTCCCTCCGGACCGCTCGAGGGCCAGCCGGATCATCTGCCGCTCCACCTCCCGGATCGCCTCCTTGAGGTCCGGGCGGTCCAGCGGAATCGGAATCCGGACGAGGAAGGAGGGGGATTCCCCGCCTTCCGTCGGAGCGCCCCGTTTCCATATGGAAAGCAGCTCCTGGCGCGGGATCTCGCGCCCGGCGGCCAGGAGGACGCACCGCTCGATCAGGTTCTCCAGCTCCCGGACGTTCCCTCTCCAATCGTATTCCCCGAGAGCATCGAGGCTTTCCGCAGGAAGGAGCATCCCGGGCTTCTGGAATTTCCTCGAGAAACGGTCGAGGAAATGCCTGGCGAGAAGAGGGATGTCCTCCCGGCGGTCCCTCAACGGGGGAATGTGGATGCGGATGACGTTCAACCGGTAGAACAGGTCGTCCCGGAACCTTCCTTCCCCCACCTCCTGTTCGAGGTCCCTTGCCGTGGCGGCGACAAGCCGGATGTTCACCTTCCGGGTCTCGGTGTCCCCAAGCCGGCGCAGCTCTCCTTCCTGAAGGAAGCGGAGCAACTTCGTCTGAAGAGAGAGCGGGAGCTCCCCGATCTCGTCCAGGAACAGCGTCCCTTCCCCCGCCTTCTCGATGAGCCCCTCCCGGTCGGATTTCGCATCGGTGAACGCCCCCTTCCGGTAACCGAAGAGTTCGCTCTCGAGGAGGGTTTCCGGTATCGCCCCGCAGTTGATCGCCACGAAGGGGCCTTCCCCCCGGCGGCCCCCGAAGTGAAGCATCCGGGCCACCAGTTCCTTGCCCGTTCCGCTCTCCCCGGTGACAAGGACCGTCGCGTCGTAGTCCTTGACCTTTTCCACCATCCGGACGACTTCTCCCATGGCGGGGCTCGCGTACAGGAAGTCGCCGGGCCGGAACACCCTTCCCACTTCGCTTCGCAAGTACTCGTTCTCCCGGCGAAGGGCCTCCCTCTCCTGGGCCTTCCTCAAGGTCAGGAGGATCTCGTCGCTCATGAACGGCTTGGAGACGTAGTCGTACGCTCCCGACTTCATCGCCTCCACGGCGGTCTCGAACGTCCCGAAGGCCGACATCATGATCACGGTGCCGGGAATCCGCCGCGCGGTCATCTCCCGCAGCAGCTCCAGCCCACCCATTTCCGGCATCCGGATATCGCAGAGAACGAAGTCGAACCGTTCCTTTTCGAGCGCATGGAGCGCTTCCCTGCCGTTTCCCGCCTGCGCCACGAGATACCCTTCGGCGGAAAGGATCTTCCCGAGGACGTCGCGCATCCCCGCTTCGTCGTCGACCACCAGGATCCGGTCAGCCATCCGATTTCTCCCCGGCGGCCTCGGCCGCTCTCCTCTCCGGGCGGGCGGGAAGGATGACGGTAAAGACCGATCCCTTCCCCTTTTCGCTCTCGGCGCGGATTTCCCCCCCCGCCCCTTCCACGATGGCGCGGGAAACCGACAGGCCGAGACCGGTTCCTTTCCCGGGTTCCTTGGTAGTGAAAAACGGATCGAAAACGGCTTCCAGATCCTCCGGGCGGATTCCGTCGCCCGAATCCGAAACGGATACCGCCACCCGTTTCGGCATGTCCTTTCCCCTCACCGACCGGAGGGGCGCGACATCCGCATCGGCGGGATCGGTGGCCCTCTTCCTCACGTCCCGGGGCCCCGACGGAACCCCCGGGTCGATGCAATAGGTGCGAACGCGGAGAATCCCCCGGTTCTTCATGGCGTCCACGGCGTTCAGGAGCAGGTTCAGCAGCACCTGCTGGAGGGGGCCGGGAGCGATGCCCGCCTTGCCGACCTCTCCGTACTCGGCGCGGACCTCGATTTCCCGGAACATCTTCCGGAACGAGAGCAGTTCGACGGCTTCGCGGACGACCGCGTCGACGTCCGCTTCCGCATCCTCCTCCCTGCCTCCCGGAGCCGCCACGGACAACAGGCCTCGAACGATGTTCTCGATCTTCCGGGACTCCCCGACGATCTTGTCCAGGCATTCCTCCTGCTCCGCGCGGCTCGCCGATACCTTCCCCAGGTACTCGGCGTAGCCCCGTATGGCCATCAGCGGGCTCCCCACTTCGTGCGCGACGCCTGCCGCCAGCCGGCCCACCGTCGCCAGCTTCTCCGCCCGGTACGCGTCCTGTTCGGCCTGCCGCGCCTTTTCCCGCGCGGAAAGGATGGCCGCGACCATCCGGTTGAACGACGCGCCCAGCTGCCCCACCTCGTTTCCCGGCGATTCGTCCGCCCGAAGACGGTAATCCCCGGCCGCGATCCTTTCGGCAACGGATGCGAGGCGCCGGAGGGGACGCGCCACCGACCGGTCCACGAGGAAGGTCCCGAACAGGACCATGACGACGATGTCCGCTCCCACCAGAAGGCCGGTGATCCTTACAAGGTATCTTGCCTCTCTCTCGATCCCCGGAGAGAAGAACCGGACGCGGATCCCCTTTGCGCCTTCCGGTCCTCCGGCGAGCGGAAGGGTCACGTCGACCGCCGGATGGACGGACAGCATGACGCCCGCCTTCTCTCCCGCGGGCTCCACGACGACCCCGTCCGCGGGAGGGCCTTCGGGAAGCAGCGCGACTTCCTGGATATAGGGAGAATGCCGGGCGAAATCCCCGGGGTCGGGGACCGGACCCGTCTTCCTTCCGCTTTCCGCCGCCTCCACGGCGCTCCGGACCGCATATGCGACGGACACGGCCGCCTCGGCATGGCGGCGCTCCATGCTCGTCTCGATGACCTTAAGGGAGAATACGGCCAGCAGGGAGAGGGAGGCGACGGCGATCAGCGTCAACTGGATGACGACGCCCGTCCGGACCGAAACATCCCCTCTCAAGCGGGCTTCCGGAGAACGAAGTCGTTTGACACCTGCTCCACGGATATTAGAATAGCAAAAACGGCTGGAGGAGGGGAACGTGACTCATCCCGCGCAAAGGCATCGTTTTCGCCTGATCAACAGGGAGCTTCAGTTCGGCCTGGCATGGCGGATGATGATCGCCTACCTCCTGTTCCTCTTCGTCGGCATCGCCTTGATGTTCGCGCCCTCGATGCTCCGGCTGGCCACCGGAAGCAAAATCGAGGAGCTGGCGCCCGCCGCCCGCGAATTCCTCGTTCTCCACAACCGGATCTGGCCCGCGGTCCTCGTCACCCTGGCGGGAGTGTTCCTCTACACTCTTTTCATCAGCCACCGGATCGCCGGGCCGATCTACCGGATCAACGCCACCCTGAAGAAAATGCAGGAAGGGGAGTATCCCGACAAGGTGTCCTTGCGCAACGGGGATTTCTTCCTCGAGACGGCGGAGCTCCTCCAGGACCTTTCGCGGAAGCTGGCGGCGGAACAGGGCAAGGAGGGCCGCAAGACCTAAGTGCTCCAATTCGGAAATACGGTAACACGGACGCAGGGCGCAGCGGGGGCTTCCACGGAGCGGCGTATGGAGCGGAGGGATAGATTGCGTCGAAGCGGAATCCGCAGTGAGCGGGCGAAGGTCGCGAACGTAGCTCCGGGGAAGTCCCCCGCGAGCCCGGAGTCCGGGGAAGTCCCCCGCGAGCCCGGAGTCCGGGAATCAGGCGATTCAATGTTGCCGTATTTATGAAATGAAGCACTAAGGAAGGCGAAGCCGCGCACGACACCCGGGCGTTTCGCCCGCATTTCCCACCGGTCTGCCGGTCTACAGGAAACTCCAGAAAACCCCGCCCAGGAACCGGGCGAACAGCGCGGCGGCGCAAAGGTACGGGCCGAAGGGAATGGCGGTCTTCAGCCCCTCCTCCCCTTTCCGCATGGCGAGCAGGCCCCCCGCCGTCCCCAGGAGGGAACTGCAGAAGATGGTGAGCAACGCTCCCTTCCATCCGAGGAACGCCCCGATCATCGCGATCAGCTTGATGTCGCCTCCGCCCATCCCTTCCCTGCCGGTGATCTTTTCGTAGGCGAAGGCCGTCCCGAACAGGATCCCGCCCCCGACGATCCCTCCCAGGACGCTCCCCATCCAGTCCCCTCCGGGGAGAAGCGAGAAGAGCAATCCGGCGGCGAGGCCCCCGAGGGAAAGCTCGTCGGGGATGATGCGGTGGTCGATGTCGATGAACGCGATCGGCACCAGGAGGGAAAAGAAGACCGCGTCCCGGAGAAGAGGCATCCCCGGCCCGTCGGCCCAGGCAAGAAGGACGTATCCCGCGGCGGTGAGCGCCTCGACGGCGGGATAGCGCAGCGAGATCTTCCCGCCGCATCCCCTGCACCTGCCCCCGAGGAGAAGGAAGCTTGCGAGCGGGATGTTCTCCCACGGGCGGATGGGGCGGCCGCAGGCGGGGCAGCGGGAGCCGGGGCGGACGATCGACTCCTCGCGGGGAAGGCGGTGGATCAGCACGTTGAGGAAGCTGCCGACGCAGGCTCCCGCGATAAACGCCGCGATCAGGAGAACCGGCATGCACCATGTCCCTTCTTCGAGAGAAGCTCTTCGTACAGGCGTTCCTGCGCGCGGACCATCTCTCCCTGGTCGAACTCCCGGAGAAGGCGGTCCTTCTTGAAGAGGGGATCCACCGTTGCAGCCCCCGCGAGCAGGTCGCATACGCGCCGTGCAAGTCCCGCGACGTCTCCCGGCGGAAGGAGATACCCGTCGACGCCGTCGTCGACGATTTCCCGCGTCCCGTCCACGGCGGTGGCCACGACGGGGACGCCCGATATCAGGGATTGAGGAACCACCTTCGGCAGCCCCTCCCATCGCGACGTCAGGAGAAAGACGTCGAAGGCCCGCAGGAGGTCGGGGATTTCCTCCCTCCAGCCCGGGAGGAGGAGATGCCCGCCGAGCGACGCCCTCGCCGCCGCCCGCTCCACCTCCCGGCGGAGCTCCCCGTCGCCGATCATCACGAAACGGGCCTCCGGGACCCGCTCCCGCACGCGGCGGGCGACCTCGACGAAGTCCAGGGGGGCCTTCTGCGGCTTGAACACCGCGACCGTGCCCACCACCGGCGCGTCCGGGGGAAGGCCCAGCAGGCGCCTCCCCTTCTCCCTCGACCCCGACAGGAAACGGGCGGTGTCGAAGCCGCTACGGATCAGCCGCGCCTTTCCGGGGGGAAAAATCTTCTCCCGCACTCCCGCGCGGAGGTTCTCCTCGGATACCGCGACGACGGCGTCCGTCCAGCGGGAAGCCATGCGCTCCAGCCCGGCCAGCAGGACGCGGAGCGGCGCCGGCTGCCCGTCATGGAACCCGAACCCGTGCACGGAATGGACGATCGCCGCCGCGCCCTCGGCCCGCGCGGCGGCCCGTCCCAGGATCCCCGCCTTCGAGCTGTGCGTGTGCACGATAAGCGGCATTCCCGCGGTCCGCCTCTTCTCCTCCCGCAGGAGCCGCCGAAGGGCGAAATAGGCCGTCGCGTCGGCGGCCTGCCGGATCTCCCGGACCAGGGTATCCACCTGGAGAAACCGTATGCCGGATATCTTCGCGGCCCGCGAATCGAGCATCCCCCCCTTTCCCGCGATGAGGACGCGGTCGAATTTCCGGGGATCGAGCGATTCCAGCGTATAGAGGGTGTTCTCCTGCGCCCCTCCCCACTCCAGGAGCGTGATGACGTGGACCACGCAGGCGCGGGCCGGTCCCCGCGCGGGGCAGGGCTCACCCACGGGCGTTCGCGGCTTCGCGGGCGGCGCGGAGGCCGTCCGCCATCGATTTTTCCATCCCGTAATAATCCCAGGCGCCATACCTGCCGGCCAGGAAGACCCGATGCCGTCCGAACTCGCGGGCAAGGAGAGGGACGGCCTTCCCCTTCCGGAGAACCCCCATCCGCTTCAGGCCCCGCAGCGCTGCCCCGACTTCCCGGGCGACGTCCACCCGGGCGTTCGCGGGGAAACTTTTTTCGACGAACATCGATACGCGGCCGCCGGGCGCCGCCGAACGGGCGACGTTGGACAGGAAGCCGATCCGGAAAAACGGGTACTCGCGCTCCGGAACGTACACCCAATGCCCGGGGGTGCGGCCCGGATTCCTGATGCCCAGGTTGATCGCGAGCACCTTGACCCACGAAAGCGCGCCGGCCGCTTTCCGGGCCGCCGGCGAAAGCCCCTCGGAAAAGGACGCAAGGCGGGGCAGCGGGATGGTGGAGATCGCCGAGCGGTACGGCAACGCCTCTCCGCCGGAGGTATGGACCACCTTTGCCCGGAGATCGACCCGGGCGACCTCGATCCCTGTGCGCAGCCGCGTTCCCAGGCGCAGCCCCAACGACCGGGCAAGGGATCCGATCCCCCCCCGTTCGGGGTAGAAGAAGGTGGCGTTGTATCCCATCCCCCGCCGGATTTCGCCGGAGGCCCCTTCCAGCAGATCGTCGAACCGGGGGATCGGGACGGACCATCCGGTCCACTCGTATCCCAGCTTCGAAAGCGGGGTCCGCCACATCTTCCGGTTATAGGGGAAGAAGAACGCATCGCACATCGCCTTCCCGAACCTTTGCAGGAGCCACGCGGCGAGGTGTTCGGGCGGACGCTCGCCGGAAATTGCGGCGCGGATCCGCTCGCGGGCGAAGCCGGCGAGACAGCGGGAAACGAAGGCGGGGTCGTGCCCTTTCAGGTGCACCTGGAAAGGGTACGGGGTCAGGCGGCCCCGCAGCCAGACCCGCGCGTCCCTGTCCACCCTCCGCCAGGGGACGCCGGGGACATCGAGAATGAACCGGTTCGCGGCGGGATCGGAAAGATGGAGGAAGTGGCCGCTCAGGTCGAACGTGTAGCCCCCTGCGGAAAACGAGCGGCACCATCCCCCCGGCTCGGCCTCCCTCTCCAGCACGAGGCATTCCTTCCCCGACGCCTCGAGCGCCATCGCCGCGGAAAGCCCCGTCACCCCGCCGCCCAAAACGAGAATCATCGCGCGGCCCTCACAGCGTCATGTCGATGGCCTTGAGCCAGACGGCCACCACGAGGAACATCGCCGCGACGGCCCCGTACCCTGCCAGCGACTCGGCGGGCCGCAGATACATCGCCGCGATGCCGATCCCCGACGAGAGCGCCGCGGCGGCGCAGCTGTACGCCACCGTCTGCCCGGTGGACAATTTCCACTTGCGCAGCCGCAGGCTGAAATGGTCGCGGCTGCCGGCGAGGACGGAGGCCCCCCTCAAGAGGCGGAGCCAGGAAACGAAGGCGATCTCGAACAGGGGGACCGCGAAGACGGCCAGCGCGGTGAGCCATCCGAGAGGATTCCGGAGCGTGTAGTCGCAATCGACGGCGAGCCCTCCCAGCAGGAACCCCAAAAGGAGGGAGCCCGCGTCCCCGAGGTAGATCTGGGCGGGAGGCCGGTTGTAGCGCAGGAAGCCGAGCAGCGCCCCCGCCAGGGAAACGCACACGACGACGCCGATCGATTTCCCCTGCAGCAGGAAGATGACGGCCAGCGCGGCGGCGGACACGCACGCCACCCCTCCCGCCAGCCCGTCCATCACGTCGATGAGGTTGAAGCCGTTCGTCATCACGATCATCCACAGGAACGTAAGGCCCACGCAGACCAAGGGCGGGAAATAATCGATCCGGATCCGGATGCCCGACTTGATCATGAGAAATACCGCGACGACCTGCACCAGGAGCTTGATCCGCGGCGAAAGCCCCCCGAGGTCGTCGATCAGCCCCAGGAGGACGATGAGCGTGGAGGCGAGCAGCAGCCCCATCAACCGGTCGCTGAACTGCAGGAAGACCGCCACGGGAACCAGGACGGCGCAGTAGACCGCCAGCCCTCCGAAATAGGGAACGGCTTCCCGCTGCGTCTTCAGCGCGCCGTCGGGGCGGTCGAGAACGCCGAGCCGCTGCGCCGAATCCCGGAAGATCGGCGTCAGGTAGAGGGAAAGGAGAAAGGAGACGGCCAGGGAGGCGGCGCCCGAGGCGACGATGGGAAACAGCCCTCTCCCCGTCATTTGAGGTCCTTCCGCGAGAACAGGAGGCAGGCGACGCACAGCACGGCGGCGAAATAGCAGAGAAGATAGCCGGACGCCCCGAGGATCACGCCTGCGGACCGGACCTTCCCGTACACCACGTCGTTCTTCCAGTTGAAGTTCTCCAGGTTGGGGAGCGCGTAGTAAAGGATCTTCGATCCCGCCTGCATCGCCCGGGAGGAGGCCCGGCCGCCGAAGACCATAAGGTCCCCGGAAACGTGGCCGATGAGGAACATGGAGAGCGTGAACATCGCGCTCAGCACCGGGGTGGTGAACGTGGAGAAAAGAGATGCCAGGCAGGTAAGCGCGACGAGCTCCATGTAGATGCCGGCCGATGCGATGAAGATGCCGATCTCCGGCTCCCTGCCGTACCCCGCGTGCACCAGGAACAGCGTCGCCGACATGACGAGCGTCGTCAGCGCCAGGGTAAGGCTCAGGCCCAGCGCCTTCCCGACGACGAACTCCCACCGGGGAACCGGCCTCGAGAGGATGAGATAGATCGTCTTCCGCTCCACCTCCTGGCTGACCAGGGTGATCCCGATGAAGACCGCCATGACGACGCCGAAGACGTGCGTCGACGCAAGCCCGATGTCCGCGATGATCCGGGTCAGCTCCCCGACGGACAGGTCCGCCAGGAACCAGGAAAGCCCGATGACCAGGAGCGCGAAGGCGAGGATGACGTAAAGGATCTTGTTCCGGACCGTCTCCCGGAACGTGTTCGCGGCGATGGACAGGATCCTATTCCCCACGGGCGCCCACCTGCTCCACGTAGATCTCTTCGAGGTGCTTCTTGACCGGTACGCACGAGATCACCGGAGACCCCGCGCGGCGGAACTCCTCGATCCACCGGTTCGCCTCCTCCTGGTCCCTCGCTTTCAAGACGAACGTGTTGCCATGAAATGCCCCCGCGCCCGGAGGGAGGCCCGCCGCGGAAACCCACCGGGGATCCGGGGGCGGTGAAAAGACGACTTCCACATGGAGGATCCCCCCGCTTCCCATCAGCTCCTCCACCGTGCCCTCGGCCACCTTCCGTCCCCTGTGGATCATGATGACCCGGTCGCACAGCGCCTCGACGTCGGAGATGATGTGGGAGCTGAAAAAAACGGTCTTGCCGGCCTCCTTCAGCTCGCGGATGAGGTTCCGGACCTCCATCCTCCCCATCGGGTCGAGCCCCGACATCGGCTCGTCGAGAACGACGAGCTCCGGGTCGTGCAGCAGCGCCTGCGCGAGCCCCAGCCGCTGCATCATCCCCTTCGAGTATTTCCGGATCGCCGTCTTCCCGGCCCCTTCGAGCCCGATCCGGGCCAGCATCGCCCGGGAGCGTTCCGCGATTTCCGTCCTCCCGAGCCCGCTCAGGCTCCCGCAAAGCCCCAGGAACTCCTCCCCCGTCAGGTACTCGTAGAAGTAGGGCTGCTCCGGCATGAAGCCGATGCGGCGGTGGAACTCCGGCCGCCGCCCGATCTTCTCGCCGAAGACGATCACCTCCCCCTCGTCCGGGAAGGAAAGCCGGTTGAGGACCTTGATCGTGGTCGTCTTCCCCGCCCCGTTCGCTCCGAGAAACCCCACCACCTCGTTCTCCCCCACGGTGAAGGAGATATCATCCAGGACGCGCACCCTGCGGCGCCAGAACCCCGTGGGGTACG
>JACRMU010000039.1 GCA_016219515.1 Deltaproteobacteria bacterium
GGGCCACGCCCGGGAGCTTGCTCTTCTGCTCATGGAAGTCGCGGAGGGGAAGGCGCCCGGCTACCGGGTGCGCGACGAGGCGCAGCTGCTTTCCGTCGCGGCGCGTCTCGGTGTCGCCACCGACGGCCGGGCCGTTAACGCCGTCGCCGCCGACGTCGCCCGCAAGGCGATCGAGGACTTCGGCAGGCAGGACGGGAAGCCGATGAACTGGATCCGCGGCCGGGCCTCGAAAACGGAATACGAGAAGTGGGAGAAGCTGGGGCTGATCGTCTCCAACCCGCACAACGAGATCGAGACCGCGATGCACCGGACCTCGATGGGAAACGACGCCGACCCCTTGAACCTCTGGGTGGCCACCCTGCGGATGGGGATGGTGGACAACTTCGCGGGGCTGATGCTGGCGACCGACCTCTCCGACATCCTCTTCGGCACTCCTTCCCCGAAGGTGGTTTCCGCGAACTACGCC
This sequence comes from Deltaproteobacteria bacterium, assembly GCA_016219515.1. Classification (GTDB taxonomy): domain Bacteria; phylum Desulfobacterota; class Deferrimicrobia; order Deferrimicrobiales; family Deferrimicrobiaceae; genus JAENIX01. The sequence continues at coordinate 467 of JACRMU010000039.1, forward strand.
GTGATCAAGGACGGCTCCGTCAACATCGCCTGCCACGGGCACAACCCGATCATGGCATCGAAGCTGGTGGAGTGGGCGGAGAAGCTGGAAACCGAGGCGAAGGCCGCCGGCGCGGACCGCATCAACGTCGTGGGCATCTGCTGCATCGGCAACGAGCTCGCCACCCGGTCCGGGGCCGCCTATGCGGGCCACCTGGCGCAGGCCGAGCTGTTCCTCACCACGGGCGCCATCGACGCGATGGTCGTGGACGTGCAGTGCATCTGGCCGAGCCTTGCGACCCTCGCGAAGTGCTACAAGACGAAGTTCATCACCACCGTTCCCTTCGTCCGGAACCCGGAGGCGATCCACGTCGATTTCCGCCCGGAAAGCGCCGACGAACGGGCGAAGGAGATCCTGCGCCACGGCATCGCGGCATTCCGGGAAAGGAAGGCCGGGGGCGTGGAGACCTGCATTCCGAAGGCGAGCGCGACGATGCTGACGGGGATCTCGGTGGAGGCCCTCGTATCCGTGCTCTCCGCCGTCGACGCGCACGACCCGCTGGGGCCGGTGGTGAACGCCGTCGCCTCGGGCGACATCCTGGGGGCCGTGGGGGTCGTCGGCTGCCCCAACCCGAAGCTGCGGCACACGCAGATGACGGAGAAGATGGTCGCAGAGCTCCTGCGGAACGACGTCCTGGTCGTCACGACCGGTTGCACGAACCACATCCTGGCCCAGGCGGGGTTCCTGACTTCCGAGGCGACGGAAAAGCACGCCGGGAAACGCCTGCGGGGCGTCCTTGCCGCCCTGGGAAAGGCCGCGGGCTTGGGCGCGCCGCTCCCGCCGGTCCTGCACATGGGCTCGTGCGTGGACAACTCCCGCATCTACGACCTGTTGGCGGCCCTGGCGGGCCGGCTCGGCATCGAGATCAGCCAGCTGCCGGTGGCCGGGTTGAAGCGGTGCCCCGTTCCCGACACGTAGCCGGGGTTGGCCGCGCTCGTGTAGTGGTCGCCGCCCCAGACGAGCATCTCGGAGCCCGTCCCGCCCAGGGTATTCGGGAGCCCGTTCGCCATCGAGCTCCTCACCGCGAAACTTCCGGAGATCAACGGCGGAAAAGCGTTCGTCGAAACGGACCCGGAGAAGGCGGCGGCAGGCATCATCTCCCACATCCGGGCGAAGCGGCAGGCGCTCGGACTGGCGCAGGCATAGGAGATTATGGAGCGGGTCCTAATCGTCGGGAACGGGTACGCGGGGCTTCAGGCCGCGAGGACCCTTGCGTCGAAGGAGGGGTTCTCCGTCACGATGACGTCGGCGGAAAAGTGCCCCGCCTATATTCCTCACCTTCTGCCGGAGCTTGTCGCGGGGAAAAAGGAAGCCGCGGACCTTTCCCTTGCCCGCGGTGGAGAGTACGCGGAGCTAAAGGTCGACTTCCGTGCGGGCGCCCAGGTAATGACGCTTTCCGCGGAAAAAAGGACCGCCCTTCTTTCCACCGGCGAGACGTTGAGCTTCGACAAGGCGCTGATCGCGGCGGGAGCGATTCCTTACGTCCCGCAGGATTTCGAAGATCTCCCTGCCCGGTGCGAGAACGTCCTCCTCATGAAGCGGCTGCTCGACGCCCTGCTGCTGAAGAAGTTCCTGGCCCAGGGCGCCTCCCGCATCGTCATCGTCGGGGCCGGAAGGGTCGGAATGCTGCTCGCGGAGGCGCTAAAGGAACGAGGGGTATCCGTCACCGTCGTCGAAATCGGGCCGGAGATCCTGGCCACCATGCTCCAGGCGGACGTGGCGGCCCTGCTTCATCCCGTTCTCCGGGAGCGGCGGCACCTGCGCCTTTGCACCGGGGCACGCATCGAGAGCATCGACGCTGAGAACGGCAGGGCCCGGGAGGTCCGGCTGTCCGACGGGACCCTCCTTCCCTGCGACGCCGTGGTGATCGCGACGGGGGTCGCGCCGAACACGGGGTTTATGGAAAACGGCCCCGCGTACGGCGAGGGGCTCTCCGTCGACCACCGGATGGAAACGGCCGCTTCAGGAATATACGCGGCGGGAGACGTCGTCCGTTTCGAGACGATCACCGGGAGGAGCGAGGTCGGCCAGCTCGCACAGAACGCCCGCCTGCAGGGAGAAATCGCCGCCCGGAACATCGCCGGGGAAAAGGCCCTATGCCCGCCCTCCTTCATCGGAAACGTGGTGAAGCTCGACCCGGTCATCGCGGCACGCATCGGAGACATCGACGGGACCGATCAGGCCGACTTCCGCGCGGGGAGAAGCTTCGCGAGGGTGACCTTTGCGGGCCACGCGGCGGTCGGGGTGCAGCTCGTCGGCGATCCGGAGGATTTGAGGGGGCTTGCGCCGGCCGTCCTGAAAAAAATCCCGCGGGAGGATCTCCGCGACCTGCTGCAGGGCCGGCTCGACCTGGGACTGGCCCCCCTCCTGGCGGCAAGAAGTCATTCATGGGCCTGAAGATCGCGGTGGCCGGGAAGGGCGGCTCCGGCAAGACGACGGTGGCCGTCCTGCTGGCGAAGATCCTTTCGGAAGACCGCCGGAAGGTCCTGCTGGTCGACCTGGACTCCGATCCCAACCTGGCGTCCGCCCTGGGGATCCCCGCGGGAGGCGCGCCTCCCCTCGTCCATCGGAAGGAGCTGGTGGCGGAACGGACCGGCTCGACCGGAGAGCCGGGGGGGATGTTCCTTCTGAATCCGAGGGTCGGGGACCTCATCGATGCGCACGCGATGAGGCTCTCCGACCGCGTCTCTCTTCTTCCCGTCGGCACCATCGAGTCCGCGGGGGAAGGGTGCTTCTGCCCCCAGACCGCCTTTGTGCGCGCCCTCCTGCGGCAGCTCGCCCATCCCGAAGAGGTCGGGGAGCACGCGCGTCTTCGTCGGCTCCTCGATGAACGTCGCGCGCGCGGCGGTCAACGTGTCCTGCGCGAAGAGGCGCGGGAGCTCGTCCGCGTCCGTCGTGAAGTAGCACGTGCCGGCGAAGCGCATCCTGGGGATGGTTCCCGAGCTGGGCATCCGGAACGTCGGGATCGTCGCCAACAAGGTGCGGCCCGGGGTGCTTCCCGACCTTTCGCGCCGGATGGCGGAAGAGGGACTTTTTGTCGATATCGTATTGGCGTACAGCGACGATCTGGTGGCGCGGGATCTAAAGGGGAGCCCGGTCTTCGATTACACCGATGCGGAATTCGAGAAAGGCGCCCGGGCGGTATTACGTGCTCTTGAGAAGCCCGTTCTTTGAAATCCCCTTGGAGTCATCGCGCTGGATTTCAGGGACGTCTTTCTGCTCCGTCAAATCGTGTACGACGATCACCGAGCCGGCGATGTCGCCGGTCATGATGTCCTTGTACGTGTAGGACTTCAATTCCAGCCACTTCCCCCTGACCGCCGAGTACACATCCAGCGTCCGCCCCGCCAGGTTTTTCGCATCGACCCCCTGCTCCTCGAGCAGGGACACGATGTCCTTCCCCCGGATCTCCGTGTACGTCTTTTCCACGAAGTCCTTGAATACCCGGTTGCAGCGGTTCACCTTCCCCTCGGCGTCTACGAGGATGACCATCCCGCCGGCGCAGTCCATCATCTGTTCCCATTCGTTCTTCACGCCCTCGACCTGCCGGAACAGCCGGTCCAGTTCCTTGTATTGCAGCAGGGCCCTGCTCCGGCTCTCTCTCAAGATCGTCTCGGACTGCTTCCGTTCCGTGATTTCCTCATGGAACTCCTTGTACCTGCGGAGGAAAAAGATGGTGGTCGTGACTCCCATCATGATCAAGGTCGTGACGAGCTCTTCGAGGTGAAGTTTTGAAAGACCATGACCATAAACCTGGACTCCCCCCTTCAACATATCCTGCCCTCCGTAAATTTATCCTGAATTATCAATATGTTCTGGATCCACGCCCTCTTCGTGAATAACGTTCATTTTTTCGCTTAACCCTTGCCATAACCCTTATCGGATGTCCACCTCGAAAACATTACCCTGACGCGGATTCCGATTCCGCAGACTGCCCCCTACGCCGTACGGGCGCGGCCGGTCCTCCCGCGCACGAATGCCTGGGCCTTATCCATGTAGACGTAGACGACCGGCGTCAGGTAAAGGGTGATCAACTGGGAGAAGAGGAGCCCGCCCACCACGGCGACGCCCATGGGCCGGCGGGCCTCGGCTCCCGCGCCGAAACCGACGGCGATCGGAAGCGACGCCATCAGGGCGGACATCGTGGTCATCATGATGGGCCGGAACCGCACGAGACACCCCTGGTGGATCGCCTCCTGGGGGTTCTTCCCTTCCTTCCGTTCCGCATCCAGGGCGAAGTCGATCATCATGATGGCGTTCTTCTTCACGATCCCCACGAGCATGATCACCCCGACGAAACCGTACAGGTTCAGGTCCATGCGGAAGATCATGAGCGCCAGGAGCGCCCCGAGCCCGGCGGAAGGAAGCCCCGAGAGGATCGTCAGGGGGTGGATGTAGCTTTCGTACAGGATCCCCAGGACGATGTAGATCACCAGGATCGCCATGAGGAGCAGGATTCCCAACCCTTTCAAGGAGGCCTGGAACGCCTGCGCCGTCCCCTGGAAGCTCGTGCTGATCGTGGCGGGAAGGGTGGCGCGGGACGCCTTGTCCACCGCCGCAACCGCGTCGCCCAGGGCGACCCCGGGCCTCAGGTTGAAGGAGATCGTCACGGAGGGGAGCTGCCCCAGGTGGTTCACCAGCAGGGGGCCCAGGCCCGGGTTCCGCCTCGTGACCGCGGCCAGCGGAACCAGCGCTCCGGAAGCGGAGCGCACATACAGCCGGGAAAGCGCGGCGGGGTCTTCCTGGAAGCGGGACTCCAGCTCCAGGATGACCTTGTACGTATTCGTGGGAGTGAAGATCGTCGAGATCTGCCGGCTCCCGTAAGCGCTGAAGAGCGCGTCCTCGATCTGATGGGCGGTGAGCCCCCTCGCCTTCGCCATGTCCATGTCGATGGCCACGTTGATCTGCGGGTTCGCGATCTGCAGGTCGCTCGTCACGTCCTGCAGCCCCTTGATCTCCCGCATCTTCGCCTCCAATACGGGGGCCAACCGGTACAGTTCGTCGGTGTCCGGGCTCTGGAGCGTCAACTGGTACTGGCTTTTCGTCAGCTGCCCCCCGATCCGGATCGGGGGAAGGATCTGCAAGAAGGCGCGGACCCCGGGAATCTCGGCCAGCTTCGGCCGCAGGCCCTGCAGGATCTCCTCGGCGCTCTTCCGTTCCTCCCGGGGCTTCAGCATCATGAAGATCCGCCCGGAGTTGCTGGCGACGTTCGGACCGCTCGGCCCGATGCTCGACATGGCGGACCGGACGCTCGGCTCGGCGCGGACGACGGCGGAGACCGCCTGCTGGTGCCGCGCCATGTCGTCGAAGGAGATCCCCTGGGCCGCCTCGGTGAAGCCGAAGATCGCCCCGGTGTCCTCGTTCGGGAGGAACCCCTTCGGGATCACGATGAAAAGGAAGACCGTCCCCCCCAGCAGGACGAAGGAAAAGAGGAGCGTCGCCAGGCGGTGCCGCAACACCAGGGTAAGCGTCCGGTCGTATGCGGAAAGCATCGCGTCGAACACCTTCTCCGACGCCAGGAAGAGGCGGCCGTGTTTGACCTGCGCGTGCGGCCGAAGGAACCTGCTGCACAGCATCGGCGTCAAGGTCAGCGAGACGACCCCCGAAACCAGGATCGCGGCGCCGATCGTCACCGCGAACTCATGGAGCAGCCTTCCCACGACTCCGCCCATGAACAGCACCGGGAGGAAAACGACGGCGAGGGAGAGCGTCATCGAAAGGATCGTGAACCCGATCTCCTTCGAACCGTCGAGAGCCGCTTCGAGAACCCCCTTTCCCCCTTCCATGTGCCGGACGATGTTCTCCAGCATGACGATGGCGTCGTCCACCACGAACCCGACGGCCAACGTCAGCGCCATGAGGGAAAGGTTGTCCAGGCTGTATCCCAGCAGGTACATGACGGAGAAGGTCCCCACGATGGAAAACGGCAGGGCGAGGCTGGGGATGATCGTCGCGGAGAGGTTCCGCAGAAACAGGAAGATCACCAGGACCACGAGGCAGACCGCCAGGAGCAGTGTGAACTTGACGTCGCTCACCGAGTCCCGGATCGAGGCGGACCGGTCATAGAGGATGGCGAGGCTCACCGACGCCGGGATCTGGGCCCGCAGGACGGGAAGGAGCCCCCGGATGCTGTCCACCACCTCCACCGTGTTGGTGCCCGGCTGGCGCTGGATGGCAAGGACGATGGCCCGGGTGTCGTTGTACCAGCTCGCGATCCTGTCGTTTTCCACGCCGTCCACGACGCTGCCGATGTCCTGGAGGCGGACGGGGGAGCCGTTCCGGTACGCCACGACGAGGGGACGGTAGGCGGCAGCGTTCATCAGCTGGCCGGCGGTCTCCACCGTGAACGACTGGCGGGGCCCCTGGAGAACCCCGCTGGGGAGGTTCACGTTCCCCTGCTCGATCGCACCCTTCACCTCGTCGATCCCCATCCCGCGGGCGGCCAGGGCGTCCGGGTCGACCCGGACCCGCACCGCGTACTTCTGGGTACCGTAGACCTGGACCTGCGCGACGCCGGACACCATGGAGATCCGTTGGGCGATGAACGTCTGCGCGTACTCGTCCACCGCGGAAAGGGGCAGCGTCGGGGAGTACAGCGCCAGGTAAAGGACGGGCTGGTCCGCGGGGTTGACCTTCTGGTACGACGGCGGGGTCGGCATGCCGGGGGGAAGCTGCGGCGCCGCCTTGGTGATCATCGCCTGGACGTCCTGGGCGGCGGCGTCGATGTTCCGGTCCAGCGTGAAGGTGAGCGTGATCTGTGTAAGCCCCAGCCCGCTGCTGGAGTTCATCGAGTCCACCCCGGCGATGGTGGTGAACTGCTTCTCCAGCGGAGTGGCGACGGAAGAGGCCATCGTCTCGGGGCTGGCCCCCGGCAAATTCGCCGTGACCAGGATCGTCGGAAAGTCCACGTTGGGAAGGTCGCTCACCGGCAGGTGCCGGTATCCCATGATGCCGAACAAAAGAATCGCCAGCATCACCAGCGTCGTCATCACGGGACGACGTATGAAGAGCTCGGTCATCGCTTACAGTCCCGCCTTGATCTCCACCCGAGCTCCCGGCACGAGGCGCAGCTGCCCGTCGGTCACCACGCGCTCGCCCGGCTGCACCCCTTTCTCCACGACGGTCTCGCCCCCGTTCGTCTCTCCCGTGACGACGGGGCGTGACTCCACCGTCTGGTCGGACTTCACCACGAAGACGTACTGCCCTTTCTGCCCGGTCTGGACCGCCGGAGTCGGCACGAGAACGGCGTTGGGCTTCACGGCGAGCGTCAGCACGACGTTGACGAATTGTCCCGGCCACAGGGAACGGTCCCCGTTGGGGAAGGTCCCTTTCAGCTGGATCGTCCCCGTCGCGTTGTCGACCGCGTTGCCGATGAACGTGAGCGTCCCCCGCGCGGGATGTTTCTCCTTCCCGGGGGCCGCCGCCTCCACTTTCAATGTCCCGGCCGCACGGTATTTCCGGATCTCGCCCAAAGATTGCTCCGGGACGGAGAAGGTGACGTATATAGGAGCGACCTGGTGGATCGTGACGAGGGCCGCGTCGTTCGCCTTGACGACGTTCCCCTTCTTGAGGAAGAGGTTTCCGGTGCGCCCGTCGACGGGGGACCGGATGAAGCAGTACCCCAATTGGACCCGGGCGTTTTCCACCACGGCGTTGTCGGCGTGGACCGTCGCACCCAGGGCGGCCGCGGCGGACGCCACCTGGTCGAACTGCTGCTTGGGAACCAGGTCCTTCTCGATCAGGTAGGCGTATCGCTTGACGTCTCTTTCCGCGTTCTCCTTCAGGGCAATGTTCTTGGCCAGGTTCGCTTCCGCCGTTTTCAGCGCCGCTTCATATGGACGGGGATCGATGACGAAGATGAGGTCCCCCTTCTTCACATCCTGGCCTTCCTGGAACCCGACCTTCACGATCTCCCCGTTCACCATCGTCTTGACGGACACCGTGGAATACGCTTCCGCCGTCCCGATGACACGCAGTTGAACGGGCACGTCTCGTTTCACCGACAGGGCCGCGGTAACGGGAACGGCGGGCGGCTGCGCGCCCGGCGCCGCCTTCGAACCGTCGCCTCCCGAGCATCCCGCAAGGACAAGGAGAACGCCGCAGATCGCGGCCAGCGGGGGCACTCCTTTACGGACATGCTCCCTCATCGCCACCCCCTTCGCCCCGTTCTGTACAACGCCATAATGCTTCAGGATATCGAAACGCGCCGGAAAGTTCCACACCCCCATTGCGATCCGGGCGGGGGGTTCGGCGGTCCCGGAACGGCCAAACGTTGCGAAGCACCCGGGGAGTGTTTACACTGGGCCGAAGGCCTTGTCCGGCCCGGCGGGAAACGGGAGCCAGCGGGGAATCACGGAAAAGGGGTGGCTGCGAATTGAATATCAAGGTGCTGGGCGCATCGGGATCCGAGGTCCCCGGCCACAACTGCCCCGCCTTCCTGATCGATGGAAGCCTCCTCCTGGACGCGGGGACCGTCGGCATGTCCCTGAACATCACCGAGGAGCACGGCGTTCGGGAGATCCTCCTTACGCACGCCCACTTCGACCACATCAAGGGGATCCCGTTTCTGCTCGACAACCTGGTGATCCGGAACACCCGGAACGCGATCACCGTCCTCAGCGGCAGGGATGTCCTTGACGACCTGCGAAAAAACATCTTCAACGACCGGATCTGGCCGGACTTCACCAGGATTCCCTCCGCGCGGCGCCCCGTCCTGAAATTCCGGGCCCTTTCCCCCTCGCGCGCCGTGGCGATCGGAGGGTACAAGGTGAGGATGGAAAAAGTCAGCCACACCGTACCGGCGTACGGTTTCATCGTGGAAAATGCGGGGAAGAAAGCGATCGCCTACGCGGGGGACACCGGGCCGACGGACCGTTTCTGGAAAGCGATCGGCGCCCATGACGTGCGGTGCCTTATCGTGGAGACCTCCTTCCCCAACCGGATGGAAAATCTCGCGCTGGCGACGGGGCACCTGACCCCCTCGCTCCTGGAGAAGGAACTCGCGAAGATGCCCAAGCCGCCGTCAAGGATCTTCATCATGCACATCAAGCCTCAATACCAGATGGAGATCGAGACCGAAATCCAGGCGCTCGACCGTGAAAACATCGATTTTCTGAAGGAAGGGGACGTGATCCGGATTTGACGGGAGAGGGGGCGGCCTCGACTCTACTCCCGCTCCCGGCCCTGTTCCACGTTCGGGTTCCCCGATGTAAGCCGCATCAGCTCGTTGTTCAGTTCCCGTATTCGCCCCGACATCTTCTGCATGACACGGAAGGCAAGCGACGGGTCGTCGTGGATTTTCCGAAGGAACATCTTCTTGTCGACGGTCAGGACCCGCACCTCTCCCAGGGGGCGCACGGTGGCGGAACGAACGTCCTTCTCGAAGAGCGCCATCTCCCCGAAAAAGTCCCCATCGCCCAGCTCCGCCAACTTGATTTCCTTCCCCCCCTCTTCCTTGATCACCTCCACCTTCCCGGACTGGATGACGTACATGCACTCGCCGACGTCTCCCTGTTGGACGATGGTCTCCCCTTCGGCGTAGTTCTTTCCGAGGTCTCCGAGCGTCACTTTATCCTCCTTGAACCGTGCGCGGGTTTTGAACGGAAGGTGTCCCGCCGCCGTCTCGTAGGCCAGGCGGCCCAGGAAGTACGGGTGCAGCGTCCGCTGGAACACGTCCCGGTAAGGCGCGCTGCCCGTGAACGTGTCCCACAGGACGGAGCTCATCCGCTGCCGCCCTCCGCGTTCCTGTTCGCCCGCGGTCATCCGGAGGACGCCCTTGCGCGATATCCGCACGTTCTGGATCAGCGTCGTCACCGTAAAAATGACCTTCCCGATCGCGTTGTCCAGGGAAAGCGACCTGCAGGTGGGCAGGTAGTGACGCCGGAAATCCTCCGCGGAGACACCGTGGAAAATCGCCGTCTTGACGGCCGCCTTCGCCGTCCGGTAAGCCCCCCCGATGCCGTCCTTGTACAGCCGGCTCACCCCGCTGTCCCCGATGAACACCATGCGGTCGGAGAACGGCCGGTCCGCGCCTTCGATATTGATCGCCGGCGAGCACCGGCAGAAATCCTCGGGCGGACTCCATCCCGGCGGGAAACATTGCCTCACTTCGGGCGTTCCCAGGAAGGAGTTCACCAGATCCGCGTCGATCGCCTCCCCGAGCAGGACGACGGTCACGTAATCCCCCTTGGGGATGATCGCCGCGAATTCCAGCCGCGGAAGGTTGAGCAGGAAGACGTGCATCGAGCTGCCCAAGTAGAGCTCGATCGTCTCCTGACCCAGCAGGAACTCGCAGATGTACGTCTTGGTGGCCTTGGGGGCCTTATATCCGATCCCGAGCCCCTCGAAGAGCTTGAGCGCCGAGCTGTTGATCCCCACCGCGCCGACGAGGAGATCGTACGCCGGCGAATCCCCGCTCTTCGTCTTGACCTGGGGTTTGCCGTCCACCCACGATACCCCGTCCACGCGCTCGCGGACCACGGTGGCGCCCCGTTGCGCCGCCAGGTCCAGGAGGAAGCCGTCGAAGCTGTGCCAGCGCTTCTCGAGAATGCCCCGCGGACCGGCGCCGCGATGCACCGCGGCGATCCGCTTTTCATGGCCCGGCGGCTCGATCCGCACCGTGCCCACATCCATGTGGAGCACATAGGAATCGATCCCGCGCTGGACGACGGTAGGCGGAAGGATGATCCCCTCGGCGGCCAGGAGCTGCACCAGGGACTCCGAGATGATCCCCCCGCACATGTTGCAGCCGACGGGACCCGGCTTGTTGAAGTCCCGCGGCTCGTAGACGTCGACCGACACGTTCATGCCGACCCGTTCGGCCATCGAGAGGAGAAAATAAGAAAAGAAAGCGCCGGCGGGACCGCCCCCGACGACGCCTACGCGGGACCCGGAGTCCAGGGTGAAATCGGAAGCTTTCACCGGGGGAAATATCCTATCCGCCACAGGAGCAGCAACGAGGCGACCATCAGCAGGAGGAAGAAGTACAGTCTCCAGGGGCGCTTCTTCTCGGCGAACGGGTCGACAAGGGACCGCTCGGCGCTTTCGGGCAGTTTTGCGACGGCCGTGAGCGAGTCCCCGAAGGGGATGTTGATCTTCGCGCGGGCGTTCACGGCCCATCCGTTGGCGTCGAGGATGGGGCCCAGGTTGCGCTGCCGCAGCTTCGCCCAGGCGATGAGCACCGAAGGGCCGGAGACGACAAGGAGGATACCCGCGAACAATATCGGAATCTGCCACCATGCAAGCCGGAAGATTCCCGCCAGCATCGAGACGAGAGCCGTGCCGATCGCTCCGACCGCCAGCCCGATCGCCGCAAAGATTCCGGCGAACTTGGCGATGTCGAACGGAGGAGGCGCGGGAGGGACCGCATGTCCGACGGCCGCTTTCTCTCCCGCCGCAATTATCGACAGGGCCCGCCGATCCTCCGCCGCTTTCGACCGCGCCGCCGCGATCTTATGGAACTGCTCGCCGATCATCCGGGCCAACCGCTTGTACGGCGCCCAGAAGGCCTGCCGGATGCTGATCGGATGCTCCACGATGCGGACGATCGTCGCGTCCCAGTCCCGGCCCGCCCGGTCGTAGAATACACCGTTGCGTCCCGCCATGAGCTGATCCGAGTCCCCCGCCGTGAATCCCGCGGCGATGGTCATCTTCTCTTCGCCGCCACGGCGCGTGCACTCGCAGTAGACCAGGTACACGCGGCCCATGGCGGCGATCGGTGCATGCCGGCTCACGTCCGCGACCGATATGCAAAGATCGCAGCTGCGGCCGTCGAGGTACAGCGTCCCCGCCTGGAAGGTCGCCTTCCCCTTGCGGGTGTAGAAATCCCGGAAAGAGACGAAGTTGTTCGCCAGCAGGTGCAGGTCGCGGCAGTATCGCAGAACTTTTTCCACCGATGCTATGGCGCGAACTTCCGGCTCGACCGCCTTGTCGCGTTCCACCAAGTCAAGGAGCGCTGCCTTCCCGTCCTCCGCGAGAATCGCTTTCAGCCGCTGCGGCTCCAGCTTCGCAAGCGCCGTTTCCGGGCGGGAGGCCAGCCAGAACTCATAGGGAGATACGCAGGAACAGATTTGCGCCCATCCCTCGTCCGTCAGTGCGGGGGATTCTCCCAGGAGGGGCGCCGCCACGGTTTGCCCGAACCGCCGCACCGCACCGGACCAGGCCGGGTTCAGGCCTTCGAAGAACGGCAGGGGCTTCCCGGGACCGGCCACCGCAAGAGGAAGCCGCGCGACGGCCTCCGTGTCCCCGCCGAGGTCCAGGATGGCCAGCTTTTGATATTCCGCGTCCTGCGGCCCCAGCAGCGACGCCGCCCGGCCGTCGTACGCCGAAAGGCGGCACCGCCGGAAATAGTCCTCGATCTTGGACCGGAGGAAACGGAAGAGTTCGTACCGCGCCTCCGTCTCCTCGCCGAAAAGCTGGATCTCCGGCGTTTCGGCCGCCGCCCGCCAGTCCGCCAGCAGGCAGGCTTCGGCGTAAAACCGCTCCACCATTTCCGCGGCCACCCCGGGGTCCCCGCTTCGGTCGGTCTCCCCTCCCAGGCACGAGACGATGTCCTCGATCGTCGCGCCGAGAGCCGGATCCCCGGCGGCCCGGGCCGGCACGATCCCGTCCCCGTTGAACCGGGCCTGGGAGAAGATACGGGACGTATCGCACACATCCTCCAGCCGGATTTCGGTTTCCTCGGCCTTCCCAAGGCTGGAGAGCACGAGCTTTGCGCCGGCAAGGACGGCTTTCCCCTCTTCGGTGGCGTCGTCGATGGCGGACAGCGGGAGGGTGTCCCCGCGTTTCACGAGAAGATCGGGATCCCTCAGCACGGTCCCGGCCCAACGAACCGCGGCGAGAATTTCGGGCACCCGGATGTGGCCGTCCCCGTCCGAATCGACGAACGCGAGCGTTTTCGGGTCGAACTCGATCCCGCGGGCCGGGCAGCTGAGCGCGACCCAAAGCTTCTTGTCCAGCGTATCGAGCGCCATGAGGTCGGCGCCCGTTTCCAGCAGGACCTGATCGAAACCCCCGGCGCGGAAGAACTTCCATCGGTGGCTTGCCGGACGGGACGGGTCAGGCTTGCTCGCCGTGGTCATGGTCGGAATCCTCCGGATTCACCTATAGTTAGTAATAATCGACCGGCGTCGAAGATCCTGTGTTGCCAACCTAATCTCGTACTATCAATAACAATACCGAGAGTGCCTTGCTAATAACGCTGGTTTCTTCAGGACGCTTCATTATAATGATTTCCACATGTACCGGGAGCGGTCAATGAAATTCATGCCGCTCCCGTCATGCCCCATCATCGGAGACCACAGGATCGCCTGGAGCCCGCAATGGATGAACGGATCGACCCCAAACCGAAGATCGGCGAACTGCTCGTCCTGGAAGGGCTCATTTCCGAGGAACAGCTCAACGAAGCGATCGCCCTCCAGAGCGGCAGCAAGACGTACGTCCCCCTCGGCGAGATCCTGGTCGGGCAGAGGCTCATCTCGCGGATCGAGCTCCAGCAGATCCTGAAGAAGAACAAGAGGCGCCTCTATCTCGGAGAACTCCTTGTGGACGCGGGATACCTGGACCATGACGCGGTGCAGAAGGCGCTCGAGGTCCAGCAGATCGAGCGAAAGAAGCTCGGCGCGATTCTCGTCGAGCACGGATACATCACCGAAGCGAACCTCATCAACCTCCTCAGCACCCAGCTCGGCATCCCGAAGATCCTTCCGAGTCCCGGCCTCATCGACCCGGGCATCCTCAAGGGGGTCAGCAAGGCGTTCCTGATCAAGAACGAATGTCTCCCCGCCTTCCGGGAAGGCGAAATCATCACCGTGATCATGAGCGACCCGCTCTCCGAGGAAACGATCCGTACGCTCGAGGCCGTCCTGAAGGGGAAGGTCGAGCCGGCCATCGCCAGCTCCACGGAGATCCAGACGGGGATCAAGCGCGTGTTCGACGACCTCCGGATGCTGGACATCGCCGAGGACCGCGCGGCGAAGGTGTATTCCGGGCAGCTCTCCATCGGCGAAGCGGGAACCCTCGATACCGTCGAGGAGAACATCTCCAGCCTCCTGGACTTCGTCATCTCCAGCGCCATCGCGGACCGGGCGACCGACATCCACATCGAGCCCCTCGAAAACATGCTCCGCGTGCGCTATCGCGTGGACGGGGTGCTCAAGCACAAGACCGATCTTCCGATCTCCCTCGGGTCCACCCTGGTCAGCCGCATCAAGGCCATCTGCCGCATGGACATCGACGACCGGCGAAAGCATCAGGACGGACGGCTCGAGGTCCAGGCGTTCAACCGGCGGTACGACCTGCGGGTCGCCACGTACTCCTCCTTCAACGGGGAGTCGATCGCCATCCGCCTTCTCCCCAACCAGAGCAACCTCCTGGACCTGGACATGCTGGGCCTCTCCCCGAGCAACCTCCACGTCCTGAAGCAGATCCTCTCCATCCCCGCGGGGATCATCATGGCCACCGGCCCGAACGGCGCCGGCAAGTCCACCACGGTCTACGCCTCTCTCCGGTTCCTGAACTCCATGGACAAGAAGATCGTCACCATCGAGGATCCCATCGAGTACAAGATCGACGGCGTGATCCAGGGGCAGCTCCACGAAAAAAGCGGGCTCGGCTACAAGCACTTCCTCCGGTCGATTCTGCGGCAGGACCCCGACGTCGTCATGATCGGGGAGATCCGGGACAAGATCTCGGCGGAGGCCGTCATCGAAATGGCCCTTTCCGGCCACAAGATCATCACCACCTTCCACACGGAGGACACCGTCGGAGCGCTTCTCCGGATGTTCGGAATCGGCGTGGAGTCGTTCCTCATTTCCTCGACGCTCATGGCCGTCATCTCCCAGCGCCTCGTTCGGGTTCTCTGCCCCTTGTGCAAAGTCAGATACGAGCCCGCCGAAGAGGTCCTGGCCCTTTTCGACAGCATCAAGCCGATCGATACGGGCGTTCATGAGTTTTACACGTCCTCCGGATGCATCAAGTGCGACAACACCGGATTCAAGGGACGCACGGCCATCTGCGAGCTCCTCATCCTCAACGATCCCATCCGCGACGCGATTATGAACAAGATGCCCTATCCGACGGTCCGGTCCATCGCCCGGGAGAGCACCGGGTTCGTTTCCCTCAAGGAGGACGGCTTCTACAAGGCCGTCAAGGGGACCACCTCCCTGGAGGAGGTGCTCCGCGTGGTTCCCTACAACGAAAGCGACGCGCTCCTCACGCGTCCCTCCACGAAAATCGTGGAACTGTGCGAACGGGGCTACGCGATGGCCTGATGTCGCAGACCGCCCTTCGATGGGGGGTCGCACGACAGGTCCGCGATAACGGGTGGAAGAAGGACAGGCAAAGGAAACGCGTTCCGTGAACAAGGACGACCGCAACATTTCGCAGCCGGACCCGGGCTCCCGCAACGTCGACCTGGAGAAGCTCCTCGAGGAGCGCGCCCGGCTCGAAGAGCTCATCCACAAGAAATTCACCCAAACGATCACGGTGATGTTCACCGATTTCAAGGGCTCCACGGCCCTCGCCGAATCCGAAGGGGACGTGACGAGCCGGCTCCTCATCAAGAAGCACCACGACATGCTCTTCCCCATCATCAAGGAAAACGAGGGCGTCCTGGTCAAGACGATGGGGGACGGCACCCTTTCCTGGTTCGGAAAGGCCCAGAACGCCGTGCGCGCCGCCGTGCGCTTTCAGAAGAGCCTCAAGGAATTCAACCAGGGGCGCCCCTCCGGCAAGACCCCCCTCCTCGTGCGCATCGGGCTCAACACGGGGATGGGGATCGTGGAGGAGAACGACATCTTCGGCGACGCCGTCAACGTCGCCTCGCGGTTCGAGTCCCTTGCCGCTCCCCGCGAGATCTACATCTCCGAAACCACGTTCGAGTCGCTCGATTCCCGGGACGAGTTCCGCTGCCGGCTCGTGAAGACGACCGAGCTCAAGGGGAAGGCCGGGCTCCACAAGGTCTTCAAGGTGTTCTGGGACGAGGAGGAGATCGACGAGGACCGGTCCCCGCCCTCCCGGAAACCGGGTCCCTTGCACGGCACGGCGCACCGGCTGGGGATCCCCTTCCTTTCCGGGCCGGCCGTCCCGAGAAGGCAGCTGGATGCGGGGAAAACCCTCGACGAGCGCGGGGCCCTCGAGCGCGCCGCCAACGAGGTGAGGTCCCTGGTCGTCAGGAAAGGGGATCGTTTCCACGGGAACCTTCCGGGCGAAGAACACCCTTTTCAGCGCCATGGATCCCATCAAAGGGTGGAGGAACGTCTTCATCGACCCGCGGGACGGGAGGGTCAATCCCATCGAGGGGTGCACGTTCCGCTTCGGGAAGGGAAGGGCTTGGGGATCCCTCCCGGCGTCTTCCGATGCGCGGCACTTCGATCTCAACGAGACCTATCTCTGCGGAGGCGGCCTCCTCATCCGGGGGGCGACGGAGAAGACCCTGTCGGTGAGCGGCTGCGTGTTCAGTCGATGTTCGGCGCACGAGGGGGGCAGAATCTTTCTCGTCGCGTCCCGGATCGACATCGGCAAATGCACCTTCGACAGCTGTACCGCGGGAGTTTCCGGAGGAGGGATCTTCTGCCTCGACGCTTCATCGAACGTGCGGGGATGCACCTTCACGGGCTGTTCCGCCGACAAGGGCGGCGGCGGGATGGCCTGCCATCTCTCCAACCCCGTCATCGACAACTGCTCTTTCGAGAGGTGCCTCTCGAAGTTCCTCTACGGCGGCGGCCTCCATTGCGCCGGCTCCGCCCCGGCCGTCTCGGGCTGCAGGTTCGTCCGCTGCAGCGCCAGCAAGGACGGAGGAGGGGTCTACTGCGACGAAGGAAGCAGCCCAAGAATCCACCAGACGACCTTCACCGACTGCGTCCCCAACGGCTCCAATTCCAGCCCGAAGCACACCCCCCCGGGAAGCAAAGGCCGGTTTTTGTAGAAAAACACGGACCGGTAGGCGGGCCTAACGGCGGTTCCCGGCGACGCCGGGATGGGGCTCTCCAGCCGTTCGACGGGGCGCGCCAATCTTCCGCCAATCTTCTAAAATCCTGCCATTTTTCCGTTGATCTTTGCATCTAACAAGTTGTCTCCCGGGGAACGATGCGGCGGATCATGCGAGGGGAAATGAAAATAGCGGTCGTAAAAGAGATCCGGGAAGGGGAAAAGCGGGTCGCCGCCGTCCCCGAATCGTGTAAAAAGCTGGCGAAGGCGGGGATCCAGGTGGGAGTGGAGAGCGGCGCCGGGGAAGCGGCGTTCTTTCCGGACGACGCCTACCGGGAAGCCGGGGCAACGGTCGAGACCGGCGCGGCGGCGCTGCTGGGAAGCGCCGACTTCGTCCTCAAGGCGCAGCCGCCCGCCTTCCACCCGACGCTCGGCGGGCATGAGGCGGACCGGATGCGGGAGGGGGCGATGCTCCTGACCACGCTGGCGCCGGGGCGCTATCCGGAGGTGGTGGAGAAACTCGCGGCGAGGAGGATCAGCGCGTTCTCCGCCGACCGGATCCCCCGCATCTCGCGGGCGCAGTCCATGGACACGCTTTCCTCCATGGCCAACATCGCCGGGTACAAGGCGGTGCTGATCGCCGCCAACCTCCTTCCGAGATACTTCCCGATGCTCATGACCGCGGCCGGCACGGTCTTTCCGGCCAAGGTCTTCGTGATCGGAGCGGGCGTCGCGGGACTGCAGGCCATCGCGACGGCGCGGCGGCTGGGCGCCGCCGTGGAGGCCACGGACACCCGGCCCGCCGTCAAGGAGCAGGTGGAGAGTTTGGGGGCCCGCTTCGCCGGCGTCGAGGCCGGGGAAGGCGCGGAAGACGCATCCGGCTACGCCAGGGAGCTCTCCGCGGAGTTCTACCGCAGGCAGGCGGAACTCCTGGCCGAACGCTGCGCCGCGGCCGACGTGGTCATCACCACGGCGCTGATCGGCGGCGTGAAAGCGCCCAGGCTCATCACCGCCGAAATGGTGCGCGCGATGAAGCCGGGCTCGGTGATCGTGGACCTGGCGGCGGAGGCCGGCGGCAATTGCGAGCTGACCCGGCCGGGTGAAACGGTCGCGGAGCGCGGCGTCACGATCTGCGGACCGCTCAACCTGCCGTCGGAACTGCCCCAGCATGCGAGCATCCTGTACTCGAGGAACCTGACCTCCTTCGTGCTGGCGTTCTGGAAAGACGGGAAGTTCGACCTCGACCTCGAGGACGAGATCCTCCGCGCCGCTCTGGTGACGCACGAGGGAAAGGTGCGAACCCCGTGAGCGCGGACCTCGAGCTGGGCCTCTATGTCTTCGTTCTGGCGACGTTCCTCGGTTTCCAGCTCATCCGAAGGGTGTCTCCGCTGCTGCACACGCCGCTGATGTCGCTCACCAACGCCATCTCGGCGATCGCGGTCGTCGGTTCGATCCTGGTGGCCGGGGAGCAGAAGACGGAGCTCTCCACCGTCCTCGGAACCCTCGCGGTGGCCTGCTCGATGATCAACATCGTCGGGGGGTATCTCATCACCTACCGCATGCTGCGGATGTTCCGGAAAAGCGGGAAGGGGGGATCGTGATCGACCGGGCCATCCCCCTTCTCTACCTCGCCGCCGCGGTCTCGTTCATTCTCGCCCTGATGTGGCTCTCGGCGGTCGCCACCGCGCGCAGAGGCGTGCTTGTCGGCGTCGCCGGGATGGCGCTGGCGGTGTGCGGGACGCTGCTTCGGCCCGAGATCGTGAACTACCGATGGATCGCGGCGGCGTTCGTCGCGGGGACCGTCATCGGCGTCCCCATGGCGATGATGCCCATGACGGCCGTGCCGCAGCGGACCGCGCTCTCCCACGCCTTCGGGGCGCTGGCGGCGGCGCTGGTGGGGACGGCCGAATACTACCTGCGGGCGCCCGGAATCGACCGTTTCACCATGGGGGCCCTGTCCATCGAGGTGCTGCTGGGGTTCCTCACGTTCACCGCGTCGCTGATGGCGTTCGGCAAATTGCAGGAGGTCCTGCCCACGCGGCCGATCACCTACCGCAACCAGAACGTCCTCAACCTCTCGCTGTTCGGCCTCGCCGCGGGCGCCGGCGCGTACCTGGTCGTGCGCCCGGATACCGCCTGGCTGTTCCCGCTCTTCATCGCGATGGCGCTGCTCTTCGGCGTGCTGCTCATCCTGCCCATCGGGGGGGCGGACATGCCCACGGTGATCTCGTTGCTCAACTCCTATGCCGGCCTCTCCGCCGCGGCCATGGGGTTCGTCCTCAACAACAAGCTGTTGATCATCGCCGGGGCGCTCGACGGCTCCTCCGGCTTCATCCTGTCGGTGATCATGTGCCGCGCGATGAACCGCTCGTTCACCAACGTGCTGTTCGGAGCGTTCGGCCAGGTCCAGGCGGGAGCCGCCTCGGAGCCGGAGCGGCGCACGGCGCGCAGCGCGACCCCGGAAGAGGCCGTGGACATCCTCCGGGCGGCGAGCCGGGTGATCGTGGTGCCCGGGTACGGCATGGCGGTGGCCCAGGCGCAGCACAAGGTCCGCGAGCTGTACGACGCCCTCACGAAGGCCGGCGTCGACGTGAAGTTCGCCATCCATCCGGTGGCGGGCCGAATGCCCGGGCACATGAACGTGCTGCTCGCGGAGGCCGATATCCCGTACGACAAGCTGATGGAGATGGACGACGTCAACTCCGAGTTTTCTCAGACTGACGTTGCGCTGGTGATAGGCGCCAACGACGTCACCAACCCCGCGGCGCGGCACGACCGGGGCAGCCCGATCTATGGGATGCCGATCCTCGACGTGGACAAGGCGCGCACGGTGATGGTGGTCAAGCGCAGCATGAGCCCGGGCTTCGCCGGGATCGATAACGAGCTGTACTACATGGACCGGACGCTCATGGTGTTCGGCGACGCCAAGGCGGTCGTCGGGGGGATCGTCAAGGAACTCGCCGGGGCCGCGGGTTAGGGAAAACAGGCCGTAGTCGATCCGCCCACCGGGTCATTGGTTGAGAGCGTCCACTCCTGCCTTCGCCACCTGGGCATCCTGCGACGACGTGCCCCCGCTCACCCCGATTCCGCCGATGACCTTCCCCTCAAAGAGGATCGGCAGCCCTCCCTCCCGGGGAAGCGTGTTGGGGAAGGAAAGGACCGCAGGCTGTCCGCTGTTGAGGGCATCCTCGAGGGCCTTGGTCGGTCTCTTGTAGGCGACCGCGGTACGCGCCTTGCCGATCGCGATATCGATGCTTCCGATCTGGGTCTCGTCGATTCGTTCGAAATAGACGAGTTGCCCGCCGTCGTCGAGAACGGCGATCGCCATGTTCCATTTGTTCTTCTTCGCTTCCATGGCCGCAGCGGCAGCGGCCTTTTTGGCATCCTCCAGCGAGATGCTCTTTTTCTGCAAAGGCGCCGGCCACGCCGCCCCGGCGAACAGAAATGCGAGCAGAACGGAAACCATGGAAACGGAAATCCCCCTTCTGATCATCGGCCTGTCCTCCTTTCCCTGTTCTTAAGTGAACAGATTTTGGATGATGGGACGAGAATATCGTTGCACCCGTATTGCATTCCCCGCGTAAAGGGAAATAGTTACCCCGGCAACTGCCTGGAATTTCCGGTCGGGACGGCCTTGAACCGGCGCCCCTTGCTCCCAAGGCAAGTGCAACGGATTTTCGGGAATAGGGGATGCCGAACTGCCGGCCTCGGTCAAAGCCCCCTGGCCCACTCCGGCCGGAGCATGCCCGGGGAGGCGTCGAGCAGCGCCCTGTCGATGAGCGACAGGATCTTTCCCTTGTCCCCCGGAAGGGTTGCGCCGCGGATGGGCAGGTAGTTGGACGCGTGCTCCGTGCCGAACTTGCAATTGCCGAGCTCAAGATCTTCGACGAACCAGCGGAGCTCCCGCAGGGACTGCATCCGGTCGACGAGGCGGAACCCCCCGCCCATGACCTTCTCCTCGTAGGCCCGGCCGTCCGGATGCGGTATCAGTGTGAGGGTCGCCAAGAAGTGGGGCTGGATGGCGTTGACGACCCGTGCGGAATCCTTCGCGTGCGCGCTGCTCCCTTCGACGCCGCCCAGGCCGAGTATTATAAAAACGGACATGCGCAGTCCCGCCTCGATCGCCTTCCTGCATCCACCGACGATCCTCTCCGCGGTCGCTCCCTTGTTCACCTTCTTCAGCAGCTCGTCGTTCCCCGTCTCGATCCCCAGGTAAACGATATCGAGCTTGCGCTCTTTGAGCGCCGATAGCTCTTCGGGCGTCTTGCCCGGAAGATTCGTCGGACCCGCATACGCGCTGATCCGCTCGAGCGAAGGGAACCTGCGATTTATGAGGTCGAGCACTCTCGCCAGATGACCGGCCGGCGCAGCCATCGGGTCGCCGTCGGCCAGGAAAACCCTCCTGGTATCCGGATACCACCAGGACGCCTCGACGATCTCCTTTTCCACCTCCTCGAAAGGTCGGACGACGTACTCCTTGGTCCTGTACGAGGCGCAGAAAAGGCACCTGTTCCAGGAGCAGCCGAGCGTCACCTGGAATATGAGGGAACCGGCCTCCGACGGAGGCCGGAACAGCGGCAGGTCGTATTTGACTATTCGCGAGTGATCCGGGATCAATCTACTTCCGGGGTTTCCCCATGATGTCGCCCGCCCATGTCATGGAGGCGGCGACCGTGGGAAATCCGATGGTTGAAGTGAGCAGGACCAAGGCATGCCGGATCTCCTCCGGCTTGGCGCCCGCCGCGAGCGCCCTGCGGACGTGGCTGTGGACCGATCCTTCGGAACGAATCGCCGCTGCGGCAGCCAGCTGGACGAGCTGGGCCGTCTTTTCGTCGAGCGGGCCTGCGTCTGTAAGCGCCTCCCCCATTTTCTCGACCGCCTCCATGACGCCGCCGTACCGCTCCTTCATGCCGAGATAGGCCTTGGGGAGCTTCTTCTTCGCGGGTCCCATGCTCCGCTCCTCCCTTCAAGTGGGATTCACGGAGCATTCTACACGGAAACCGCCCTTTTCCCATGGGAGGAATGCCTTGCTATCGGCCTGGCGGAATTAGAAGCCAAGCACCCTCGATTCCGGAGATTGGGAATAAACTGGTGAACTATTGTTATGCATCGCAACAATCTGCCATCACGGGAAACGGGCAACTGCGTGAAAGAACTGGTCGGGACGGCCGGACTTGAACCGGCGACCCCTTGCTCCCAAGGCAAGTGCGCTACCAGGCTGCGCTACGTCCCGACGTTTCCCCAATCGCTTCGATGCGATTATAGGTGGTTTAGGCCAACCAAGGCAATGCAGAGAGGAATGGGACGGGCGGGATGAAACGGTTTAATTTAAACTATTCCAGTCAACCGCAATTGATTTATATTTAGGAACCGGACATCATGCGGACCCAATCGTTCGAAATCATCCGTAAGCTTATGGTCCCATGCAATAAATCCATTCTTGCGGGAGATGACACATGTACGGATCTTCGTTCCTCCGGGGCGGACTTGCTGGGCTCCTGTCCGTTGCGATTTTTTTCGCCGGCTGCGGCGGCGGTTCGGGCGGAGGTTCGGGAGGAGGAGATTCGTCGTTCAGTTCGGCGCGCGGGGTCGCCGTCGACGCCGGCGGAAACGTCTTTATCGCGGGCGATACGAACGCCACCCTCGGCGCCGGATCCATGGGAGATTCCGACATGTTCGTCATCAAGAACGGTTCGGGAGGAGGAAGGCAGTGGATACAGCAGGCCGGAACGGCTTTGTATGACGTTGCATATGCGGTTGCCGTCGACAATGCGGGAAACGTCTATTCGGCCGGTTACACGTTGTACGATCCGTGGAGTCCCACAGGCATGGGCGGATGCATATTACTGGTCAAGTACGACGGCAGCGGCACGGGCATCTGGTCCTTGGTCATCGGTGGGGATGGAGCCGCGGGAGCCTATGCGGCAGCCACCGATAACGCCGGAAACGTGTTCGTGGCCGGCTACACGTACGGCAGCATCGACGGCACCCCGAACGCGGGGGACCAGGACCTGTTCGTGATCAAGCTGGACGGCGACGGAAACGTGCTTTGGAGCAGGCAGATGGGATCGGCGAGTACCGATTACGCCTTGGGCGTTGCCGTCGACCGCGCCGGGAATTGCTTCGTCGCGGGGACGACTTCCTGGACGGCAATGCGAGCGCCGGTAGCAGCGACCTGTTCGCCATCAAATTCGACGGCGACGGAAGCAGGTTGTGGACCCGGCAGAGGGGAACGTCCACGTGGGATAGGGCGAACGGGGCGGCGACCGACGGGGAAGGAAACATCTATGTCGCCGGCACTACCACCGGAAGCTTGGACGGCAACATCAACGTCGATCCGGGTGGAGGGGATCTCGTATTGATCAAATTCGACGGCATGGGGGACTGGCAGTGGACACGGCAGACCGGAGGAGCCGGCGGCCAATGGGCCAACGGCGTGGCCGTGGACGGCGTGGGGAATATCTATGCCGTGGGGGCATCGACAAGCGCCATGTATAGCCAGAGCTACCTGGTCGTCAAGTACGACTCGGCCGGAAACAGGATATGAAACGGCTTCCATATCCCAAACCGGAGGAGACAATGAAAGCGCGATACTGACTACCCCAGCATCCCCTGGTTCTTCAAGTCGGCGACCAGTTTCCGGATCGCCTGCCCGCGGTGGCTGATCCGGTTTTTCTCCTCGGTGGAAAGCTCGGCCATCGTTTTTCCCGTTCCCTCCACCAGGAAAACGGGATCGTACCCGAAGCCGCCGGCCCCCCGCGGGACGGGTATGATTTCGCCCGCGACCCGGCCGTCCGCTTCCGCAATCACCCGGCCGGGAAGCGCGCAGGCCGCCACGCAGACGAACGCCGCCTTCCACGGCCGGGGATACGGATTCAGGTCCTCCAGGAGCATCGCATTGTTGTCCCGGTCCGTCGCCTGCGGGCCCGCATAACGCGCGGAATGCACTCCGGGACGCCCTCCCAGCGCGTCTACCATTAGGCCGGAGTCGTCCGCGATGCACATCAACCGGTGCGCTGCCGCGTAATGAAGCGCCTTGATCCGCGCGTTATCCGGGAAGGTCTTTCCGTTCTCCTCCGGATCCTTGATGTGCTGCATGTCGAAGAGGGCCTTGACCTCGACGTTCTTCAGGACACCCAGCCCCAGGAGCCCCCGGAGCTCCTGCACCTTCCCGCGGTTTTTCGTGGCCAGCAGAAGCTTGATCACCGTTTCCCCCGCTTCCACGCCTTCTGGACCCGCACGATTCTTTGTCCCGCGGCGCAAGCCGCAAGGAGCATCGCGTCCAGCTGGCCGCGGGTGAACGGCGCGCCTTCGGCGGTTCCCTGGACCTCTACCAGCGTTCCGCTCCCCGTCATCACCACGTTCATGTCCACCTGGGCGGACGAATCCTCCGCGTAATCGAGGTCCACCAGGATCCGGCCGTCCACGATGCCGACGCTGATCGCGGCGACGGGCTCCCGCACGGGATTCCGCGGAAGGACGCCGCCGGAAACCAGCCGGGAGCACGCCTGCCGAAGGGCGATCCACGCGCCGTTGATCGAGGCGGTGCGCGTCCCGCCGTCCGCCTGCAGAACGTCGCAGTCGATGGTGATCGTCCTTTCGCCCAGCAGCTCGAAGTCCACCACCGCCCGCAGGGCGCGCCCGATCAGCCGCTGGATCTCGTAGGTCCTGCCCTGGACTTTTCCCGTTCTCCCCTCGCGGGCCACCCGCGTGTTGGTCGCGCGCGGCAGCATCGAGTACTCCGCGGTGACCCATCCCCTTCCGGTCCCCTTGAGAAACGGGGGGACGCGCTCTTCCAGCGATGCGGCGCAGACCACCTTGGTCTCCCCCATCTCGAAGAGCACCGACCCCTCGGCATGCTTCTGCACCCCCTCCGTGATGCGGATCGTCCGGATCTCCCCCGCTTTTCTCCCGCCCGCGCGCGCCATGGCCGTGTCAGCCCCCTTCTTCGTCATCCGGAGGTACCCAAAGGTCCCGCATCCAGCACCTCGCGGACCTTTGCCGTGAGAGTGCCCGGCCCGAACGGTTTCTGGAGGAAAGCGGCCTCCCGGTTCAATACGCGGTGGTGCAGGGAAACCTTGTCCGTATAGCCGGACATGAAGAGCACCTTCATCTCCGGCCGAAGGGGCACAAGCCGCTCGGCCAGGTCGTGTCCGCTCATCCTGGGCATCACCACGTCCGTCACCAGCAGATGGATCGGCTTCCCGTGCTGCAAGGCGGCCTCCAGGGCTTCCTCCCCGTTGCACGCCTCCAGCACGGCGTACCCGCTCCTCTGGAGAATTTCACAGACCAGCTCACGCACCATGTCTTCGTCCTCCGCCACGAGAATGGTTTCCTTCCCCCCGGTGGAAATCGACGCCGTGGGCGTCTCCTCGTGCAAATCGGCCGCGCCGGCCAGGCGCGGCAGGTAAATTTCCATGGTCGTCCCGCGCCCGGGTTCGCTGTCGGCCCGGACGTGGCCGCCGCTCTGCCGGACGATCCCGTAGACGGTGGCCAGCCCCAGCCCCGTTCCCTTCTCCTTGGTGGTGAAGAAGGGCTCGAAGAGGTGCGCCTTGACCTCATCGCTCATCCCGGTGCCCATGTCGCTCACCGACAACAGGACCCAGTCCCCCTCCGGAACATCGGGGTGCCGGGGAGCGTCCCCCTTGCCCACATCCACATTCGCCGTCCTGAGGACGAGCTTTCCTCCGGAGGGCATGGCGTCACGGGAATTGACCACAAGGTTCATGATCACCTGTTCGATCTGCCCGGGATCCGCCCTCACCTTCCCCAACCCATCGTCCAGGGAGGTTACCAGCTCGACATCCTCTCCGATCAGGCGGCGAAGCATCCTCTCCACGTTGAGGACGACCCCGTTCACGTCCAGCAGCTTCGGCTGGAGCACTTGACGGCGGCTGAAGGCGAGGAGCTGCCGCGTGAGAGAGGCGGCCCGCGCGCCGGCCTTCCGGATCTCCTCGATCTCCCTCCACATCGGCTCGTTGTCGCCCACCCGGTCCAGCAGCAGTTCGCTGTACCCTGTGATCGCCATCAACAGGTTGTTGAAGTCGTGGGCGATCCCGCCGGCCAGCCTGCCCACCGCCTCCATCTTTTGCGCCTGGCGGAGCTGCTCCTCGCTATGCCGGAGCGCCTCCTCCGCACGCTTCCGCTCGGATATGTCGGTGATGATGGACATGACGCTGGTGATCGCGCCGGAGGCGTCGCGCAAGGGCGCCGTGGAAACGCTGATATCGATGTTCGTTCCGTCCTTCCTGAGGCGGCGAAGCTCCCGGCCGGTGAACGTTCCTCCGCCCATGGCGAACTCGCGGAACGCGCGGAACTCCTCCTGCTTGTCCGCGGGTACGATCGGATGCGGCCTGCCCATTACCTCCTTCGCGCTCCAGCCGAACATGCGCTCGGCGGCCAGGTTCCACATCCGGATGTTTCCCTCCGGATCGAAGGTGACGATCGCCAGCGGCGACGAGTTGATGAGCGCCAGGAGAGTCTCGCGGCTGGACCGCAAGGCCTCGTTCGTGAGGGCCCTTTCCTCCTCCACGCCGATCGCCCTGGCGATGGCCCCCAGGATCCTCTTGTCATCATCGCTCGGAACGAAGTCGCTCTGGTACACCACGCACAGCGATCCCAGGCACTTCCCGCCGAACTTCACCGCCTGCCCGATATATGTCTGCAGCCCGTAGGCCCTCACGTTGGGATCGGACAGGGCGTACGCCGTATCCGGTAGGTTGCGCACGACCAGCACCGCGTCGGAAGTGCGCCGGATCACGTCGTAGCAGATATGCCCGTCGGGCGGGTCGATGGATTTGTATCCCTGCGGAGCCTTCCACTGTCCCCACGAGCAAAGCATCCCGCGGTCCAGGCGATTGTAGAGCGCGCAGGCGGCCCCCAGGAGATCCCCGGCGGTGGCGGTGAGCCGGTTGATGTTCTCCAGGGGATCCGCCCCGAAACCGAGGAAGCATTCCTTGAGCCTCGCCAGCCGGAGCGCGCCGCGCCTGAGATCGGCAAGTTCCTGGGCGCTCTCCCTGTCGCTGCTCCGTGTCCCTTTCGGCTGCCTGGCCTTGGAACTCTTGGGGAAATCAGTCGGCATCTTTTACCTGCCGCCCTGTCGGCTCATGCCTCTCTTATTACTGAAACGACTCTACCGGCACTTCGAATCCCGCCGGTTCCGCTCCGCGCAGCTTATGCCTTCCGTGCTCCTCCTCCGATTCCCCGTTTTTCGTAAGGCAGCGTCCGGGCGGCTTGAGCAGCGCCTGGGTCCGGACCACCCTTCCCGTCTGGGCGTCCACGAGCACTGCGAAGCCGCCTGCCGGGGGCGCCTGGTGGCCGTTCTTCCTTGGGAAGAGGTTGAAGATATACACCTGCCGATAGTCGACGGCGCCGGCTTTTCTCTCCGGGTAAATCGCCACCGTTTCCCCACGGAGCCGGTACTCCTTCTTTTCCGTCTCCAGGAGACAGCCATGCGCCGTTTTCAGCGCCTGTCCGCGGTGTATTTTCGCGGAACCGGGGGCACGGGCATCCGGGTAAAGAATGGCGTCCAGCGACTTGATGTGCCCCTCCGGATCGATGGAAAATCCAAGGGAGGAATCGTAGACCGCGACGCCGCGAACCGTCTGTTGGTAGCTCACATGCCAGACGCCGTCGGCCTTCTCCGCCTTCTTCAGGACGAGATGCTCGGGCCGGATCTTGAGCAGGAGGCCGTACTTGCTCACAAGGAGGGCCCCGATATCGTTGATCTCCCTTTTCGTCAGACCGGCGATGTTCTTGACCTCCAGGAGATCGGAGCCGACCGCCGTGATGGTCTGGGGGGCGCGTGTCAGCGTGTCCCACGTCACATCCAGGGACTGCCCGTTCAGGTGGACCTGCCGGTCGCCCGCCTGGAACGCATTCACCGCGGCGGCTGACAGCGATAACGCAAGGGCGACCGCACCCGGGAAAACGATCTTCCACCAAACGGCACGGGCGTTTATGGACAAGGAAGTTTCGCTCTGGAGACGCTCATTCCACTCCCATTCACTGGACGGAATCGCCAGGAGATGCGTGTCGGAGGTGATGAGGGGCAATATAATTTCGTTATAAAAAGATGTCAACCGCGACAAGAGGGAGCGGAGGAGGGACCTGCGGGAGCAGCCCCGGTAAAACACGGTGAATCAGTGCCCGGACGGGGACGTGAACAGGTCCATTTCGTAGTCCGGCTGTTCGCGCACCGGCCCGCTCGGGGGCGCGCTCGCCGAGTCGTACCACTTGATCCAGTCGATGTATCCCTGGAACTTGTTGTTCCCGAGGGTGCCGGCGGCGCAGCCGATGGCGAAGATGCTGTCGGATGCTTTAATCGTGTCCCCGGTGTAGAGCTTGCAGTTGGCCCCGTGGTACGACTGGTCCGCCTTGGTGCAGTTGACGGACCCCGTCCAGCTCTTGCCCGCACCGTTGCCGTCCGTCCCCTGGTCCTCGACGAAGATGTCGGCCGGCACGAACGGTTGGCCCGGGGTGCCCCCTGACTTGGCGGAGTCCCAGACGACCTTCACCTGGTACCAGTGGTCGGAGACGATCGGGCAGGCCGTGTAGTCGGTCAGGACCGGCTTCCAGGCGTTTCCGCCGTAGGCGTTGTCGACCGCCACCCAGAACGCGATGGAGCCCGTGCCGCTCGGAGCGCTATAGCTCGTCGCGCACGTGCCGCCGTTGATCCGCCACACCGTCATCTGGTAGTTGGTGGAGGTGTCTTTCGCGAAGACGCGCCCGGTGTAATTGGCCGTGCCGGCCATCGACGCCGGCTTGATCCGCGCCTCGAGCGTCAGCCCCGTGGTCGCCTTCATGCACGAGGTGTTGTTCTGGAACGAGATGTAGTTGTTGCTGTTGTCCCCGAAGAAGGTGCCGCTTCCCATCGTGTTCGTCGGGTCGTTCACCACGCCGTAGAGCAGCCCCGAATTGTCCAGGACGTACGCGCTGCCCGCCGCCTCGTTCAGGTTGAAGACGACCTGCCCCGTCGGGCACGTGGAGGACGCGGAGATGACGACGGCCGTCGTATCGGCGGGGTTGTCGTGGTCGTCGTAAATCGAGCCGGCCGTGGCGGCGCGCAGGGTATCGACGTTGATGTCGTTGGAGCTGTCGAGAACGGAGCTCAGGCGCACCACCGCCGTGGAGGCGCCCGCAGTGTGCGTCACGCCCGCGATGGTCCTCCCGTTGTCGGAATCCGCCAGCACGAAGTCCGCGGGCACCAGCGCCCCCACGCCCCCCGTGCTCGAGTACACCCCTTCCGAAAAGGTCACCGTGAGATTGTCGTTCCCCACGACGCCGTCCACCCGGTCGATCCGCGGGATCGTCATGACGTCGATCGTATCGAAGTACGAGGGGGACTTCGTGATGTTCCAGATCTTGACCTCGTCGATCCGCCCGATGAAATTCGAGGCGTTGTCCGACCAGTTGATCCCCCCGATGGAGATGGGCTGGGCGCACCAGCTGTCGTTGTAGCAGATCCCGACCGGTGCATCGTTGTGCGCGCTGTAGGGATAAATCGTGGGTTCGCCCGCCCCCGGCTGCTTATAGTTCCCCGTGGTGTCCGAGGTCGTCACGTCTTCGCCGTTGACGTAGATCCGGATCCGTCCCACCGAGCCGTTGGCCGGGTTCCGGTCCGGCCCGGTTGCGTCGTACGTCGCGGCGACATGCGTCCACTGGTTCACCGGGACCGACGTGGTGCTGTAGGCCCCGCGGTAGTCGTTCCTCACCCCCGTGTTGTTCGTCAGGAGTCCGGCCCGCCATGCGCCGTTGACCTTCCGCAGCATCAGGGCATATCCCCCGTCGTAATACCAGGACTTGGCCAGGATCCTCCGCTCGTTCCCGTTGGCGTCCGTCGGGTACACCCACGCCTCGAGCGTCATGTTGAACTTCATTTCGGTGGCGGTCCAGGTGTTGTGATAGCCCGCATCCGTCGACCAGTAGGAGTTCTGCGTTCCGAGTTCGACCGGGGTGTCGGCGAACACGGCCGCCTGGCCTACCCTCCCCGCGGCATACGTGCCGCCGCTCGGCGAATTCGTGAGCCTCCAGACGCCGTGCATCCTCCAGTCGCCGGAGTCGAGGAGGTTGTTCTCGAACTTCTGCCACGACACCAGAGTGTTGTCGAACGTTTTATTCCCTCCGCCGCCGCCCCGGCTTTGCCCGTGGATCGTGTTGTAATCGCAGAAGGCAGTGCCCCTGTTGTTGCCGCACCCGGCGTTGTGGCAACCTGCGTTCCCGCAGGACATGCCTGCGTGCCAGTCGCTGTAGTACCAGTGGCAGGCGTTGCACAGCGTGCCGTAGTTCGTGCTCCCGGGCGCCCCGTTGATCGTGGATCGGAGTTTCCTGCCTACACCCGATTCGTGCGTTACATGGCAGTCGTTGCAAGACAGGACGAAATTAGCGCCCCGGACTCTTTCCTGCATCGTGTAGGCATCCCTCGACCAGATCTGTTCGCCCGCGCCCCTTACCATGACGGGGAAGCAGTTATCCCCGGCTGTGCAGGCGTCGAGGTCCCAGCCCTTGGCATAACCGCAACCGAACCAGTTCGGGCAGGAGCCGCCGCCGGAGGGGACACCGGCCGTGCCGGTTCCGTGCATCTCGCCCCAGCTGATGTTCCCATGGATGCTCGGGGTCATGCTCTGGCCGTGGCACTGCAGGCAGAAGGAGGGGTAGTCCGGGAGTTGCGCGCCGGTGAGCGTGTCCCCGGAGGGCGTGCGGTAGGTTCCCGAGCCCGCGAAGTCGTTCATCTTTTGCCCCGCCGCGCCGCCCCACAGGACCAGGTTGTTGTCGATCCGGGAGAGCGGGGTCTTCGTATTGTCCGCCGCCGAGATCCTGCCGGTGACGATGTGGACGTTGTGGCAGGAGACGCACTGCAGCGAATAGCTCGATCCGCCCCTGCCGAACGCGACGTCGAGAGCGTGCCCCGACATGCCGACGTGGCACCCCGTCTGGAGGCAGAGCGCCTGCTTGTTTCCCTTGGTCATGGCGGCGTACGCCCCGGTTTTTCCGTGCACGTCGTGGCAGTCGGTGCACTTGTACGCGGCGTGGGCGGAGGCCTGGTAGGCCGTGTAGGTGGAGTACATGTGCGGCGCGGTCACCGCCGCCGTCCCCGGG
>JACRMU010000073.1 GCA_016219515.1 Deltaproteobacteria bacterium
CGCCTCGCCTTTTCCGTCGACGACGAAGCCGTGGGTCAGCACGGCCCGGTAGGGCGCGGCCTGGCGCGTTCCCACCGCCGCCAGCAGCGAGGAGTGGAACCAGCCGCGGTGCTGGTCGGACCCTTCCAGGTACAGGTCCACCGGGATGCCCAGGTTCTCCTTCCCCTCGCAGACGCAGGCGTAGGAGACGCCGGAGTCGAACCACACGTCGAGGATGTCGGTCTCCTTGCGGAACTCCTTCCCCTTGCATGAAGGGCAGGAGACGCCCGCGGGGAGAAGGTCCTTCACCTCGCGGTTGAACCAGGCGTCGGCCCCTTCCTTGTCGAAAAGGCCCGCCACGTGGTCGATCAGCTTCCGGTCGAGCAGGTACTCTCCGCAGCCGGCGCACTGGAATATGGCGATCGGGACGCCCCACGACCGCTGTCGGGAGATGCACCAGTCGGGCCGGTTGGCGATCATCCCGTCGATCCGCTCCTGACCCCACGAGGGGATCCACCGGACCTTCCGGATCTCCGAGAGCGCCTGTTCCCGCAGCCCCGTCTTGTCCATCGAGATGAACCACTGCTTCGTCGCGCGGAAGATGACCGGATGCTTGCAGCGCCAGCAATGCGGATAGGAGTGGGAGACCCTGCCTTCCTTCATCAGCGCGCCGACCTCGGCCAGCTTCGCGTTGACGCGCGGGTTCGCCTCGAAGACCTGCATCCCCGCGAAGAAGGGGACCTCCTTCGTGAACCGGCCCGCGTCGTCCAGCGGGGCGTAGATCTCCAGTCCGTACTTTAGCCCCGTCTCGTAGTCCTCCCGCCCGTGGCCCGGCGCGGTGTGTACGCAGCCGGTGCCCGCCTCGAGCGTGACGTAGTCGCCCAGCACCAGGAGGGAATCGCGTTCGGCGAACGGGTGGCGGCACCGCAGCCGCTCCAGGCCGGAGGCGCCGAACGACGCCAGGCGCGCGGGGTCCTTCAATCCGACCTCCGCAGCGAACCGTTCGGAAAGCCCCTCCGCAACGACGTACACCTCGCCCCCCGCTTCGAGGGCGACGTAGATGAAGTCCGGGTGGAGCGCAATCCCCAGGTTCGACGGGATCGTCCACGGGGTGGTCGTCCAGATGACGAAGAACGCCTTCTTCCCCGCGAGGGCGGGGTGGATCTTCTCCGGCGGGTCGGCGAAGGGGAACTTTACGTATATGGAAGGGGAGGTGTGGTCCGCGTACTCGACTTCCGCCTCGGCCAGCGCGGTTTTGCAAGTGGCGCACCAGTAGACCGGCTTCGTCCCCTTGTAGACGGCCCCGGACTCCACGAACCGGCCGAACTCCCGCAGGATCCCCGCCTCGTAGTCGAACGACATCGTCCGGTAGGGGTTCTCCCAGTCGCCCAGGATCCCCAAGCGCTTGAATTCCTTCCGCTGGATGTCGATGAACTTCGCCGCGTACTCGCGGCAGAGCTTCCGCTTCTCTCCGGTGGGGATCGCCTCTTTTTTCGCCCCGAGGTTCTTGTCGACCTGGTGCTCGATCGGCAGCCCGTGGCAGTCCCAGCCGGGGACGTATTCGGCCCGGCAGCCGGACATGCTCCGGTGTTTCACGATGATGTCCTTGAGGATCTTGTTCAGCGCGTGCCCGATGTGGATGTGGCCGTTGGCGTACGGCGGGCCGTCGTGGAGGACGAACTTCCCGCTCCCCCGGCGGCGGTCGGCCATCGCGCGATAGAGGCCGGTCGCTTCCCACCGTGCGAGGATCTCGGGCTCCCGCTGGGCGAGGTTCGCCCGCATCGGGAATCCGGTCTGCGGAAGGTTCAGGGTGTTCTTGTAATCCATCCGGCGCGTCGCTCCGTGGGACCGTTTAAAACGATATTTATACCACTATTTGAAGAGATTTCGGAAGAAGTCGCCGATGCCGCGCAACCCTTTCCTGACCGACTCGACCAGCGGATGGACGGGGTGAAGCGGGCACGTCTCCTTGGGGACCGTCCCCTCCAGGAACGCCTCCGTGAACTGTTCCGGGCAGGCCGAAGTGACGAGATAGCCGGTGGCCGGGTCGATGACGGCGGTGACGATCCCCTGCGGGACCGTCATGGCCCGCGGCCCGGCGGCGGGATAAACCGCCTTCATGAACCGGGTCCAGATGCGCAGCGCCCCCGCCGCTCCGGTGAGCCCGGTGTCCCCTCCGGAGTCCCTGCCCACCCACACGGCGCACACCACCTCCGGCGTGTATCCCACGAACCACGAATCCCGGTTGTTGTGCGTGGAGCCGGTCTTGCCCGACACCGGGAAGCCGATCCCGGCGGCGCGGGCCGGCCGGCCGGTGCCCCGGTCGACCACCCCTTCCAGCGCGTACGACACGAGGTACGCCGCCCTCGCGTCGATCGCCTGCTCCCCGCCCGACTTCCCCAGGAAAACCGTCTCCCCCTTCGCCCCGACGCGCAAGGGTGGGGACGGGGGAGAGGGGGCTCGCGATCCCGGCGGCCCGGCCCGCCGAAACGACTTCCCCGAGGCCGACCTGCTCCGACAGCCGGACGGCGGCGGTGTTCACCGAGTTCTCGATCATCCGGCGGACGGTGATCGTCCCGTACCGCTTCCCCTCGAAGTTGGCGGGGGTCCACGTCCCTTCCGGCGTGGGGATCGAGACCGGTTCTCCGGAGAGGGACGCGGCGAGGGTGACCTTTCCCTTTTCCTTGGCGGCCTGCTGCATCGCGGCCAGGAGCACGAACGGCTTGAACGCGCTGCCGGGCTGGCGCCGCGCGTCGGCGGCCCGGTTGAACTGCGTCTCGCCGTAGCCGCGGCCTCCCACCATCGCGGTCATCTCGCCCGTGGCCGGGTCGACGGCGACGAGCGCCGCCTGGAGCGGCTCGCCCGCCTTCCCGCCCCCCGCCTCGATCTCGGCGAGCCCGCGGGCGACGGCGGATTCCGCGGCCGCCTGGTGGTACGGGTCGAGCGTAGTGTAGATCCGGTAGCCGGCCCGGTACGGCTTTCCGTCGCCCATGCTCTCCTCGGCGACCTTCTGGATGTAATCGGCGAAGTACTCCGCGCCGCGCGCCGGAGCGCGCCGCACGTTCGTCCTTACGGGAGAGCGGGCCGCTGCCCGGTACTCCTCCTCCCGGATCGTCCCTAAGTGCGCCATCCGGGAGAGGACCCAGTTCCTCCGCTCCTTTGCCGCCGCCGGCATCCGGAGGGGCGAGTACCGGTTGGGCGACCGGATGATCCCCGCCAGCAGGGCCGCCTCCTCGAGGGAGAGCCCTCCGACTCCCTTGGAGAAGTAGAACCGGGTCGCCTCCTCGACGCCGAAGATCCCCTGCGGCCCCTCCTGCCCGAGATAGATCTGGTTCAGGTAGGCCGTAAAGATCTCCTTCTTGGAGTACCGGAGCTCCATGAGGAGCGCCAGCTCGGCCTCGCGGATCTTCCGCCACAGGCTTTTCTTCGGCGTGAGGAAGAAGTTCTTGGCGAGCTGCTGCGTGATCGTCGAGCCGCCCTGGACGAACCTCATGTGGCGCAGGTTGGCGAAGAACGCCCGTGCGACGCCGATCGCGTCGATGCCGGCGTGGGAGTAGAAGCGGGCGTCCTCCGCGGCCAGGACGGCGTCCTGGAGCCGCTTCGGGATGGCTTCGAGCGGCACGAGCCGCCGCGATTCCCTGCCGGGCCCCAGGATCCGGCCGACCTCCTCGGGCTCGATGACGACCTCTTCGAGCGGCGCGCCGGATGCGGTCGACATCGTGGCGACGCGTCCGTCCTTGACGCCGATCTCCACCGGGAACTCCCGCTCCTCCTGCTCCCCGTAGCGGAAATTCCGGATGTGGATGCGGATCCGGTCCCCCTCTTCGGACCAGGTCCCCGCGTTGCGCGGCGTGCCGGCCACCTTTTTGTAGGAGAGCCGCCGCAGCCTTTCCGCGAGGCGCAGGTTGCCGAGGGGGTCGCCGGCATGGATCCGGGTGGGCCGCCCGTACAGGATGGAGGGGACCTCCCACGCGCCGCCCGACATGGCGTTTCCGACCTTGTAATACAGGTAGCCCGCGCGAAGGAGGAGGAGAACGGCGACGGCGGCGAGGAGAACGCCGGCACGGAAGAAGCGTTTCAATCCCATGAGGCGACGGCTATTTCATGAGGAGACGGTTTGCGTCAGACCGTCCGCCCCGCCGCGGAAACGAAGCCCGACAGCATCTGCATCATCTCCCGGAACTTTTCGAACGTGAGCGACTGCGGCCCGTCGGAGAGCGCCTTCTCCGGCCTCGGGTGCACCTCGATCAGCAGCCCGTCGGCGCCGGCCGCCACGGCCGCGTACGACATCGGCGCGACGTACGCCGCGTGCCCCGTTCCGTGCGAAGGGTCGACGATGACCGGCAGGTGCGTCCGCTCCCGCAGGACCGGGACCGCCGACAGGTCGAGCGTGTTGCGCGTGGCGTCCTCGAAGGTGCGGATCCCCCGCTCGCAGAGGATCACCTGGCGGCTCCCCTCCGACATGCAATATTCCGCGCTCATCAGGAACTCGGTGATCGTCGTCATCATCCCGCGCTTGAGCAGGATGGGCCGCTTCGACTTCCCGATTCGCTTGAGCAGCGCGAAGTTCTGGACGTTGCGCGCCCCGACCTGGAGGATGTCGGAGTAGTCGGCGATCAGCTCGACGTCGATCGGGTTCATCACCTCGGTCACCACCGGCATCCCCGCCTTGTCCCCCGCGGCGCGCAGGATCTTCAGCCCCTTCTCCGCGAGCCCCTGGAACGCGTACGGGGAGGTGCGCGGCTTGAACGCCCCGCCGCGCAGGACGTGCGCCCCGGCCGCCTTCACCGCGCGCGCCGTGTCGACCATCTGCTGCTCGCTTTCCACGGAGCACGGCCCCGCGATGATGAGGAGCTGGCGGTCCCCGACGGTCACCCCCGGCGCGATCCGGATCACGGTGCGCTCGGGCTTGACCTCCTTGCTGGCCAACTTGTACGGCTTGAGGATCGGGACGACCCGCTCCACGCCGGGAAGCGACTCGAGAGACTGCAGGACGAACTTCCCGCGCTCGTCCCCGATGGCGCCGATGACCTTCCGGGTCTTTCCGTGGATCGTATGGGGGGTGTATCCGAGTTCCTTGATCTTTTCCAGGACGGAGCGGATTTCCGATTTGGAGGCCCGGGCCTCCATGACGATGATCATGAATATCTTCCTTTCTCGGGACGTATTGTTCCAGGGGAAGGACACCATTATAGGCGAAACGGCCCCTTTATTTCCATCGGGAGGGGGGGTATTCTGATCTCTCCTGCGCATTCGCCGGAAAGAGAAGGAGAAGGGCGATGAAAAGAATCGCGGCAGGGTTCCTTGCAGGGCTTTTTTGCGCAATCCTTTCGACCGCCGCGTCCGCGGCGGACCCGTACGACCGGTACGAGAGGGGTCGGGGCGGACCTCCTCCTCCACCGCGGGGAGCGGGGGCTCCTCCTCCCACGCACGCCGTGTACGGGCAACCGTATTTCTTCTTGCACGGGGGCTTCTTCGAACCCAACAGCGATGCTCCGACCACCACGGGAGGCGGCCTGGGAGGGTACGACACGGGCAGCAGCCTCGATTTCGGCATCGGGTCCCGCGTTTCCCCGAACCTTGCGATCGAGGGCGCGGTGGGCAGATTCGCCGCCGAGAGAGGCTCGGACGATGCCCGCGTGGTCCCGCTGACGTTCGGCGTGCGGCTGATCCTTCCCCATCCCGTGATCGAGCCGTACGCAGGCGCGGGACTCGGCATGTACTTCGCCCACCTGAACGAGCCGGGGATCGACGATTCCGACACGACCGTCGGGGGGTATGCGTCGATCGGGGTGGATGCGTGGCTCAATCCGCGTGTCGCGTTGAACTTCGAAGGGAAATATCACTTCGTCGAACCGGAGTTCAGAGGGATCAACGTAGATATGAGCGGATGGACCGTGAGCATGGGAGTCCGGGTATCGTTCTGAGACACGGCGATTTGCGCGGCCTGCCCCGGACCCTCCTGCTGGGAGGATCCGGGGCGTATTCGCTTCCGGAGGGGACGCTGGGGCGCCGTCTTTCCTCCCGCCGGGTGCGCACCCCCTTCGGCTTTTCGAACCCGGTCCACCTGTTCGAGGCGGACGGCTTCCGTTTCTTCTTCCTTTCCCGGCACGGCGAGCGCGGATACGAAAAAACGGCGCCTTTCGTGAACTACCGGGCCAACATCTACGCGGCGAAAACGTTGGGGGTCGAGCGGATCGTCGCCTGGACCGGCCCGGGGATCCTCTCCGCGAAGTATCGTCCGGGCGACCTCGTCCTGCCGGACGATCTCCTCGATTTCACGAAGAACCGCCCCTCCACCTTTTACGAGGGGAAGGGGATCGGCTTCCTCCGCCAGTTCCCGGTCTTTTGCGAACCGCTCCGCGCGGAGCTGCGGGCGGCGTGGGGGAAAGGAACGGGCGGGGTCCGGATGCACGCGGGAGGGACGTACGCCTGCACCGAGGGGCCGCGGCTGGAAACTCCCGCCGAGATCCGCTTCCTGGCCTCCGCGGGTGCGGACATGGTGGGGATGACGCTCTGCCCGGAGGCGTTTCTCGCCCGGGAGCTGGAGATCTGCTACGCCCCCGTCGGCTACCTGACGAACTACGCGGAAGGGGTGAAGCCCTTGCCGTA
This sequence comes from Deltaproteobacteria bacterium, assembly GCA_016219515.1. Classification (GTDB taxonomy): domain Bacteria; phylum Desulfobacterota; class Deferrimicrobia; order Deferrimicrobiales; family Deferrimicrobiaceae; genus JAENIX01. The sequence goes on from JACRMU010000073.1 coordinate 6,592, forward strand.
CCGCCGCGGGAAACTGTTCGAGGGGATGCTGCCCGAGGAAGCGGCGGGCCGCGTGGAGCGGGCGAAGAACGCCATTCCCGCCCTGGCGGTCGCGGCCGCCCGCGAGATCGCCGGCGGGAAAAGGGATTGCCCCTGCGCCGCATCGATGGAAAGATACCGCCGCAGGGGGATCATCGGCGACGATTTCCGGGAGTGGGTGGCCTCCCCCCGACGGAGGAGCGGTTGAAGATCCGCGAGGAACAGTTGCATCACATCTGCCGGACGATCCTTTCCCGATGGAGGGTGAAGGGGATGATCCGGCCGAAGGCCGCCGACGACGTCCTGCTGGCGAAGATGATCGGCGCGGTGACGAAGGACTTCCAGAGGGAGGAAGCGCTCGACCGCGAGGTCGAGGCGCTGCTGGAAAAGCATTCCCGGGATCTGGCCCAATCGCAGGCAAGCGCCCACCTGATGTTCCAGAAGATCAAGGAGCGGCTCGCGAAAGAGCGGGGCATCGTCCTTTGAGACTGACCGAAGACCGCATATCGCACCTGTCCCGCCTGGTGATCGACCGCCTGTACAAGGACGACCTGGCCGATTTCCCCGACGAGGGAATGGCGCTGCGCGAGGCGAAGGCCGCCTTCCAGGCGCACGTGCGGGCCGAGGACGAGATCGATACCTTCGTCCGGCAGAAGATCGGCAGACTCTCCCGCCGCGTCCCCGAAGGGGGCAGGGAATGGGAGATCCTCTACCGGAAGTACTTCGAGGAGGAGCTCTCCCGGCGCAAGCTGTAGTCCGGACCCCGCCCGCGCTCATCGCCGGCAAATATCCCCCCGTCCGTTCCCTTTCCGCGGTACCCCCTTGACATCCCCTCCGGCGGTTCGCTATATTCGTTGTTAGCACTCGACTCTGACGAGTGCTAACAGCCGAAAGGCCGCCATTCCAATAATCAGCCGCAGGAGGAGACGCCATGAAGGTAAAGCCGTTGCAGGACAGGGTCCTCGTCAAGCGCGTGGAGGAGGAGACCAAGACCAAGGGGGGGATCATCATCCCCGATTCCGCCAAGGAAAAGCCCCAGGAAGGGCTGGTTGTCGCAGTCGGCCCCGGCAAAGTGACCGATAACGGCACTCGCGTGACCCCCGAGGTCAAGAAGGGCGACCGGATCCTCTTTGGAAAATATTCCGGGTCCGAGATCAAGGTCGACAGCGTGGAGCACCTGATCCTTCGCGAGGACGACATCCTCGCCATTATCGAAAAATAGCAACCATCCCACAGAAAAGGCATAAAGGAGGAATTTTCCGATGGCGAAGCAGCTTAAGTTCAGCGAGGAGGCCCGCGCCTCGATCAAGATCGGCGTCGACGTCCTGGCGGACGCCGTCAAGGCGACGCTCGGACCCAGGGGCCGCAACGTGATCATCGAGAAGTCGTTCGGCTCCCCGCTGGTCACCAAGGACGGCGTGACGGTGGCCAAGGAGATCGAGCTTCCCGATAAGTTCGAGAATATGGGCGCGCAGATGGTCAAGGAGGTCGCTTCCATGACGAGCGACGTGGCGGGCGACGGGACCACGACGGCGACCGTGCTGGCGCAGAAGATCTACCAGGAGGGCTCCAAGCTGGTGGCGGCCGGCTACAACCCGATGGACCTCAAGCGCGGGATCGACAAGGCGGTCGAGGCGGTGGCGGCCGAGCTGAAGAAGTTGTCCAAGCCCACCAAGGACCCGAAGGAGATCGCCCAGGTCGGGACGATTTCCGCGAACAACGACGAGACGATCGGCAACATCAGCTCCGAGGCGATGGCCAAGGTCGGCAAGGAAGGCGTCATCACCGTCGAGGAGGCGAAGGGGATGGAGACCACCCTCGAG
>JACRMU010000075.1 GCA_016219515.1 Deltaproteobacteria bacterium
GAGTTCATGTTGGAACACGTGGCGGAGAGGGAGGGATTCGAACCCTCGAGGCGGGTATAAGCCGCCTACGCGATTTCCAGTGGCGTTCCTTCGGCCAGCTCGGACACCTCTCCGTACGAACGGCATTTACGCGCATCCGGGGACAAAGAACATGACGACTACATGTCAAATTACATGGCGGAGAGGGAGGGATTCGAACCCTCGGTACGGTTTTACCCGTACAACCGCTTAGCAGGCGGTTGCCTTCAGCCGACTCGGCCACCTCTCCGACGTTTAACCCGCAATCTTTTTCGATAAGGGAGTAGGATTTGACCGATCAGATTCCGGCGTTCTCGCCTACATCCCCTCGGTCGCCTCGCCCGCCTGTCGGGCTCCGCAAGGTCGCCCTTTTCCTCCCTGTTCGGTCGGCGGCGTGCTCGGGTTCAAATCCCCGACCCTCCGCTGTCAAAAACACACCTGGCGGAGGGAGTAGGATTTGAACCTACGGAGCGTTTCCGCTCAGCGGTTTTCAAGACCGCCGCCTTCAGCCGCTCGGCCATCCCTCCTTGAACCTTGTATTTATACCAGAATTCCCTCGCCGGATGGCAGAAAAAACGGATCGAAAATTGGAAATCGGGGAGCGGTGTGATACAAAGGAGGATGCCCCGGAAAGGGGGCTTATCGCTAAAAAGGCGGAATATTCCGTGAAATTCATCGACCTGCAGGGCCAGTTTACGGCATACGAAGCCGAAATCCGCGAGCAGATCGACGCCGTCCTGAAAAGTGCCCAGTTTATTTTGGGACCCAAGGGGGCCGAGCTCGAGCGTCTCCTGGCTTCCCATGTCGGCGCGAAACACGCGTTCGGCTGTTCCTCCGGGACCGACGCGCTCCTCCTTGCGCTGATGGCGTACGGCGTGGGGCCGGGAGACGAGGTCCTCACGACGCCGTTCACCTTCATCGCCACGGCGGAGGTGATTGCGCTCACCGGCGCCACGCCGGTCTTCGTCGACATCGAGGAGCGAACCTACAACATCGATCCCCGGAAAATCGAAGCGGCCCTGACGAAAAACACGCGCGGCATCGTCCCCGTCAGCCTGTACGGGCAGTGCGCGGACCTCGAGTCGATCCTCAAGATCGCCTCGGAGTACGGCCTTTTCGTCATCGAGGACGGTTGCCAGTCCTTCGGAGCGGAAAGGAACGGCAGGCGTTCCTGCGGGTATCCGCAGGTCGGAACGACCTCCTTTTTCCCTTCCAAGCCGCTCGGCTGCTACGGGGATGGAGGGATGGCGTTCACCTCGGACGACGGCGTCGCCCACCGGATATCGGGGCTTCGCAACCACGGGCAGTGGGAGAGGTACCGCCACCGTGCGATCGGCATCAACGGGCGCCTGGACGAGCTCCAAGCCGCGGTGCTCCTGGCCAAGTTCCGCCATTTTCCCGGGGAGGTCGCGCGCCGCGCCGCCGCGGGCGCGCGCTATTCCGAGGCGCTGGCGGACGTCGTCACGGTTCCGGCGATCGCCCCCGGGAACACGCATGTCTATGCGCAATACTCGATACGGACTCCCCGCCGCGACGAGCTTGCAAAGCACCTCTCCGATAACGGGGTCCCCACGGCCATCCATTACCCGGTCCCCCTGCACCGGCAGGAAGCCTTCGCCCACCTTGGATACGAAGAAGACGGTTTCCCCGTGTCCTCCGCGGTCTCCCGGGAGATCCTCTCGCTGCCGATGTCGGCGTTTCTCTCCCGCGAGGACCAGGACGAGGTGATCCGGCAGGTCCGCCGGTTCTTCGGGAAGTGATAATCTATTCCTCCCATGCGCACAGAGAGAAAGGCCCCTCCCGCGGCGCTGCTGGTGCGCGCCGTCAACTGGCTGGGGGACGCGGTGCTCACCACGCCGGCGCTGGGAGCGGTGCGGGAGGCCTATCCCTCGGCCCGGATCGTCCTTGCCGCCAGGCCCCTCGTGGCGGAGCTGTTCCGCCATCACCCGGACGTGGACGGGGTTCTCGTCTACGACAAGGCGGAAAGGCATTCGGGAGCGGCCGGGATGCTGCGGATGGCGTCGGAGCTGCGCCGCGAGCGGTTCGACGCCGCGCTTCTGTTCCAGAACGCCTTCGACGCGGCGTTGCTGGCGTTCCTCGCGGGAGTGCCGGAGAGAATGGGATATGCGACGGACGGGAGGCGCCTTCTCCTCACGCGGGCTATCCCCGTCGCGGAGGAGACCCGGCGGCTGCACCACGCCGAATATTACCTGCGCCTTGTGTCCGGGCTGGGGATCCCCCTACCGGCTTCCCCGCGGATGCGGCTTGGGGTTACGCGCGAAGAGACGGACGCGATGGAGGAGAGGCTTGCCTCCCTCGGCATCCCGAAGGGGAAACGGGTCTTGGGGATCAATCCCGGCGCGACCTACGGCTCCGCGAAGCGGTGGTTCCCGGACCGATTCGCCTCGGTGGCGGATGCGCTCTCCGAGGAGTGGGGGGCTTCCGTCGTGCTGATGGGCTCGGCTCCGGAGCGCCCTCTCGCGGAGGAAATCGAGGCGGCGATGCGGGGGAAGCCCGTAAACCTCGCGGGGCGGACCTCCGTGAGGGAGTTGATGTCCCTCCTCTCCCGGTGCTCCTTCCTCGTGACGAACGACTCGGGCCCGATGCACATCGCGGCCGCGCTGGGGGTTCCGCTGGCGGCGATCTTCGGCCCGACCGACTGGCGGACCACGTCCCCCTGGACCGGAAATGCCCGGATCGTCCGCGTTGGGGTCGACTGCTCCCCCTGCATGCTCCGGGAGTGCGACCGCGGCCATGAGTGCATGTCGGGGGTGACGGCGGAGATGGTCGTCGCGGCCGCCCGCGAGCTCTTCCCGGAGTCCCCGCGTGAAGCGGGCTGAGTTTAGCCGGATCCTGGTCGTGAAGCTCTCCGCGCTGGGGGACGTCGCGCACGCCCTGCCCGTGCTGGACTACCTCAGGAAAGCCGCCCCGGGGGCGCGCATCGACTGGGCGGTCGACCGCAGGTTCGCCGCGCTGCTCGAGGGGAACGAGGATCTCTTCCGGGTGGTGCCGCTCGACCTCAAGCGCTGGAAGCGGGAGTGGACCGCGGGCAGCGCAAGGAAAGAGGCCGCCGGCGCGGTCCGGGAGCTGCGGGAAGGAAACTACGACATCGCGTTCGACATCCAGGGGAACGCGAAGAGCGGGGTCGTCACCCGCCTCTCGGGCGCTCCCTTGAGATTCGGTTTCGACCGGCACGGGGTCCGCGAGGCGCCGAACCTGCTGTTCACGAACCGGAAGGTCGGTCTGCGCCCGGACGACCGGCACATCAGCCGGAAGCTGCTCCGGGTCGTCAGCGCCCCCTTCGGGGGGGAGTTCGATCTCGCCTCCCTGCGGACCGGCATCGCCACGACGGACGAGCAGGAGAGGCGCGCCGCCCAGGTCGTCCGGGACGCCTTTCCCGAGGCGGCGCCCCTCGTGGTCGTCCACCCGGGCACGACCTGGCAGACCAAGCGGATGGATCCGGATTTCTGGGCGGATGCGGCGCGCGCGCTGCGGCGGCGGTACCCCCGGATCGGGGTGTTCCTCTCTTGGGGAAGCGATGAAGAACGGAGGGAGGCGGAGGAGATTCTCCGCAGGGCGGGGCGCGGCATGGCGGTGCTGCCCAGGCTCTCCCTCAAGGAGCTGGCGGCCGTGTACCGGAGGTGCGGATTCCTCATGGCGCCGGACACGGGCCCGCTGCACGTCGCTGCGGCCGTGGGATGCAGGACGGTGTCCGTCTTCCGGGTGACCGACGGGAACCGGAATGCCCCGTACGGACCCGGCCACCGGTTTCTCCAGGCCCCGATGCCTTGCACCGCATGCCTCCGCAAGCGTTGTGCCCGGGACGCGGAGTGCCGGCGAAGCATCCCGCCGGAAGCGGCCGCGGAGGCGATGGCAACCCTCCTCGTGGAGATGCCCGGTGTGTAAACCGATAAGGAACCGCCTTGCGGCGGCCGGGGGAATCGTCGCGGAATGACACGGACGGTTCTGCACATCGTCGAGCCCACCCTCGAGTCCGAGGCGGGGCACTGCCACAGCTTCGTGTCGAGCTTCTGCGGGGCGGGGGAAAAGAGCGGATGCGAACTGCGCCTGTACGCCGGACGGAATGCGAAACTTCCGGGCCTGGAGAAAAGGGATGTGCGCGTGTTTCCGCATTTCCACAGGCGCCTTCGCCGCCCCCAGGCGTTCCTTCTTCTCCGCAAGCTGCTGCGCGAGCCCGGACGGATATTCCTTCCGACGGCCACGCGGATCGACCTTGCGTTTGCGCACCATGCGGCCGGCGGCCGCATACCGCCGGCCAAGGTTTACCTCTATTTTCACTGGTTCCGGCACAACGCGGGGAAAAGGAGCTTCCTTGTGCGGATGGCGGGATTGCAGCCCGACATCGTGGTGCTCGGCCCGACCGAATCGGTCGTGGGTATTTTCCGGGAATGCGGGTTCGGGCGCGCCGAAACGGTGCCCTACCCGATCACTCCGGTGGAACCCGGCGTGCAGGCGGGGGATCCGGATTTCCGTCACCTGCTTTTCGCGGGAGCCGCCCGCGCCGACAAGGGGTTCCCGGACCTGGTGAGCCTTGTGGCCTGGCTTCACGCGAGGGGAAAAACCGTCCCGGTATCCCTCCAGGCGTCTCCCGACCACTACGGAAGGTTCGACGCGCGCATCCGGGCGGAGATGGATCGCCTGGTGAATATCGGCTATCCCCACCTGAAGGTTCGCAGGGAAACCTTGCAGGGCGGAGAGTACAGGGAGCAGTTCCGGGGCGCGATCTGCCTCCAGCCCTATGCCCCGGCCGATTTCGCGGATCGCATCAGCGGAGTCACCCTTGACGCCCTTTCCCTCGGCTGCCCGGTCGTGACGCTGAAGGGGACGTGGATGGGACGCGTGGTGGACCGTTTCGGGGCGGGGAAGGCCGTCGATGCGGCGGCGCCGGAGGTCCTTTTCGCGGGGGTGGAGGAGGTCCTTCGGGACTACGGGCGCTACTGCGGGAACGCGGCGCGCGCGGGCAGGGCGCTCCAGGAAGAGATGAACGCGAGCAGGCTGTTCGAAATCGTCACGGCCTGAAGCGGTTTTCGAGGGGGGGCATGAAAACATCGGATCGCCGTCCGGTAACCGCCGTCGTCATATCCTTCAACGAGAGCGGACGGATCGCCGGATGCCTGGAGTCCCTCGCCTGGGCGGACGAGATCGTGGTGGTCGATTCGGGAAGCGCGGACGGCACGCGGGAGATCGCCCTGCGCTACACAACGAAGGTATTCGAGGTGTCCTGGAAGGGGTTCGGCCCGCAGAAGCAGGCCGCCGTGGCGCGGGCGACCCACGACATGATCTTTTGCCTCGACTGCGACGAGCGCGCGACCCCGGAGCTGGCCGAGGAAATCGAGGGCGTATTGCGCGACGGCGGCGCTCCCCCCGCCTTCTCCGTCCCCCGACGGACGTTCCTGGGGAGCAAGGAGATCCGGCACTCGGGATGGTACCCCGACCGCACGGTGCGCCTGTTCGACCGGCGGCACGCCCGGTTCTCCGATCAGTCGGTCCACGAGCGCGTGATCGTGTCCGGGGCGACGGGACGCCTGAAGGGCCACATCCTCCACTACTCCTTCGACGGTTTCGCGGACATCCTCGTCAAGATGAACCGGTACACCGACCTCTCCGCGAGGGAGATGTTCGCATCGGGACGCAGAAGCCGCATTTCCGATATCACTCTTCGGCCGTTTCTCGCCTTCGCCAGGTCCTACCTGCTGCGGCTGGGATTCCTCGACGGCGTCGAGGGGCTGGAGATCGCGGCGGCCGCCGCGCTGCACGTCTTCGCGAAGTACGCCAAGCTGCGGGAGCTGGAGCGAAACCGGCCGGGGACGGGGCATTGACGGTTTTTCCGCGGCAATATCGGGAAAGGGACCCGGGGGGTCGCCCGCGGGTCGCCGTCGTGATCCCGAAGTACGGGCTGATCGGCGGAGGGGAGAGGTTCGCCGCGGAGCTGACGGAACGGCTCGCCCGGAAAGGGAAGTACGAATTCCACGTCTTCGCCAACCGGTGGAGCTCCCGTTGCGAAGAAATCGTTTTCCACAAGATTCCCGCGATCCGGTTCCCAAGGTTTCTGCGGCCGATCGGCTTCGCCTGGTTCGCGGACCGCATGGCGGCCGAAGGGAAGTTCGACCTCGTGCATTCCCACGAGCGCATCTACCGCGCGGACGTGTTTTCGCTGCACTCCGTCCCGCACGCGGGCTGGGTCCGCGCCGTCCGCCGGAAACGCCCGTCCCTCTTCGACCTTGCGACCGTCTCCGTGGAGAAAAGGATGATGGAAAGCGGCGCCCGCTATTTTCTTCCCGTATCCACATTGGCGATGGAGGCGTTCGCCCGCGAATACCGCATCGATCCGTCGAGGTTCCGCGTGATGCATCCCGGCGTGGACGCGGGGATGTTTTCCCCGGCGGACCGTTCCTCCTGCCGGCTCGAGGTCCGGGCGCGCCACGGGATCGGCCCTTCGGAGACGATCGTCCTTTTCGTGGGGATGAACTTCGAGGTCAAGGGGCTGGATGGTATCATGGCTTCCGTGGCCAGGGCGAGGGAGATGCCCGGGGGGAGGAACCTCCTGCTGCTCGTCGTGGGCAAGGGGGACACGCGGAAGTACGAGAGGATCGCGCACGGGATGGGCATCGGCGACGCGGTGGTCTTCGCGGGGCCGCAGGCGCAAGGGGTCGAGCGTTATTATCTCGCCTCCGACATCTTCATGATGCTCTCGAAGTTCGATACCTTCGGCATGGCCGTGCTGGAAGCGATGGCCGCCGGCTTGCCGGTGGTCATCAGCGGGGGCGTCGGCGCGAAGGACCTCGTGGAGAACGGGAGAAACGGGTTCGTGGTCGGGGACCCCGGGGACACGGATTCCGCCGCCGGGAGGATCGGCCTGCTGCTGGACGAGGATTTCCGGTTGCGCATGGGGCGGGAGGCGCTGCAAACCGCAAGGGAGAACCGCTGGGACAAGCTGGCGGAGACCGTCGAAGGGATCTACGATGAAATGCTCGCCTGACAGGCAACGATCGGGGCATGCGGAATGAAACCGAAAATCTCCGTGATCCTCACCGCCTGGCTGCGTCCCCAGTACCTGGAGGAGCAGGTCAGGAAGGTGCTCGGCCAGACCGTGACGCCGCATGAGATCGTCCTCTGGTACAATAAGCCCCCCAAGGCGCTGGGCCTCCTCGAGCGCAAACAGCTGGTGAGCTTCGAGAACGACAAGCACGTCAAGAAGATCATTTGCGACCACAACTTCGGCATCATTCCGCGTTTCACCCTGGCATCGGCGCTGGAGGGGGAGTATGTCTGCATCTTCGACGACGACACGATCCCCGGGGAGCGCTGGTTCGAGAACTGCCTGAAGCATGTCGACCGCGAAAAGGTCATCTGCGGGACGATCGGGCTCCGGTTCCTGTCGGGGACGATTTTGAAGACCCAAAAACCCAGGATGGGCTGGGAAGGAATGAACGAGACCCTGGAATACGTCGACCTCGTCGGACACAGCTGGTTCTTCCGCAGGGAATGGGCCCGGTATTTCTGGGATGAGGATCCCCCCTGCCGGACGTTCGGGGAGGACATTCATTTCTGCGCGATGCTCCAGCGGCGCGGCATCCGCTCCGCATGCCCTCCCCATCCGAAGAGCGACCCGTCCCTGTGGGGATCGCTGAAGCCCGAGCGCGGCGTGGACCGGGTGGCGATCAGCAGCACCGACCGGTCGGAGGATTACTGGAACGTCGTCCGGACCGAGATGGAGAACGGCTACAAGCCGATGCTGCTATGATCCTCGTCGCCTACGGGACCCGCCCGGAAATCATCAAGCTGTTCCCCGTGATCCGCGAGCTCAGGAAGCGGCGGATCGCCCATGAGACCCTTTTCACGGGGCAGCAGACGGACCTCTATGAGGACGTGAAGGACCTGGTGCCCCCGCCGGACGTAAGCTTCGCCGGTTCCTTTTCCGGGAGGGCGAAGCACAACACCTTGGGAGAAAGCTTCCTCAAGATCTGCCGGGCCTCCGAGCGGTTGTTCGCCCGGCGCCGCTTCGATGCGGTCGTCGTCCAGGGAGACACGACGACCGCCTGGGCTCTCGCACAGATGGCGTTCTACAACGGGGTGAAGATCGCGCACGTCGAGGCGGGGCTGCGGACGTTCGACCCGGAGAATCCCTACCCGGAAGAGCTGAACCGCACGCTGATCGGCCACGCCGCCGAATGGAACTTCGCCCCCACGAAACGGGCCTGCGAAAACCTGGTCGGATGCGGCGCCAGGAACGTCCGCAACGTCGGCAACACGATCGTGGATGCCGTGGACCTCCTGAGGCGCCGGCGGAAGATCCCGGTGGCCCGGTCGAACGAGGTCCCGGTGACCCTGCACCGCAGGGAAAACCACGCGATCATGGGGCGGCTTTTCGACGAGCTGGACCGGGTCGCCGCCGGGAATCCCGACCTCGAGCTGATCCTTCCGATCCACCCGAACCCGAATGTGCGGAAGCATCGTCCGCGGCTGAAGGCGAAAAACCTCCGCGTCATCCCGCCGGTCGGGTATCTCGAAATGCTCCGCATGCTGGCCAGGGCGAGGTTCGTGATCTCCGACAGCGGCGGGATCCAGGAGGAGTGCGCCTGCCTGAACAAGAAGATCCTTATCGTCAGGGAGACCACCGAGCGGCCGGAAGTGATCGAGATGGGGCTGGGGAAGCTGGTGGGGGGAAAGCTCCTTCCCCACATCGACTGGGCGAGGAATCCTTCGGGGAAAGCCCGGCAGCATCCGTTCGGGAACGGGCGCGCGGCGGAGCGCATCGTTCGGATCCTTTCCCGTTCCCTGATGAAAGCGAAATGATCAAAATCGTATCCGGACAGAGCATCCCCGTCGGCTCCACGGTCGCGCTGGCGAACCTGTGCAACCAGTTCCATTCCAGGGGACACGAATGCACCTTCTTCGGGCCGGACCGATGGCACCTGGACAAGTGCCGGTCCGCTCCTCTCTCCGATTTCCGCCCGGGGAACGGGGATATCGTCATCGCGCACGGCATCCGGCTTCGTTCGGTTGCCGATCTGGACGATCCGGGAACGCTGGCCGGCCCGTCCAGGGACGGCGGCTGGCGGCGGGCGCTGGAAGATCGAATTTTCAACATCGGCGCAAGCCGCGGCAAGCCGGATGCCTTCCGGCTGGTCCTTACCCGCAGCGGTGACGATCCGGTTCGCGCCGGCCGGCCGGCCTTCTCCCTCTTTCACAAGATCCACTTCTCCTGCGAAGCGCAGAGGGACCGCCGGGCTTCCCGCCATCCCCATTTCGTCTGCCCCGACTTCGTTCGCGACCTGAAAAAACCCCTCGCCAGGCCGGAACGGGTGGCCGGCGTCATCGGAAGCGTCCGGCCGGAAAACCGGCTGGAGATATCCATCGAAAAAGCGCTGCAGGACGGAATGGAATCGGTCATCGTGTACGGATATCTGCTGGACCCGGTCTACTTCTACTCGAACATCGCGCCTTTCGCGAAGAAATATCCGGGGAGAATCCGATTTGCGGGGTTCGTCGACGATCCCCAGAAAATGTACGATTCCGTTTCCGATGTGTATCGCTGCGCCGCAAAGCCCTGGAGCGCCGTGAAGCGGGAATGCATCCTGACGGGTACCCGTTATCACGGGCCGGACTCTCCCGAAACGGAGGAGGCGGCCTGCAACGATTCGATCTACGATGTCTGGAAGAACGAGCTGGCCCTGTGATTCGCGGGACCGCCGGCGGATAGGCGCATGAAAAGCTTCGTCGAGGATTTTTACCGGTTGGTATCGCTTCTCAAGCGGAGGGAGCCGTTCGCCTTCAACCGGTTTTCCGACGGGGAGCTGTTCATCCTGCAGAACAAGGAGCTCATCCTCGGCGACAACCTGGTGAAGATCGGCGATAAAGTGATGAAAGGCCACTACCGGAAGGAGGACTTCAAGCATTTCCATCCCGACGAACATTCGTTTTACAGGGACCGGCTCGTGGATGCCTTCCGGTACACGGCGAAGAACTATTTCAAGGGGATCAGCTGCCGGTGCTGCGCGGGGGAAGCGGATTTCCGATGGCAGCTGGATTTCCACGGCCGGCACGATGAAAACTTCACGTGGGCGAACCTCTTCCTGAACGGGAATTACGGGAGATTCATCCGGGAGATGTACCCGTTGTTCAACGGCTACCGGACGGTCATCGTGTGCAACGAGAATTCGGACGTGACCACGCTTCCTTTTATCTGCAAGGATTTCCGGGTCGGCTACAACGCGATGGTCAACGACTACGGGTTGATCGATACCATGAAACGTTGGATCGATGAAAACGGCATTCGGGGGCATCTGTTCATGTTTTCCGCCTCCGCGTTCAGCAAGATGGCGATCCATCAGTTGTACCGGCATTGCGACGCCAACACCTACATCGACATCGGCACGACGTTGAACGCATTTACGGGGATGAGGCTCGACAGGTCGTATCTGAAGGCGTTCTGGCTTGGAGCGAAGCACAAGGATATCGATAAAATATGCATCTGGTAGCCGTTGCCCGCAGCGGCCCGAAACCATAAAAAGGGAATCCCATGAAAAATTTTTGCCTTGCCGTGAATACCGTATCGACCTGCCGAGACCTTTGGGGGATGTTTTTCGGGCAACTGGAGAAGCACTATCCGGGCAACAAGGTATATGTCTTCACGGATGACGGGGACGGGATACCGGATTCCTGCGAAGTAATCCGTTACGACCCCAGGGACAACTTCCGGACGCAATATCTCAAGTGCCTGAAGTCGGTGAAAGAGGATTTCCTTTTGAATTTCAACGAGGACTATATTTTGTACGGCGATGTGGAAAAAGACGCGGTCGATGAATACGTATCGTTGCTGTCGAAGGATGACGCCATATCCTTCATCCGGTTGACGCGCGGCTCCAACGTTACGCCTTCGAAATACAAAAACAGGGAGGACCTGTTTTATCTGGACAACAGGGCGGAGTATTTTTACAGCCAGACGGTTGCGATATGGAAGAAATCGGTCCTGGAGAAAATTCACGAGATGGGCCCGGATGTTCATATCGCGGGCAAAAGGACCAAGCTGCAATTCGAAGTCGAGGCGAACAAGGTGTGTTCGCGGCTGGATATCAAGGGTTTGTTGTCGTATCGCAACGAACCGAAACGCGGGCTGGTTCATTACGATTCCCGCATCGTTCCGTACATCGCCTCGGCGCTGGTGAAGGGGAAATGGAACTTGGGGGAATACGAAAAAGAGCTGGCGCCGATTTTAACGGAATACGGCATCGATTATAAAAAGAGGGGACGCGTTTGAAAGTCGTTAAGGACCTTTCGATTGAAGTTCCCGGGACCAACGCTCACTATTTCCGGCTGGAGGAGCTGGGCACGGAGGACGGCAGTGACGTTTTGTATTACGGCTACAATTTTCTGGAAAGCGGATGCAGCCTGGAATCCGACGTGCATTGCCGGAGAAAAATCTATCTGAACGTCACCATGCCGACGGAGTTTTGCAGCCGCCAGCCCACCGGCGTCGACGACAAGTTCGACGAAATCTACGGAATCTGTCCCTATACGAACCGGTGGCTGAACGGCATCAAAGGCGGAAACAAATATAAAGACATTTTCTATCCTTTCAACGAAGCGGATATCCCGGCGCCGCAGGAGAAGCTCTACGACGTCTGCTATCACGGAGGGATTCACGGCGATACCTATTCGAGAATGCTGAAGATCATGAGGAAGTTCCATTACCGGTACATGACCCAGACGCACGGGATCAACAAGACCACGAAGAAACATCTGAAATACGCCACGAATACGAACCTCACCAACGACGAAAAATTGCAGTTGATCTCCCGTTGCAGGATATCGATCTGCTTCAATACGTTCGATATACGGAACGACGACGATATCGGAAACGTTAAAGCGAGAAAAAATTGGCGGGACAACGAAGCGTTTCGCCACATCGAGGATTTGAAAATCGCGCCTCAATTCAAATCAAGGTGCAATGAGGCCGCGTTCTCAAGGACCTTGAACCTGGTCAAGAAAGACCCATGGAACGTCATCGAACGGTACTACACGCCGGATGTGGATTTCGTATATTTCGAGGACCTGGAGGAATTGGAGGGGAAAATTCAAGATATATTGAATCACTGGGAAAGTTATCGGCCCATGATGGAAAGCGCATATGAAAAATCGATGAAATATACGACGAGGAATCTATTCAACATGATAAGAAACAATCAAGAATGGAAATGAACGCCGCAAGCATATATTGGAAAAGAACGGCCCCGATCGAGACCGGAACCGCCGGCAACGACTGAGTCGGGACGAGAGTCCTTTCCGTATGAAAAATATCCTTGTCTCTCCCATTTTCGATCACCCCGCGAATCGTTTCTCGGGCGACAATGTCGCCCATTACCTGCCCGGGAAATATCTATGGCACGTCTGCAACGAGGTAAAGACAGGTTTTCATCATCCGATAGATAATGTGCGCCTGGACGAACCGGTACGCCTGTCCTATGTATTCCCTTCCCCTCAGCCACAGGGCCGGTATTTCAAAAAGCCTCGATGGATCGACGAGTTCCTGGTGGCCAGGGACGCGCAGGAGATCAACCGCATTGCCAAGGGATTTGATTTTTTCGTCAATCTTTATCGCTACCGGGGGAGGAATCCGACCGAGGTAAACCTGGGGTATTCCCCCGATTTGAAGGGTTTCAACCTCGACCTCGTTGCCTACACGTACAAGGCGGTTTACGATCACGGCCTTTATATCGACGATCTGGAGTTGAACGACAAGTATCTGGATTTCCTGGATGCGATCGATTTCGAAATGAATCCGGACCGAAGGCCCGTGATCGCCATGCACAAACGGACGGAGGATCCGCATGACCGCCATCTCGCCGATTACGAAAATCTGAACGATCGAATGCTGTTCGATCTTCTGGATACCTACAAGGATCACGTTCTTGTTCTGGTGGGAGATCCGTTAAGCTGGAAATATTATCGTCATCCAAGAGTCAAATACCTGACAAGGTATGTCAACCGGCGCAAACTGCTTCGTTTCCTGAAAGAGTACAACGCCGCGCTTCAATTTATCCTGGCCGGCTATTTTTGCGGCCGGGCGGCGGCGGTCGTTATCGGCATCTCCGGTTTCACCTTGTTCATCGAAAGCATAAGGCCCCGCGGGCTGATGCCGCCCGTGCCGGTCTTCTGGGGTCCGCAAACCTTTTCGGGCATCGATACCTGCATGCGGAACGCGGGGTGGTTTTCGACGGAATTCGACAGGTACAATCGCGAGCATCCCGAAGATATCGCCTTTCGGCATCAGGTTCACCATTTCATGTACTACAGCCGCAATGAAGAGATCCTGAAACCGTATTGCATGGATTATCCGAACTCCCGCGAGAAGGCGTTGAAGGTCCTGAAGGAGCTGGAAAGCGCACACGGAATATCGCACCCCCGCCGGGCCGTCGGCGGCGGTTGCGAAAACAGCCGGCGGCAAACGATGTACGAATCCGCTGTAAATACCGCCTGGGAAGCGCAGCAGAAAGCGGAAAAAATTGCCTGGAAAACCGCCAAAATCATGAAAAAACTTGATGTCGGGGCCGGGAAAACGGTCGAGTGGTTCAGGAAGGTGATGAAATGAGCCCAATGATTGAATAAGCATCTGGGAAACGTCTACATTGGATAATGTCTAACCAAAGCGGACCGGATTTACACTGGCTATCTTCTCATGAAGGGAAAGAGCCAATGAAGATTTCGTCTGAATTTAAAATAATTGTCGAATGGTGCGGTGATGCTATGACCCGGGACGTGCATTTTTTGGTTATGTATGGCGAGAATATCGCATAATGCAGGCGCCATATTTTCCAATTGGCTTTTTTGCAAGCCGATAAATTTGGTCGGTTCTTTCTTTATCCTCACGCCATTTTTTATTCCAAGGGTTGCAATGAAAAAGTTGTACCCGCAATCCTCAAGAATGTCGACCGATTCAGGATGAGGTTTTTCGTTGGTTGATCCATATTCAAAGAGGATATTAGGTTTATGGTTTTTTATAACGGCAAGTCCGCCTCTGATGATTTCCGTTTCGGCTCCCTCGGTGTCTATTTTTATGAAATCAGGTATCAGATTTTCCCGTTCGCAGAAAGCGGAAATCGTCGTGCAATTTACGGATACATTTTTTATGTTCTTGCTTTTCAATGAAATCGTCAGAAACGGCACAAGCTCTTTTACGGTGGTAGACCCTCCATATTTGTTAGACGCCCCGTCCTCGTCTGAATAATAAATTTCGGTGCTGCCCTCAAAGTCTTTCATCGCTTCGTTAATGGAGAAAATGCCGTCCTTTTTCTTTTCCGATAAAAGCATAAACTGGTTCGGCTGTGGTTCGAAGGCGTAAACCTTTCCTTTGGGGCCGACTATTTTTTTCATGATCAGGCTATGGAGGCCCTCATTTGCCCCGATATCCAAACAGTTGTCGCCCTCTTTCAATATATGCCGATAAACATTTTCCCAGTGCATTAATTATTCTCTTCCGTCAGTTTGTTGTGAATTATCGGCTGCGAAATGCCTGAAGATGACTTGCACCGCTTCAAATCCAGAAATGGTGGAAATTTTCGATTTTGTCGATCGTATAGCCGCATTTTTCGTACAACCTGCATGCCGCGGCATTTTCCCCTTGCGTGACGACCTGGGCGAACCGGTATCCCTTTCCGCGGGCCCACCTCTGGCCGGCGCGCACCAGGGAAACCCCGATGTTTCTCCCCTGCATGCCGACAGCCACCGCGAGCAGCCCGATGTCGCCGCGCCCCCGTTTTTCTCCCAATGTCACCATCCCGGCGATCCTGCCCGCATCGCGAATCACCAGGACCGCATCGGCGAGGGTTTTGTTCACGGAATTGCGAATCCACATTTTGTATAACTCGGCGGACTTCCCATCGGGCATCCGCGGGTCGACCTTGAACCGGGAATACGTGCCCGCCCGAATGGCGAGGGCCTCCAGTTCGCCGCACGGCAGCGGATCGCCGTATTCCTCCGTGATCCATTCCGCGCCGGCAACGGGTTCCGCGACCCGGCCGACGTCGATGACATACGTGACTTTCCTGTCGGCGAGAAACCCGTTCCAGGACCGTGCCGCTTCCTGCGACTCTTCGTCGTTCGGGTCGGAAGCCCAGTACGCCAATCCGACCCGGTGCTCCTTCAAGGAAGCGATCGTTCGCCCAAGCTCCTCCGGCGACATCTTGTCGGGCAGAATTCTCGCGACCGCGAACCCGAAAAATTCCGAATCCCAATCCAGGAGTTGAAACCGGCTCATGGCAGATCCGCCTGCCGCGGGGACACGCGATCCTCAAGGACCTTCAGGACTTCCCGGATCGCGCTCTTCATCGGCTCCGTTTCCATCTCCTCGAGGCAGATGCTTCTTTCCTTGCCGTCGCACCCCTTTCGCCGGCAGGGCACGCACTCTCGTTCGGGGGTGACGATCCTCCGAGTGTAACTCGGGACGGTCCATGCCCGCCAGTCCGAGGGGCCGAAGATCGTGACGGAAGGGGTACCCACTGCGGAGGCGATGTGGGGCGCGGCGCTGTCCACGCCGAGATGCATCGTTGCCAGACGCAGCAGGGCGGCCAGTTCCGCGAGGGTGGTTTCCCCGGCAAGATTGCATGCCCCGCCGCCGCATTTTTCCGCGATGCGCGCCGCAGCGTCCCTCTCCTCCCGCGAACCCACCAGCACGGATCGGATGCCGTGCTCTTTCCAGAGCCATCCGATCACCTCCCCCCACCGGTCATAGCCCCATTCCTTGTATTTCCAGCGGGAGAAAGGGTTGATGGTGACCCATCGGCCGCCTTCTCCCACGTTCTCCGCAAAGAGCAGGGCGCGAACCTTCCCGGTTGCGGCGTTGGCGGTCCATAGTCTCGGCGCGGTGTCTTCGGTGTCGATTCCGATGGCCCGGAGGAGCGAAAGGGACTGGTCCGCGCCCGGGTGTGCGGGAGGAGACGCGGGCTTCGCGCTGTAGATCGGATGGTTGAAGATGCCGTTGCGCCAGAAGGATTTTTCGCGGTCGTACCGGGATACCCTCACGGGAGCCCCGGTAAGAAATGCGAGAATCGCCCCGCGGTCCCCCGTGCGCAGATCGATCGCGAGATCGTACTCCGCGCGCCTCAGGCGACGGACCAGCCGGATATTTTCACCGCATAGCTCGGCGATCTTTCCCCGGCTTTTCGCGACTTCGATCACTTCATGAAGGTACGGGTCCGCCTCAAGGAGGGATCCGTACCCCTTTCGGACGAGAACGGATACCCTGGCTTCCGGCAGCGTTTCCTTCAACGCACGCAGGGACGGCGTGGCGAGGACGACGTCGCCGATATCGCCCAGCTGGATGACAAGAACGTTCTTCGCGTCGCGTATCGGGTGGAATGTGTCGGTCATGGAAATTTTCCGCGATTTTCCAAGTCTATCATCCGAACCGGCGTGCCGAGAGGAAATCCTGACGGTTATCCCCGGAAGTTCGGCTTCTCCTTGGCGAGGAACGCACGGATCCCTTCCCGGAAATCGGCGGTGCCGGACGTCTCCGCGATCCCCTGGCGCTCTTCCTCCATCTGCGTTTCCAGCGGCTGGAGGAGCGCCCGGTTGTACAGCTCTTTGGCCTTCGCATAGGCGAGGGTGGGTCCCGACGCGATCCGTGCCGCCAGCGCCGACGTCTCGGAGGCGAAGGAGTCCTCGGGAAATACCCGCTGGACCAGCCCCCACGAGGCGGCCTCGCCCGCGGACAGCGTCCGGCCCGTCAGCGTCAGCTCCATCGCCCGGTGCGTCCCGATGATTCTTGCCAGGAAGAACGTCGATCCGCCGTCGGGGGAGAGCCCGATGTTCTGGTAGGCGAGGGCGAAGCGCGCCGTCTCGGAGGCCACGACGATGTCCCCGGCCAGCGCCAGGGGGAACCCCGCTCCCGCCGCCACGCCGTTGACCGCCGAGATCACGGGCTTGCGGCAGCGGCGCAGGGAGGCGACGAATGCGTGCAGGCGGACGGTCAGGTCGAGAAACCGGTGGGCGGTATCCTCCTTCATCCCCGCCATCATGCCGATGTCGCCGCCGGCCGAAAAGACCCTCCCCGACCCGGTGAAGACGATGCACCGCACGCCCGGGTCGACCGTCAACGCCCCCAGGGAGGAGAGCAGCGCGTCGCCCATCTCGAAATCGTACGCGTTCATCCGTTCCGGCCGGTCCATCCGCAGGGTCGCCACGGCTCCCTGACGCTCGACGACGACGGCGCTCATTTCCCGGTCCCTCCTTGCCCCTTGCGGGTTGAAATCGTTCCTTCCCTTTATACATTTTTCCCGTCGGCCCCGTGGGCTATAATTTCAAGGTCCGTCGTATCCGCTGCGCGATGAAATCCTCCGGGGGCAACGCGCCTATGCCGCTTTCCCGCACGAAATGCCCCACCTGCGGCGCGGAACTTGCTCATCCTCTCCGGAAATCTTCCGGAGGGGAACCGGTGTGCCCTTACGAGGGGCTGCCGTATGCCGAGCTCCGGGCCGGGCACGACCGGATCTATTTCGGCCGGTGGAGGAAGATGGATGCGGGCCCGACGGAAATCGTCCGCGCCTACCACCGGATCGGGAAACATCTGAGCGCGATCGGACGGGTTCTGGAGGGGATGGACCTCCCCGCGGCACGGAGGGATCATCTCAAGGCCGTCGAAGTGTATCGCATGGGGGATCCCCGGGAAGATTCGCAGGAGGCGCTCCGGTTCATGGACCATGCCCTCTCCTACGCGCACCGGGTGATCGACGATCTCCTGCACGAAAAGGGGCTCCCCCCCCACGCTCCCATGGATTTCGCGGGGTGGTACGACGCCGTGGAAGTGCCCTTCCGCGAAGAGTGGTGAGGAATCACGACCGGAGGAGGAAGAGATGCTACCCCTGGATCGGTATCCCAAGGAAATCACGTTGAGGGACGGCGCTTGCGTCACCTTCCGCCCGATGGTGAAGGAGGATGTGGACCTGCTATGGAATTTCCTCCAACGGATCCCGATGGAGGAGAAGATGTATTTCCGGGAGGGGGTGGACCGGCGGGAGGATGTGGAGCGGTGGGCAAGGGATCTCGACTACGACACGGTGCTGCCCATCCTGGCGGTTTTCGAGGGGCGCGTGGTGGGAGACGCGACGCTTCACCGCAACCGTTCGGGATGGAAACAGCGGGTGGGGACGGTCCGGATCCTCATCGCTCCCGAGTTCCGGCACAAGGGGTTGGGGACGGCCATGATCCGCGAGTTGCGCCACCTGGGCGAGAAGGCGTCCCTCCATTACCTCCTGGTCGAGGTGACGGAGGAGCAGCAGGCCGCGATCCGTGCCTTCGAGACGCTGGGTTTCGAACGAATGGTCGTTTTCCGGAACTACGTCAACGACCAGAAGGGGAAGCTGCATAACCTCGTCGTCCTCCTGTATCCCATGTCGCTTGCCGACGAAGAGGTCTTCTACTGAAAAGTTTTCATAAAGTTTTTTCCGGGTTCTTCCGATCAGGAAGGAAGAGGGGTTCGGAGATCGTCAACCCAACTCCAACACAGATTACGGGGGACCGGGAGGTCCCCCGTCCCGTTTTTGCGAAAAGAAACCTCGCCGCCCGCGGCAGGAAAAAATATATATTATTACCGATGGGGCGGGACATTCAGAAGTCATTGAGAACCGGCTCGGCCGGCCGTCGTTTCCTGACGGGCATCCTTCTCGCCGTGTTTCTCCTTCCGGTTCGGCAGGCGTTTCCCGCGGCTCCTCCCGCCCCGAACCCCCATACCCACTTCCGGCAGGCCCCCCAGTGTCCCCGGTGCCATCTCTATGACGGTCCGAAGATGGAGGCGGATCGCTTTGCCACCGCGTCCATCGATTTCTGCCTGGAGTGCCACCGGGTCGAGGAGCGCGGCCGCACCCACCCCCTCAAGGTGCACCCGGCCGGCAAGTTCCGGCAGATGAAGGTCCCGCCGGAATACCGCCTGGGCGACGGCGAGCACATCGTCTGCCTTACATGCCACTCGGCGCATGGCCCGTTCCTGTCGCCGGTCAGGGCGTTTGCGGGGCAGGCGCCGGAGATTTCCCAGGCCGAGCCGAACGCCGCGCCCTGGTACCGGGCCGACTTCCTCCGGCGCTCGGATCACGCGGGGGCAGGGTACGAAGCGCGCTGCGAGGCGGACCTACTTCCTCCGGCGCTCGGATCCCGCGGGGGAAGGGTACGAAGCGCTCTGCGAGGGGTGCCACAAGGTGCCATGAGTCCTGGCTCTCCACGACATGTCCAACGGCGGACCATCTTCATCAACCCCCGTTTCCAGGGAGGGGCGGCGCTCTGTTTCGCCGCGGTGGTCCTCGTCGCGGCGGCGCTGTTCGTCTGGTTCTTTTATCGCCATGCCAAGGGAGCGCTCCGCGTGGCTTCCCTGCAGGGGCATTACCATTTTCTGTCTCCCTATGAAATCGTCGGCGGGTCCCTGGTGGAGCGCCTTGCCGCGCTGACCGCCGGCGGACTGGCGGCAAGCATTCTCGTCTTCCTGCTCCTTCTCCGGAGGATCCGCCAAGGGGTCGACCGCCTGATGGTCGCGTTCCGCCGGTCGGCGGAGGGAGACCTGTCGACGCCCACGCAGGCGCCGGGCCTGTTGGATCTTACGGATTTGGGGAGAAAGATCGATGCTTCCCGTTCCCGGACCCTTTCCCTGATCCGCGAAGCCCGGGATGAGGCGGAATTTCTCCGGAAGGAGCCGCTTCCGGAGGAAGAGTTCGCCCGCCGTTGGAACGCCCTGAAGCGGACCCTTCACAGGATCGCCCCGTGAGCGCCCGATCGTCCGGAGAGAGGACGAAAATGACGGCCCGAGGGTACATCGGACGGTTCGCGGCGCTGCTGCTCCTCGTTTTCTCCCTGGGAGGGGGTTCCCTGTTCCTCGCCTTCCACATCATTTTCACGCAGCCGCTTCCGGCCACGTATGCGGGGGTGTATTTCGCGCTGCGCAACCTGTCCGCGTTCCTGGTGCCCATGCTGGTCTTCTCCATGCTGGCCTATGTCCTGCTGGTGAGCGTGGCGGTCGCGGTCCTCTGCGGCTTCACGTTCCACAAGATCGCGGGGCCGCTCTATCGCATGGAGAGGGCGCTGGAGAACTACGAGTCCGGGGATTCCGTCCGGGCGGTGTTTCTCCGGGAGGGAGACCAGCTGGTCGCGCTCGCGGAGGCGTACAACGGCTTTGTGGCCCGCCTTCGGGATGACCGCCGGGGGTGCCTGGAGGCGATGGAGCATGCGGAGCGGCTCTGCCTCCTCGACGCCACCACCTGCCGCGGGGAAATGGGAGACGCCCTTTCCCGTCTGTCCACCCTGCTTTCCCGGTACCGTTGATGGAAAACGGCTCCTTTTTCCAGCGCGCGAAACGGTTCCTGTTCGGCGCACCCCGGGACCTGTTCGATCCGAAGATCTTCCACAAGGTTTCCCTGGTCGCGTTTTTCGCGCTCGTGGGGCTGGGGGCGGACGGGATCTCCTCCTCCTGCTACGGCCCGGAGGAGGCGTTCCTCGCCCTCGGGAGCCACACGGTGCTGGCGATCTTCGTCGCCCTCGCCACGGTGGTCACGGTCTTCATCATCTCCGGAAGCTATGCGCAGATCATCGAGGCGTTCCCTTCGGGGGGGGGCGGGTACATCGTCGCCTCCAAGCTCCTCGGGGAAAGGGCGGGCGTCGTATCCGGCTCGGCGCTGGTCATCGACTACGTGCTGACCATCACCATCTCCATCGCATCGGGCGCGGACGCCCTGTTCAGCTTCCTCCCGCTGAACTGGCAGGCGCACAAGTTCGCCTTCATCGCCTTGATCCTCGTTCTTCTCATCTGGCTCAACCTGCGCGGCGTGAAGGAGTCCGTGGCGGCGCTGACCCCCATCTTCATGGCGTTCATGCTCAGCCACGTCCCGCTCGTGCTCTACGCCGTCCTGCGCCACGCGCCCGAGCTGCCCGCGGTGGGCGCCCGCGTGTCCATGGAATTCTCCACCACGGCGAAGCAGCTCGGCTGGGTGGGGTTGGGGGCTCTCCTCATGCGCGCCTACTCGATGGGCGCCGGGACGTACACCGGGATCGAGGCGGTCAGCAACTCCATGCCGACCCTCCGCGAGCCCCGCGTCCACACGGGGAAGAAGGCGATGCTCTACATGGCGCTTTCCCTCTCCTTCATCGCCGGGGGGATCATCCTCGGGTACGTGCTGAACGGGGTGATGCCCACCCAGGGGAAAACGCTCAACGCCGTCCTGTTCGAGAACCTGATGGGAAGCATCTGGCCGGGGCACACGGGCGTCGTGATCGTCGCTTTCGTCCTCGCATCGGAGGCGGCGCTCCTGTTCGTCGCCGCGCAGACGGGGTTCATCGACGGCCCGCAGGTGCTCTCGAGCATGGCGGTCGACTCCTACGTCCCCCACCGGTTCGC
Organism: Deltaproteobacteria bacterium; assembly: GCA_016219515.1. GTDB lineage: Bacteria > Desulfobacterota > Deferrimicrobia > Deferrimicrobiales > Deferrimicrobiaceae > JAENIX01. The sequence continues at coordinate 21,410 of JACRMU010000075.1, forward strand.
GCATCTCTCCGAGCGCCTGGTACGGAAGTACGGCGTCTACTTCATGAGCGTGATGGCGTTCGTGATGCTCTTCATCACGGGCGGGTCGGTCCGGTACCTCGTCGTCATGTACTCGATCAACGTCTTCCTCACGTTCAGTCTCTCCCAGTTCGGGATGTGCATCCACTGGTGGAAGGACCGCGAAAAGGAGAAGGCGTGGAGGATCAAGTTCGCCATGAACGGCGTCGGTTTCCTCCTGACCGCCTCGATCCTCTGTTTCACGGTATGGGTCAAGTTCCCGGAGGGAGGGTGGATCACCCTGCTCATCACGGGGACGTTCATCGGCATGTGCTTCCTGGTCCGCCGCCATTACCGGAAAGCGCAGCACGCCCTGCGGCGGCTCGACGAGCTGCTGCTTCAGCTTCCGCCGGTGACGGTATCCTCCGTGCAGGAGCCGATGCTGCGCCGCGTCGCCCCCACGGCGGCCATCATGGTGTCCGGGTACAACGGGCTCGGGATGCACGTCTTCTTCTCCGTCATCCGGTCGTTTCCGGGGACCTTCCGGAACTTCGTGTTCCTCTCCGCGGGCGTCGTCGACAGCACCATCTTCAAGGGCGCGGAGGAGGTGGTGAACCTGGGCACGGACCTGAAGAAGCAGCTCCAGAACTACGAAGAGTTCGTCAAGGGGCACGGGTATTACGCGGAAGCGCGCAGCGAGGTGGGAACGGACGTCATCGAGACCATCGGCCACCTGGCTGCGGGCGCCGCAAAGGATTTCCCCAACATCGTCTTCTTCTCGGGCCAATTGGTCTTCCAGGAGGAGAGCGTGGTAACCCGCCTGCTCCACAACCAGACCGCGTTCCTCGCCCAGAAAAAGCTGGTCTTCGCAGGGCTTCCGATGATCATCCTGCCCGTCCGGGCGCTTTGAAGAATGCGGGTTTTCCGCCGGAATATGTGATATAACGTCGTGGAAATTGCGGGCCGTTGAGAGAGGAGCCGTTGACGGCGCAGGCATCCAGGCAGACCCTTTGGAAGTCTTTTTTCCTCGTTTCGGCGGTATTGCTTTCCTGCCTGGTCCTGGCAACGCAATTCGACCCGCGCGTCAACCCGCATTCCCTCTTCGGGAAGCCCGACCAATGCCGGAAGTGCCACGTCTATTACCGCGGAAATATCGAGCCGGCCCGTTTTCTTCCGGAATGTTCCGAGTACTGCCTTGGATGCCACACGGACCAGTCGCTGGACCGCACCCATCCGATCCGGATGCGTCCGCGGGACAAGTACTGGAAAATGAAGATCCCCGCGGAATTTCGCCTCGACGACGACGGGAGACTCATGTGCCTGACCTGCCACAAGGCGCACGGACCGTTCCTCGCGACGGTGAAGGCACACCCGTCGCAGAAACCGGAGCCCATGACTCCTCCCTCGGGAGTTTCCGACTATTACAGGACGTATTACCTGCGGACGTCGGATCCCGTGAAGGGGTTCGCCGCGTTGTGCGACGGGTGCCATAAGAAGCTATGATCGCCTACCCGAGAAGTCGCCGGAAGATCGTCTTCATCAGCCCCAGAGTCCAGGGGGGTACGGCGCTGTTCTTTTCCGCGATCGTCGTCGCGGGGGCCGCACTGTTCTCGTGGCTGGTCTACGACCACATCCGGCTGGCTCTCTGGGACTCCACCTACCGGGGGCATTTCCTGATCCGGACGCCGTACCAAATTGTGGACGATATCGTCATTTCCCATCTCGCCGCGCTGTTCGTTGGCGTCCTGGCGATGAGTTTCCTCGCATTTTTCCTGCTGATGCGCAGGATCCGGGCGGGGATCCGGAGGGTGGCCGAGGTGCTGGCGATGTCGGCGGAAGGGGATCTTTCCACGCCGACGAACGCTCCGGGGCTGAAGGAGATCCAATCCTTCGGGGAGCAGCTGGATGCCGCCCGTTCCCACACGCTCTCCGGGATACGGGAGATACGGGAAGACCTTGCGTTCCTGCGGTCCGGCTCGGCGTCCCCGGAGGAGTGCCGGTCCCGGTGGGAAGACCTGAAGGGGAAGATCGGGAGGGTGGCGCCGTGACGAACCGCCTTGCGGCCGCGAAAATGCCCGTCGCGGAGCGGGGGTTCCAGCTCCGGTTCCTCCTCCTGCTTTCGTGCATCTTCGCCTTCGGGGCGCTTCTCCTGTTCGCCTTCATGTTCCTCTTTTTCTCCCGGCCGCTCCAGGGGGATTACTCCAGCGTGTTTTTCGCCCTGCGCCATCTGACCGGGTTCGCCCTGCCGATGGTCTCTTTTTCCGCTCTGGTGTACGTCCTTCTCGTCTGCGGGGCCATGGCGGTGCTGTGCATCTATACGCTCCACAAGGTGGCGGGGCCGCTCTATCGGATGAGCCGGACGATCGAGAGCTACATCGCGGGGGAATTCCTGAGGCAGGTCGCATTCCGCGAGGGGGACCAGGCCGCGCTGCTGGCGACGTTGTTCAACCGGTTTCTCGAACGCCTGCGGGAAGACCGCCGGAAGCTGGAGGAAATCGTGGAGCGGGCGGAGCAGGCCGGCCGGAAGGATCCGGCCGCATTGCAAGCAGCGATGGAAACGGCGGTCGATGAACTGGATCTCGCCCTTTCCCGGTATCGCTGATCCGCCGGTTGACCTGCCGAGCGGAATTCTGCGAAGATAGCAGGGAATCCACGAATTGTCGGGAATTCGATTTCCACAGAGGAGGGGAGAAGATGGCGTTCATTCGGAAAGCGGGATGGTTTATGGCGTTGGCCCTGGTGATGGCGGGGTGGATGGGCGTGCTCGGATCGTTCCGGGGGGTGGCGGTGGCGGGAGTGATCGCCTCCCACGGCACGGGGGCGGGCGAACTCCGGGCGGCGGAAATCGCCAAGGTCCAGGCGTTCCTCGAGCGTAAGATCGTCCTTCAGAAACTGACGGATTACGGAGTTTCCCCGGAAGAGGCGACGGCGAAGCTCAAGTCGATGAGCGACAGCGACCTGCACCGGCTCGCCTCGCTGACCGACAGGGTGGCGGCCGGCGCCGACGACGGCTTGGGCCTCCTCATCGGCCTGGCCATCCTGATCATCCTCATCATTGTCATCATGAAGCTCATGAACAAGGAAATCGTCGTCCGTTAACGGACGGGGAAGAATGTTTCCGGCGCCGCCCCCCTTCCGGGCGGCGCCTTTCTTTTTTTCGCGCGAATTCCTCAAGCGGCAACGTTTTCCTTGCAAAAGATGTCTAATAACAGACGGGTGGCGGGGAGCGTGAAAAACTTGGAAAACAGCGCCATTACCTGAACGATAATGGCATCGGGAGGAATCGAGATGGAATCGATGCGCGGGACCGCGTGGTTTTTCGCGTTGGCGTTGTCGATGGCTGTGTGGATGGGCCTTCTGGGCTCATTCCGGGGAGTGGCCGAGGCGGGCATGGTTGCCTCCCATGGCGCCGGCGACCCGGGGGCGGCGGACGCCGCCAAGGTACAGACGTTCCTGGAGCGCAAGGTCGTCCTGCAGAAGCTGGTGGATTTCGGGGTTTCCCCGGAAGAGGCGACGGCGAAGCTCAAGTCGATGAGTGACAGCGACCTGCACCGGCTCGCCTCGCTGGCCGACCGCGCGGCTGCGGGGGCGGACAGCGGCGCGGATGTCGCGATCACCCTCGCCGTGCTGATCATCCTGATCCTGGTGATCCTGATGCTCATGAACAAGCGAGTCGTTGTCCGTTGAAAAAAAGGTTCCGGTTTCCCGGCGCCGTCCTGCTCCTGGGCAGCGCCTTGTTTCTCCTGGGGGGATGCGCCGGCGCCGGTCCGGTCAACGGGCGGGAGGCGGGCGCCCGTTCGGCGGCCGTCATACCGGGCGTTCCCTTCCTCCCGCAGGAGGAGGACACCTGCGGCCCTTCCTCCCTCGCGATGAACCTCCGTTTCCTGGGGAGCGACGCCCTGACGGCGGACCTCGTGAGGGAAACCCGGACGGAAGGGTTGAAAGGTACGCTGATCACCGACCTGGCGGCCGCGGCGAGGCGCCGGGGGTTTGCCGCGGAGGTCATCGATCTGGACCTTCTGCGCCTGCGGGAACGGATTTCCGCGGGAGCTCCCGTGATCCTTCTCGTCGATCTGGGCGCCTGGGTATGGAGCCGTCCCCACTACCTGTTGGCGTATGGCTGGACCTCGGAAGGGATCGTCGCGCATTCCGGGCGCGAGCAGGGGAAGGTCATCCCGTTTTCCGAGCTGGACGCGCAGTGGGCCAAAATGGGGCGGCTGACGCTCATCGTCCGCCGGGGGGACCGGTGACCCCCCGCATGCTAAAAACGGGGACGTGCCTAAAAAGATTTCACCGCCCGGCAGGGGTACTTGCATCGCTTGTGATCCTCCTGCTGGCCGTGGGGTGTTCCCGCGTGCCGAAGATCATCGTCCTCGAGGATCCGCTGACACCCGCAGAGCACGTGGAATTGGGCGTCGCCTATGAGCGGAAAGGGGAGCTCGACCTGGCGCAGCGGGAATACGAAATGGCCCTCCGCAAGGACAGGAAGTTTTTCCAGGCCCGCGTCAATCTCGGCAACGTTTCCCTGGCGAAAAAGGAATATGAAAAGGCCCGCGCCGAGTACCTCCTGGCGCTGGAGGCCCGGCCGGGGGACGCGGAGGCGACCAACAACCTCGCCTGGTGCGCCATCCTCTCCGGAGAGGGGATCGACGACGCGATGGCGCGGATGGACGCCGTGGTTTCCGGACCCGCCGGCCGCAGGCCCGCGTTCCTGGACACGGCGGGGGTTCTCCGGATGCGGGCGAACCGGCCTGAATCTGCGGCGGATGCGTTCGCCGAGGCGGAAAAAATGTGCCGGGAGGCTATTGCGGCCGCGGGAAGCGGCGCACAGGGCGGCGCGGGCGATCCGGGCCCCGTCGCCTGTCCGGAAGAGGTCCGCCGGGAAATCGAGGAGCATCGCGTAGAATTGCGGAAGCGATTCCCATCCCCTTCTTTGCCGCCCGCTTTGATAAAATAATCCGATGCTTCACGATCCTTTCGGCCGCCGGGTCGATTATCTGCGCCTTTCCATCACCGACCGGTGCAATCTCCGGTGCGTCTACTGCATGCCTCCCGAAGGGATCCCGTTGAAGCCCGTCGAGGAAATTCTCACGTACAGCGAGTTCCTGCGCTGCGTCCTCGTGGCGGTATCCCTGGGTGTCCGAAAGATCCGTGTCACGGGGGGAGAGCCTCTCATCCGCAGGGGCGTGGTGGAATTCGTCCGCCGCCTTGCCGCCGTTCCCGGGGTCTCGGATCTTTGCATGACCACCAACGGGATCGGGCTCGCCGAGGCCGCCGTTCCGCTCCGGCAGGCGGGGCTTCGCCGGGTCAACATCAGCCTCGATACCATCCGCCGCGACCGGTACGCCGAGATCACGCGCCGCGACCGTCTCTCCGACGTCTTCTCCGGGATCGACGCCGCGGTTTCCGCGGACCTTCTCCCCGTGAAGATCAACGTCGTCCTCCTTCATGGGCTGCTTCCCGGGGAGGTCGACGATTTCGTGGGGATGGCGAGGGAAACGCCGGTCGAGGTCCGCTTCATCGAGAGAATGCCGGTGGGCTGCCTCCCGTCGGAAGGGTACGTTTCCGCGGACCGGATCCGCGATCGCATCCTCTCCCTTCCCGGCGTCCGCCCCGCGGCCGGCGGGATGCCGTCCGCCGCGGTGACGTACGAAGTTCCCGGTTTCGCCGGCACGCTCGGGATCATCTCGCCCATCTCGCGGAAATTCTGCTCCGATTGCAACCGTCTGCGGGTTTCGGCCGACGGGAGGCTCCGGAGCTGCCTGTTCGCGAAAGAGACGCTGGACCTTCGGACTGCGCTGCGGGAAGGGAAGGACGACCGGGATGTGAAGGCCCTCTTCCTGCGGGCCGTCGCGGCCAAGCCCGAAGGACACGATCTCTGCGGCGGGTCGTTCACCGCCGAGCCGATGTCCCGCATCGGCGGCTGAAAGGGCATCCGCCTGTTCCCCCCCATCCACCCGGATCTGAGGTTTCACAACTACGCCTCGTTCCTTCGACGGCGCCTGGGCGGCCCGGTGGCAAGGATCAGCGTGGCGGCGGGGTTCACTTGTCCGAACCGCGACGGCACGAAGGGGACCGGCGGCTGCATCTACTGCAACAACGAGTCCTTTACGGAAGGCGTCCTCTTCCCGGGCCGGCCCGTGGAGGAGCAGGTCCGCGGGACGATCGCCTCCAGCGGACGGCTCAAGGCGTTCCGCCGCCTGCTCGTCTATTTCCAGCCGTACACCAACAGCTACGCGCCGCCGGAGGAACTCGAGCGGACCTACCGCGCGGCGTTCTGCCATCCCGACGTGGTCGGCATCGTGGTGGGGACCCGGCCGGACTGCCTGGGGCCGTCGGTCGTGGACGTCCTCGGAGCGATCGCGCGGGAACGGTACGTCTCCGTCGAAATCGGCCTCCAGTCGATCTCCGAGGACGTTCTTGCGGGGATCAACCGAAGACACACGGTGGGGGAGTTCACGGAGGCGGCTGCGGCCGTGCGGCGGCGGGGGATCGACGTCGCCGCCCACCTCATCTACGGCCTTCCGGGGGACACCAGGGAGAATTTCGTGTCGGCGGCGGAGTTCCTCTCCGGGCTGGGGGTCCAGGGGGTGAAGCTGCATCACCTCCACGTCGTGGCCGGAAGCGGGCTGGAAGGCCCCTGGAGGAAGGGGGAAGTCCGTGCGCCCGAATATGCGGAGTACGTATCCGCCTGCGCGGACTTTCTGGAGCGGCTGAGCCCGGAGATCGCCGTGCTCCGCCTGATGGGAACGGCCCCCCGGGAGATGCTGCTGGCCCCGCTGTGGAGCAAGGGGAGCCGGGAGATGTCGCATGACGTGGCCGCCGAGCTGGAACGGCGGGGGACCTGGCAGGGATCGCTGCGGAAGGAGAAGCCATGAGCGCCACGGAGAAGGAGTACCTTCCCCATTCCTCGGGATGCTTCCTGTGCGGGGACGAGAACGACTGCGGCGTCCGCCTGAAGTTCTTCGTGGAGGGAGACGCGGTGTGCGCCCGGATCACGCTCCCCCGGCACGTCAACGGGTACAAAAACGTGGCCCACGGCGGCGTCCTGGCGGCCCTCCTCGACGAGTCGATGGGCTGGGCGGCGACGGTGTTCGGGGGATCGCAGCGAATGTATCTCACCGGCGAGCTCACCGTGAAATACCTCGCGCCGGTCCCCGTCGGGAAGGAAATCGTGATCCGCAGCCGCCTGGTCCGGGACGCGGGCCGGATCGCCTTCAGCGAGGGGGAGCTTTCCTGCGGCGGGGAGGTCCGGGTCCGCGCGAATGGCAAGTTCCTCCCGATGAGCCGGGAGGCGACGGCGGAGGTAGTCCCTTACCTGAAGTTCGAACGGTGCCGTAAATTCCGCACGCTGTTCCAGGGCGATAAGGAGGCGAGATGAAACGCGTGCTGGGGATTATCGGCTCCCCGCGCAAGATGGGGAACTGCGAGTTGACGGTGAAGGAGATCGCGGCCCGGCTGCCGGAGCCGGCGGAGCTTTCGATGGTCCGGCTCGTGGAGAAGGACATTCGGCCCTGCAAGGCGTGCTACCGGTGCCTCATGGGGGATTGCCCGATCCAGGACGATTTCGGGATGGTGCTCGACGCGATCGCCTCCGCCGACGGCGTGATCGTCGCGGCCCCCGTTTACCTGCTGGGGGCGCACTCCTCCCTCCAGAGGTTCCTGGACCGGGGACTGCAGTTCTGGAAGCGGCTGGACGATCTCACGGGCAAGCCGGCGGTCGGAGTCGCGCTTGCAGGCGTCATGGACGGGGAAGGGGCGTCGCTGCTGGGGGTGGAAAACTTCCTCCGCGCGATGGGGATGGCGGTCAAGGGCCGCGCGGTGATCCACGCCGCCCTGCCGGGGGAGGCGCTTCTTTCGGAAGAAGGGAGGGCCGCGGCCGCACGGCTGGCGAACGCCCTCTTTTCCCAGGAATCTCCCCCCGCCGAAAGCCCCTCCTGCACCGAATGCGGAGGGACCTATTTCGAGTTCCGCGGGGGCGGGCGCGTCTTCTGCCTCCTGTGCGGATCCGGCGGGACCGTTTCTTCGGACGGGGAGGGGATTCGCCTTTCGACCAAGCCGCCCGCGCACTCCTGGCGCGGTCCGGCGGCCAGGAAGGCGCATGGGGAATGGCTGATCGGGATGAAGGAGAAATATCTCCGCGAACGGGAGCGGCTGAAGGAAGTCGCCCGCGGCTACGCGGGAGGGAATTTCATCTGACGCGGATCCGCACCGTGTAAAGGACCGTTCCCGGCGAAGGTCCGGCGGGGAGATCGGTCCATCCGGCGACTCCTCCCGGCGGAATCGTTCCCAGCTTTCGCATCTCGAAGAGGAAGCGTTCCGCGGAATCCGCCGGAAGCTGAACGCGCACGGCTTCCGGGTAAGGCCTTTTCTCCGCAAGGTCGGCGGGCCCCGTCCCCGGCTCGCGGACGACGCTCCCGCGTAGCCCCTGCGCGACTTCGGCGATCCGTTCCTCCAGCCCCGGGCGATCCGCGGCCCCCACTTCCAGCGTCACCTCGCGGCCGTACGGAAGCGGTCGCAGGAGCCTCGATGGGGGCGCGGCGAGCAGCCGCTGCGGTGCGCCCATCCCCGCGCTCTCCGCCGGGGGAGAAACCGGCTCGATCCTTTCGGCGGAGGTGCTCGCCCGCTGCACCGGCACGGCCGGGAGGGCGGATTGCGGTTGCGACGGAACGGAAGGAGAGGAAGCGGCGGCCACCGGGCCGGAGACGGGCGCGGCCCGCGGCTCATACCTCCTCGACTCGACGGTTCCCCGCAAGCCCGCTTCCCCGTCGTCCCGCCTTGCGACGCGCCCGCCGGGGCCTGCTTTCGGCGCCGCCGCGGTTCGAGGAGGAGCCATCTTCTCCCGGGCCGGCGGGGATTCCGGCCGGGTGGCCTTTTCCGCGCCGGGTGCCGCCGCTTCCATCCGAGGGGCCGGCGGGGGAGGGGCGATCGGCGTCGGTTCCTTCTTCTGGACCCCGTAGACCAGCAGGAAGAGAAGGATCGCCGCGGCCGCCTCGATGGGAATCTTTACGTGGGCGGGTAGGAAAAGCTTTTTCCACAACGGTTTCGCGGGCGATTCCCCCCCCGTTTCCCGCAGGATTCTCTCCAGCAGCTCCGGAGGGGCTTGCACCGGCGGGAGGTCCCTGAGCAGCCGGAGGGTGTTCTCCAGTCCCTCAGCAACTTCAGCGCATTTCCGACATTCCCGCAAGTGACCGGAGACGGCGGCATGCCCGCTTTCCGGGAGGGAGCCGTCCCGATAATCGGAGAGAAGGCCTTGTATCCGTTCGCATTCCATCGCGTCGTTTCCTTCAGACCACCGGCGCCAGGATCTTCCGAAGCGTCATCCGCGCCCGATGAATTCTCGATTTCACGGTCCCCAGGGGGATTTCCGCCATCGCGGCGATTTCCTCGTTGGTGAACCCCTCGACATCCGAGAGGAGAAGGATCCAGCGGGAATCCGGGTCGAGGCGTGCAAGCGCCTCCGCGAGGATCCTCCCCAGCTCACGGTTCTCGACGACCCGGTCCGGGCGGATCTCCTCGGGAGCCGGCGGCTGGAAGGGCGGAGCGTCCCCGTCCTGCGTCTCCGATTCGAAGATCCTGACTTCGCGCGCGGCGCGGGTTGTCCTTTGCCGGATGCGGTTCAGGCACCGGTTGGCCGCGATCTTGAGCAGCCACGTGGAAAGCCGGGCCTCTTCCCGGAAACCGTCGAGGTTCCTGTATGCGGAGAGGAACACTTCCTGGGCGACATCCATGGCTTCCTCCCGGTCGGAAAGCATCCGGGCGCAAAATGCGTACACGCGGTCCTGATGCGCCCGGACAATGCCGTCGAACGCCCCCGGCTTCCCCTGGCGGAACGCCTCCAGGAGAAGGTCCACCGGCCTGCCGTTTTCTCCCCCCGAATCCACCCGTTTTTCCAAGGTTATGACATCCGCGGGCCGGTTTCGGTTCCTGCCGGGCCGCAGGTTTCATTGTACTTCACGGATGGTTGCGGCGGCGGGGGAGTTTACGGTATTTTATTCATGTGCAGGTGGAACGATGCATTCTCCTGCAGTATCTAACACAGTATCCGACGATAGCGAAGCGGAGGTGAAGATTGGGCGGCCAGATGCTGCTCTTCACGGCTCTTTCCGTCGCGGCCATTGCGCTTGCGGTGGTGCTGGCGATGACGCTCTGGCGGCTCCGGAAGACGATCGACCTCATGGAGCGCCGGGTGGACGAGGCGATCCGGCAGTTCGAGATGACCGCCGAGGACCTCCGCAAGACCAACGCGGTGGTGCGGGACATCCTCCAGCACGCCGAGAAGAGCGCGGCGAACGTGGCGCACGTGACGGAAGGGGTCCGGGGGTTCCGGAAAACGCTGGATGCGGCCACTTCGGTCCTGCAGTTCGCGGTCGTTCCCGTCCTCGGCAACGTCGCCGGCGGTTTGGCGGGGGTCAAGGCCGCAGTGTCGCATGTTGTGAACAGATTCGTTCGAAAGGAGAGCGACCATGTGTGAAGAAAAGGGCTGTTCGGGCGGCGTGCTGATGGCGTTCCTGGCGGGTGGCCTGATCGGCGCCGGCCTGGCCCTGCTCTATGCCCCCGTTTCCGGCAAGGAGGCGCGGGACAAGATCGGCGACTTCGCGGGGGACCTCAGGAAGAAAACGGAGGGCTGGACCGGCGACCTGAAGCAGAAGGTGGAGTCCTTCATCGAGGAGGAGAAGGCGGTCGTCAAGGCCGCCTACGACGCCGGCCGCGATGCGATGGCCAAGGAAAAGGCGAAGTTCGAAACCCCGCAGTAGCGTGCTGCACGGCCGCGGCGGGCAGGGGATTCCGCGCTCCTCCCGCCGCGGCCGTTTTCTCCCCGGTTTCCCTGTGCGCGTTCTTTAGAAATTTTCCTCCGAAGGGACGAACCATCCCTGCGGGTGGGCGCAGACGGGGCATTTCAACGGGGCCTCCGCGGACTCGTGGATGTGCCCGCACTTCAGGCATTTCCAGCGCACGGGCCGCTCGCGCTTGAAGAGGGTTCCGTCCTGGACCCTCGAAAGGAGCGCCAGGTACCGCTTCTCGTGGTGCGCCTCCACCCTGGCGACATTCCGGAAAGTGGCCGCGGGGGCTTTGAACCCCTCCTCCTCCGCGGTCTTGCCGAAGGCGGGATAGAGGCTGGACCACTCCTCGTGCTCGCCGGCCGCCGCGGCGGCCAGGTTTTCGGCGGTGTTGCCGATCCGGGTCGGGTAGGAGGCGGTGATCTCCACGTCGTTTCCTTCAAGATGGAGGAAGTAGAGGTGGGCGTGCTTCTTTTCGTTGTCCGCGGTCTCCAGGAAGATATTTGCGATCCCCTCGAATCCTTCCTTGGAGGCGATCCCCGCGTAGAAGGTGTAGCGGTTGCGGGCCTGCGATTCCCCGGCGAACGACGCCAGGAGGTTCTTTTCCGTCTTCGATCCTTTCCGTCCCATGAATCCTCCGGTGGTGATGGGGTTCCGGTTGCGGCGGCTGCCGGGAACCGGCTGCCCCTGAAATTATACCGCATGCCTTCCGACGAAAACGACGGGAGTTCCCTCCCCCGCGGATGCGCTACGCGGTTTCCCCCCTCGCAAGCCGGAGAAGGGCGGTCAGGGCGAAGAACCCCGAGGCGAAGAGGACGATCGTGGCGCCCGTGGCCGTGTCGAGATAGTAGGAAGCGGCGATCCCCGCGAACCCGGAGGCCAGGGAGATCGCAATCGCAGTCCAGAACGCCGCCGCCGCCGTCCTTGCCGTGTTGCGCGCCGCCGCCGCGGGGACCACGAGGAGCGCGGTGACCAGCAGGATCCCCACCGCTCGAATGGCCGTCGTCACGACCAGCGCGACGGCGAGGGAGAAGGAGATCTCGAGCGCCCGGCCCCGGACGCCGAGGCTGCGGGCGAACCCTTCGTGGACTCCCAGGAGCAGGATCCGGTTGAACGTGAAAAACAGGTAGACCGCCACGGCCAGGAAGAGCACGGCCATCCAGGCGACCTCCGCCGCGGAGATCGCCAGCAGATCCCCGTACAGGTATGCCTGCAGGTTCCGGGTCAGTCCCTTCTGCGCGCTGATCACGGCGATCCCCAACGCGATGACCGTGGAGAAGAATACCCCGATGACCGTGTCCGGGGAGAGTCCGGTGCGTCCCTTGACGAGCGTGATCGCCCAGGCGACGAACAGTCCGAACGCGACCATCGTGAGGAGAGGATGGATCCCCAGGAGGACCCCCAGCGCCACGCCGGTGAACGCCGAGTGCCCGACGGCGTCCGAGAAGAAGGCCATCGGGAACTGGACCAGCGGCACCCCCACGGCGGCGTCGGCGGGAGCGACGAAAAGCACGGCGAGGAGGGCGCGCTTC